>NZ_DASYHI010000023.1:0-217360 GCF_035998675.1 Telluribacter sp.
CTCATGCCCAGGTTGTCGCGGTAGGTTTGCGCCGGCGAAGGCAGCGGCTCCTCATCATCCACGCTGCGGCGTACCTGTTCGGTTCGGGTAAAGGGCCGGATGGAATAATCATCCACCTGCACGATTTGCTCCTTTTTCCCATAAAACACAAAGTAAAGACCCGTGGGAGCATCGGTTTCCTTGATGACCCCTTCGGTACCCATGTACCGGATTTCGATCTTGGCACCCGGTTCCAGTTTAAAGCCCTTTTCGGGTATTAGCTTATACCAGTCCCCGTTAATATGTTGAATAATGGCCGGCTGAGAAGTGGAATTTTCGGAGATGGGCCGGGGGGCCATATTGAAAAATAAGGCCCAGTTTTTGTCATCCAGGGATAATTTGCTATTATTCGTCAGAATAAACATAGCCTCGAATCCATCTTTCTTCGGGGTCAGATTACTGACCAGCTCCCAGGTGACAGTAATGTGCGGTTCGGTCTCGGAGGCGGTTTTTCCGGACGACAAACACCCGGTCAAAAACTGTACGCCCATCAGGAGTAGGGAATAGTATATATTTTTTAGCATGATCTGCCTAGTTAAGTAGTCTTTACAGTACTGAAATCAGTATTTAAACTACTATTTTTTCAATAAATATCAATAACTTTTTCGATGGAGCCCTCCGCAAGCCGATTAATTTCACTGGATGTCCTCCGTGGGTTTACCATTGCGGCCATGATCATGGTAAATTTCCCGGGCCACGGCGACCACGTTTATCCTACATTGAGACATACGGTCTGGAACGGTCTCACCTTCACTGACCTTATAGCTCCTTTTTTCTTGTTTATTGTGGGGGTATCCATTGCGCTGGCGTATTCCGGAAAAATAGAAGCCGGTGTAGCTGACAGTGGCTTACACAGAAAAATACTGGTACGTTCGGTGAAGATATTTGCCGTGGGTATGTTCCTGAACCTGCTGCCCAACTTTGATTTTGCCGAACTAAGGTGGACCGGTACCCTCCACCGTATTGCGATAGTGTTTTTGGTTTGTGCGCTGCTGTTCCTGCATAGTACCTGGAAAACCCAGGCCGTTCTGGCGGCGGTGATTCTGGTTACCTATTGGCTGGCCATGACGCTGATACCTACCCCCGGTACGGGGCGGGTAATGCTGGAACCGGGTGTGAACCTGGCGGCCTGGGTAGATGCCCAGTACCTGCCCGGAAAAATGTGGCAGGGTACCTGGGACCCGGAGGGGATTCTGAGTACTTGGCCTTCCATCGGGACGGGCATAACCGGATTACTGGCGGGAAAGCTGCTGCTTAGTAAGTACAGCCGGAACGAAAAAGTGAATTACCTGATGACCGCCGGGCTATTGACGGCCGCGGTTGGCTACTTCTGGGGGCTTATTTTTCCGGTCAATGAAAACCTCTGGACCAGCTCCTTTGTACTGGTAACCTCCGGCTTGGCGGCCCTGCTGCTGGGGGCCATGTACTTCCTGGTCGATATTCTTCAGCGCCGTAAAGGAATGCAGGCAGGTGTTATCTTTGGAGCCAATGCCATAACAGTTTACGTGCTGGGTGATATCCTCTCCATTCCTTTTTATCAGGTACCTGTGGGTACTTCTACCTTAAACGAACATTTTGTAGCGACACTCATCCAGTCGGGCGTGGCCCCCAGGTTAGCGAGCCTGATTTTTGCGCTTATTTTTGTGGGTATCAATTTTATCCCGGCTTATATTCTTTACCGGAAAAAAATCTTCATTAAGCTTTAAGTCAAATCAGTACCTATTCAGACCGTAAATTTTTTACCGGATTCATCAGGGCTGCCCTGATGCTGTGAAAGCTGACGGTTAGCAAGGCAATGCCAACCGCCAATGTACCCGCTAAAGCAAACACCCACCAGGCCAGGTCAATCCGGTGAGCAAAGTCCTGCAACCAGCGGTCCATGGCGTACCACGCCAGGCAGGTAGCCAGGACAACGGCCAGGCCGACGGGTCGGAGAAAATCCTTTGACAGCAACACGACAATACTGGTAACACTGGCACCCAGCACTTTCCGAATCCCGATTTCTTTCGTACGATTTTTGGCCGTGTACATGGCCAGTCCCAACAGCCCCAGGCAAGCTATACCTACGGCTAGCAGCGAGAACCAACTGAATAGCCCAGCCAGCCGCTCCTCCGACTCGTACTGCTGCTGGAAGTGGTCATCCAGGAAAAAAGATTCAAACGCATTGCCCGGATATACTTCCTGGTAGGTAGCTTCAATGGCGGGTAGGGTACTTGATAGGCTTTTCCCTTGTAAGGTGATGGTCAGGTAGTTGCTATTCCAGGGGATATGGTAAAACAGAATGGGTCCATTCGCCATTTTCAGGGATTGCTGGTGAAAGTCCTGCACGACTCCCACAATTTTCTTAGGAATTACATCGCCAATTTCCTGATTGATGGCACTTTCGGGCGTAGGAAAGCCGAAGGCACGCAGTGCCGTTTGGTTAATAATAACGGCACCGTCGTCAAGCATTATATTTTTATAGAAGTCGCGGCCCGCCAGTACTTTTATTTCGTAGGCTGAAATAAAATCCTCATCTACCGCCAGAACACTGCACAGTTTATAACCGTCACCGGTATCCTGAAACCGCTGGAGCTCCTGGGTCCAGAAAATTTCCTGGCCGGGTATTTCCGAGGAAGCCGTAACGTTTTTGACCCCCACCTTCCCTCCTACCCTTTCCTTAAACAGGGCCAGCTCGTTCATAAAACTTTCCGACCGCAAGACCTTGGGAGCTTTCACTACCAGTTTCTGCTCAATGTTCATGCCCAGATCCTGGTTCTGCATAAAGTTGAGCTGCTGATTTATCACGATGGTAGCTATAATCAGGGCTACCGAAGCGGTAAATTGAAACACCACCAGACCCTTGCGGAGCAATTCGCCCCCAATCTGCCGGGAAATACGCCCTTTCAGCACGGCAATGGGCTTATAGGAAGAAAGTATAAAAGCGGGATAAAAGCCGGACAGAAAGAAACCCAGGCCAAAGGTTGTAAGGGCAACTGCCCAAAACAGGGGCCGCTGAAACAGCGTGTAGCCGATTTGGCTTTGGGCCCAACTGTCAAAGGCGGCAAGTACCAGGACGAACAGGACGGCGGCGAGTAGGAGCGAGCTGACATTGACCACAAAGGATTCAAATAAAAACTGCCGGACCAGCTGCCGCCGACCCGACCCCAGGGCTTTCCGGATGCCTACTTCTTTGGTTCGTTCAATACCCAGGGCGGTGGAAAGGTTAATGTAATTTAACCAACCAATGGCCAGGATGAGCAGGGACACCAGCCCCAGGATGTATACGGTCTCTATTTTCCCGTTGGGTTCAATTTCAGAAGGCATTCGGGAGTAGAGGTGAATGTCCCGAAGGGGTTGCAAAATGAATTTTTGCTCTACCTGGTACTTTCTCAGCATTTTCCCAATGTGCTTTTCGACAAGGCCGGGTAGCCGGTTTTCCAGGGACTCCGCGGAGGTACCGGGCTTGAGAAGCAGGTAGGTATAGAAGTTGGTCCAGTACCAGCCACCGTTGGCAAATTGGTCGTTGGTGAGCAGATTACGGATGGAAAAAAGAAAATCGAAATGAAAATGGCTATTGGAAGGAGAATCAGCAAATACCCCCTCTACCACATAGGTACCTCCTTCCCAGTTTGAACTTAACGTCAGGGTTTTACCGAGGGGGTCTTCCCGGCCAAAGTACTTCTGCGCCATGGATTGCGATATAACCACCGACTCCGGCCGACGCAACACCCGATCCGCCGAGCCCTTTATCAGGGGGAATGAAAACACGTTAAAAAAAGAGGAATCGGTGTAAAACGCTTTTTTCTCGTGGTAACTAACTACTTCCCCTACCCTGTTCTGGTAGCTGACCATGCCGTCGGCTTCGTGCAGCCGCACAAAATCCTGTACCTCCGGAAAAGCCTCCATTATAGCCGGAGCTTCGGCATAGTAGCTAATGGCACTGCTGTTGGTCAGTACCCCGTTTTTATAATCATCCAGTCGGATTCGGTAAATGTTCTCCGCATTTTCGTGGAAAGCGTCGTAGCTCAGTTCATAAAATACAAAACGGGTTATCAGCAGAAAGGCCGTCATGCTGGCGGCCAGCCCAACCACCATAATCAGGGAAATGTACCTTTGCTTGAGCAGGTTTCGCAGGGCAATTTTCAGATAGTTACGTAGCATAGCCGATTAGTACGGTGGTGAGTGGTGGTTGTTTGGGTAAATATAGTTAAAATATTAGTTATAAAACTAATTAAATAGTTATAAAATTTCATGATGCAAAAAGTACCCTTCTGCGGCTATAAATCGGATCACCGTTGGGAAAGTACCTAAAAAATCCAGCCGCCCGAATAGCCTGAAAGGTAGTATACCGGGTACTACTGCTTAGGGTATAGTACCCGGTAATCTTCTACGTTTTATTAACCGAATAGCATGTCAGTAACCGAAAACTTACCCGATGGGCTGTGGCCCGTCATGCTTACCCCGTTCACCAAAAATAACGAAGTTGACCTGGAAGGGTTGGAAAGACTGACGGAGATGTACCTGCAGGCTGGTTCCAACGGACTTTTTGCTAACTGTCTGTCCAGTGAAATGTACCAGATGACCGATGAGGAACGGCTGCTGGTAACCTCCTCGGTAGTTAAAATAGCCCAGGCCCGGGTGCCGGTAGTAGCCACGGGTACTTTCAGCCGCTCGGTGTCCGAAAATATTGATTTTATTAAGAAAATATACGATACCGGAATCCACGCGGTAATACTGATTACCAGTATGCTGGTAGAGCCGGACGAAAGTGAAGATCAGCTAAAAGGTCGGCTCGAAGAGATACTGGAACAAACGGGGCAAATTCCCCTGGGTGTATACGAGTGTCCCGTTCCTTACAAGCGGCTGCTGAGCCCTTCGCTGATGGGCTGGATGGCCTCCACCGGGCGGTTTGTCTACCACAAAGATACCAGCTGCCATTCCGGGGCCATTGACCGTAAGGCAAAGGCCATTAAAGGTACCCGCTTTAACCTCTACAATGCCGACACCACCACGGCCCTTGATTCGCTGGAGTCGGGTGGTAGTGGTATTTCACCGATTTCGGCCAACTACTACCCCGAACCCTACCGGTACCTGCTGGACCAGTACCAGCTCTACGGAAGAAACGAGGAAGTTATTCGCCTGCACGCTATACTTTCTATGATGGACCGGGTTACCCATAGTTTTTACCCCTATGCCGCCAAGGTATTTTTACAGCAGCGTGGCCTGAAAATAGAAACGAACAGCCGGGTACCAACCGAGACTATGGCCCAGGTGGATAAGCTTCGGTTACAGGGCCTACGGGATTCTTTCAAAACGCTGGCCGATTTGCATGGTTTCCCCCTGGTACTTTAATCGTCCTGCCCATTTTTCCTGACCTAAACCACCTCTGAGCCTATGAATCTGCAAGTTACTGACCTGGTCGTTTTTCTCATTTACATGGGTGGGATTACCCTATTTGGTAGTTCGTTTTATTCCAAAAACAAATCCTCCTCGGCTTTTACTCTGGGCAACAGCAACTTCCCTCCCTGGGTAATTACCATGTCTATCTTTGCTACTTTCGTCAGTAGTATCAGCTTTCTGGCCCTGCCGGGTACTGCCTACCTCTCCAACTGGAACGCCTTCGTATTCAGTCTTTCTCTGCCTATTTCCTCCATTATGGCAGTGAAGTTTTTTGTACCACTCTACCGTAAAATAAACAGCCCCTCGGCCTACGCCTACATGGAAACGAGGTTCGGGCTGTGGGCCAGGGTTTACGTTTCGGCCTGTTATATTCTTACGCAGGTGATGCGCATTGGAACCATCCTGTACCTGCTGGCCCTGCCGGTCACGACTTTGCTGGGCTGGGACATCGTAACCATTATTATTGTTACGGGGCTGACGGTCATGGTATATTCTCTGTTGGGTGGAATACAGGCCGTTATGTGGACCGACGCCATCCAGGGCATAGTACTTATTTCGGGGGCGCTGCTGTGTTTGTTTTACATCTGGTACCTGATGCCCGAAGGCACCGGGCAGGTATTTTCCATTGGGCAGCAGTACGAAAAATTCAGTTTGGGGAGCTTTGGGTTAAGTCTGACCGAATCTACCTTTTGGGTAGTACTTATCTACGGGATTTTTATCAATTTACAGAACTACGGTATCGACCAGAACTACGTACAGCGCTACATGGCCTCCCGCTCCGACCAGGAAGCCAAACGTTCGGCCTTTTTTGGCGGACTGCTTTACCTGCCGGTATCGTTTCTGTTTTTTCTAATTGGTACCTCCCTGTTCGCCTACTATAACGCAGTTCCGGGCGATTTGCCCGCCGAGCTTGGTACTCCGGCCATGAGCGACCGGGTGTTTCCCTATTTTATCGTCAACAAACTCCCGCCCGGCCTCACCGGCCTCCTGATTGCTTCCATTTTTGCCGCCGGTATGAGTACCATTTCAACCAGTATCAATAGCTCAGCCACCGTTATCCTAACGGATTACTACAAGCGATTTAGTCGGGAGGAGATTTCGGACCAGGCCGAACTACGGGTACTTTACCTGACTTCGTTAGTCATAAGTCTGGTAGGTATCCTGATTGGTGTCGCTATGATCAACGTCAAAAGTGCACTGGATGCCTGGTGGAAAATGGCTTCGGTTTTCAGCGGAGGCATGCTGGGCCTGTTCCTGTTGGGCGCTTTTGTCAAAAGGATAAACGTAAAAGGGGCCATCGCCGGGGTTATCCTGGGCCTGCTGGTAATCTTATGGATGAGCCTCTCCCCGCTCCTCTTCACCGAAGGTTCGCTCAAAGAACTGGCCAGCCCGTTTCATGGGTATCTGACCATTGTTTTTGGTACCATGGCAATCTTCCTGGTCGGATTTTTCTCGGCTTTCCTCCTCAAAGGGAAATCCACCCAACCGGCTCCGGTCTACGAACCGGAATAAAATGGGAGTCTTCTCCTTTGTTGGGCCACCGTTGACATAAAAGCTTACTAATTCGGAGGTTCTCCGGGCAAAAAATCCAATTTTGCCCGGAGATAATTATTTTTGGCCCTAATAATTCGTAGTATTGGAGCACTTCATCCAACCAAAACCATGATAAAAATTAACAAGCAGGATGCCTTAAACTACCATCAGCAGGGGCAACCCGGTAAAATTGAGGTAGTTCCTACCAAGATGCTCAGCACGCAGCTGGACCTGGCGCTGGCTTATTCGCCGGGCGTGGCAGAACCCTGTAAAGAAATTGCCCTCAATAAAGAAGATGTCTATAAATATACCGCCAAGGGTAACCTGGTGGGGGTTATTTCTAACGGTACGGCCGTACTTGGTTTGGGCAATATTGGTCCCGATGCCTCCAAGCCCGTTATGGAAGGGAAAGGGGTACTTTTCAAAAAATTCGCGGGTATTGACGTCTTTGATATTGAAATAAACTGTACCGACCCGGACGAATTCATCCGGATTGTGCGTTCACTGGAACCTACTTTTGGCGGGATTAATCTGGAAGATATCAAAGCACCCGAATGCTTTCAGATTGAAACGGCCCTGCGGGAACAGGTGAACATTCCGCTTATGCACGACGACCAGCACGGGACGGCTATTATTTCCAGTGCCGCCCTGCTGAATGCCCTCGAACTGGTCGACAAGGATATAAGTACCATAAAAATGGTCATGAACGGAGCCGGGGCCGCCGCTATTTCCTGCCTTAAACTATACGTCTCGCTCGGCCTGAACGTGGAGAATGTGGTGGTTTTTGACAAAGATGGAATTATCAACGCCGACCGCCGGGACCTGGACCCTTACCGCTCCCTGTTTGTAACGAAGCGGGCCATAACTACGCTGGAGGAAGCCATGGCCGGGGCGGATGTTTTTATCGGTCTGTCGGCGGGGAATGTACTCCCTCCCGACTACGTAAAGCTCATGGCCAACGACCCCATCATTTTTGCCCTGGCCAATCCGGACCCCGAGATTGCCTACGATCTGGCCATGTCCATCCGGGAAGACCTTGTTATGGCCACGGGGCGCTCGGACCATCCCAACCAGGTCAATAATGTACTCGGCTTCCCCTATATATTCCGGGGAGCCTTGGATGTACGGGCAACTGAAATCAACGAAGATATGAAGCTGGCCGCGGTAAAGGCGCTGGCGCAGTTAGCGAAAGAACCTGTACCTGAGATAGTTAACAAAGCTTACGGGGACAGTACCATTACCTTTGGTAAAGAGTACCTGATTCCCAAGCCCCTGGACACCCGACTAATTACCCACGTGAGTCCGGCGGTAGCGAGGGCGGCGATGGACTCGGGAGTAGCCCGACTCCGCATCGAAAACTGGGAACAATACGACCTGGAACTACAGGAACGGATTGGGATTGATCAGAAATTGATGAACCGCATCATTACCCAGGCAAAAAAACACCCGCAGCGGATTGTCTTTGCCGAAGCCGACCACATCAAAATTTTAAAAGCCGCCCAGCAGGTACTTGAACAGAAAATCGCCTACCCTATTCTGCTGGGAAATCATGAAAAAATAGAAGCCCTCATAGAAGAACATGGTCTGGACCTGACGGAGGCAACCATTATTGACCCTGTTAAAGAAGAAGGTACCCGTGAAAAGTTTGCCCGTCTTTTATACGAAAAGCGTAACCGTAAAGGGATGACCATTTTTGATGCCCGGCAGGCCGTACTTTCCCGCAACTACTTCGGGAGCCTCATGGTGGAAACGAACCAGGCCGACGCACTCATTTCCGGCCTGACCCGCGACTACTCCAAAACTATCCTGCCCGCGCTGCACGTTATTGGTGTAGAGGAAGGTGTCAATAAAGTAGCCGGTATGTACATAGTCCAGACCCGAAAGGAACCTTATTTTCTGGCCGACACAACGGTAAATGTTGACCCAACCGCCGAGGAGTTGTGTGATATTATTGGTCTGTCGGCCAAAGCCGTTCGTTTTTTTGACGCCGAACCCCGCATGGCGGTACTCTCCTATTCTAACTTCGGTTCCAGCCGGGGACCCATTCCTTCCAAAGCCGCTGAGGCAGTCAGGCAGGCCAGAAAGAAGTACCCTGACCTGATTATTGATGGGGAAATACAGGCCAATACGGCCGTAAACCGCGGCCTGTTGCAGGAGCATTATCCGTTCAGTCAGTTGGCGGAAAAAGGGGCCAATACGCTTATTTTCCCGGATCTGAATTCCGGAAATATTGCTTATAAACTCCTACAGGAAATCGGGGGCGCTGAAACTATCGGACCTTTGCTGATGGGGATGCGCAAGCCAGTACATATACTCCAGTTAGGCTCGTCGACCCGGGATATTGTCAATATGGTATCCATTGCTGTTGTAGATGCCCAAAATTACCACAAAAGCCTGTAATATAAAGGATTCAGAACGGGAAGGTACTTGTTCTGAATCCTGTTTCCAAATTGTTACTTTTTAATTCGGCCAGCATTAAATATTGTCGCCGGGTAAAGTTACGGTATTCCACCAGTACTGGCGTAAGGTTTCGAAATAGTCCAGCCATTTTTTGTAATCCATTGGTTTTACCAGGTAGGCAGTACCTCCGTACTTATAAACCTCTGATATATCGGACATTTCATTAGAATAACTAAGTACTACTACCGGAAGTGTTAAAAACGGAGAACCTTGGCCTTTCAACTCAGCGAGCAAGCCCCAGCCATCTTCCCGCTTGGGCAGATACAGGTCCAGTAAAACCAGGTTTGGTAGTCGCGATTCATTGCGTAGGCAATCGGTAAGGTATTTTTTTGCCTCATCGGGCGTGGTAGCCAATATGGCCTGTATCCCGGGTAAACGCTCTTTTATCGCAGATTGAATTATAGCCCAATGATCCGGATTATCTTCTACAATCAATATTTGTGACTGCCGTATTTTTTGCATAGAAGGTTTCTAATTCAAAAGTTAAATTTCCCAAAAACAACTATTTTGTCATAGGGAAGCCTAGGGTAGAGATAAAAGTAAGGTAAAACAAATTTTTAATGAAAAGGGAATAACTGCAAATTTCTAACCTTTTTTTTAGTTCCTGGTTAAAAGTAAACCTCTACCTTATTCCTTCATCCTGTATGTACTATTGATTTTTCCAGGAATAAGCCCGTTAAAGTAAATAGTTTATCTTATCCCTTGCCTATGTCTACTTTATCCGTTGATCATTTAGACCAACAAAAGCAGTTGGCTGCCTACCTGTTCAGTCGGCGGGAAGCTTTGCTGAACAATTGGCGAAGAGACTTAGAGGAGAAAACTTCTTTGGCATCCTTACAAGCCATGTCACGTCAGGAATTCATTGATTTGACCCCCCTCCTGCTGGAGGTTTACAATCAGCGTTTACAGGAGGAAGAACAGTCAAAAGATCCGGTTCGGATAAGCAGTGAACACGGTCTGCACCGGTGGCACTATGGTTTCTCTTTGAGGACGCTCTTCACCGAAATCAAATTTTTGTATGCCTGCCTGGCGAACGAACTGGACCAATTCTGGAAATTATATCCTGATACCAGCCCCGAAGTAATTCAAAGGGCTTATCATCTGTTAATAGAATTGTTGAATGAAAACATTGAGGGTAGCGCCAACCGCTTCGACGAGCTGGAGCGGATGGAGGCCGCCAGCCGGGCGGCTAACCTGGAAATTGCCCTCCAAAAACTCAATGAATTAACCCGCCAAAGGGGTGATATTCTCCGCACTTCCTCACACGATTTGCGGGGCAGCATGAGCGTCATACAAAGTACTGCATTTATGCTGGATATGGAAGGCACCACGCCGGATGAGCGAAAGCAGCTGCTGGAAATGATGAACCGCAACCTGCAGAACGTCCAAATCATGATGCAGCAGCTTATGAATCTGGCTCGTCTGGAAGCGGGTCAGGAGAGTGTTGAAATTCAATCGTTTGACGCCAGCCAGGTCCTAAACGAGTTGATAGATGGGGCCCGCACGTTAGCGAACGAACGTAACCTGGTACTAATGGCCGACGGCCCCACAAAGCTTCTTGTCAGGACTGATCCAATTAAGTTACGTCGCATTGTTCAAAACCTGTTGTTAAACGCTATCAATTATACCCCTTCCGGGGTGGTATCGGTTACCTGGGCCAATGAAAACGAGGCCCGCTGGACGGTGGCTGTACAGGATTCGGGTCCGGGACTCCCCAAAGGATTGGTTTCACTACTATCGCACCACCTTCAGCCGATCGAAGAAAACACGGGTGTAAAAGGCAAAATTGAGATTGAAGACCAGGATCCAATAGTTTATGAACCCAAGGCCCTGAGCGTCATTAATGAGCAAGCAGGTAGTAATTATTCCTCCAAATCCAGTGGTGAAGGAGTGGGGCTCTACATTGTAAAAAGACTCTGTGAAATTTTGCAGGCCTCTATGGATATAGAATCGGTACCCGGTAAAGGTACTATCTTCAGAATCAGATTTTTAATGAATCAGGATAATCAATAATCCTGGCCAGTAACCCTATGGTTATCAATTCGTTGTAGCTTTCCAACAAAACAGACTTTAAATTATCCATAACAGGCTATACATTGCCTCTGACATGACACTTACATCACCCAAAAATTTCTACTGCCCATAGGCTTCTTATAGTCAGGTGTGTTACCTCCCTCCTACTTTATGGCATAGGTTTTATGCCTATGTCTAACGTGTATTTATTCATTATTCAACCGCTCAAATATGCTAGAGATAGATAAGTTATCGCTTAATATACCCGATACAACCAAACCCAGAGTAATAATAGTAGGTGGAGGTTTTGGGGGAATAAATCTGACCAAAAAACTGGCTGGTAAAGATTTCCAGGTAGTTATGTTTGACATCCAGAATTACCACGGTTTCTGGCCCCTTTTGTACCAGGTAGCCACGGCCGGTCTCGAGCCCGATTCCATTGCCGAGCCAATCCGAAAAATGTTTGGGAGTGATGAAATCGAAGATTTTCACTTTCGCCACGTACGGGTAACCTCCATTGACCCGGCCACAAAAACGGTCAAAACCCTGATTGGTGATATCAAATATGATTACGTAGTAATTGCCACCGGTACCAAATCCAACTATTTTGGAAATGACCAAATCAAATTAAATTCTTTTCCCCTCAAGCGGGTCACCGATGCCCTGAATCTGAGAAGCCAGTTTTTGCAATGCTTTGAGCAAGCCAACATGATTATTGACCCGGAAACCCGGCAAAGTCTGCTCAATTTTGTGATTGTGGGGGGTGGCCCCACCGGGGTGGAACTGGCAGGCGCGCTCGCAGAAATGCGCAAATACATTCTTCCAACCGACTATCCGGGTCTGGATTTTAACAAGATGAATATTTACCTGGTGGAAGGTCTGGACCGAGTACTTCCCCCCATGTCTCCCCAGGCCAGCGAGAAAACCTACAAGTACCTGAATAAAATGGGAATCCAGATCAGGCTGAATACCCTGGTTGAATCCTATGATGGCCATACCGTTACCTTCAAAGGTGGCGAACAGATAAAGGCACATACCCTGATTTGGGCGGCTGGTGTTACCGGGGCCGTGGTGGACGGTTTACCAGTCCAATCGGTAGAGCGGGGTAAAATATTGGTAGACCGGTACAATGGCGTACTCGGTTGTGAAGGAGTCTACGCCATTGGAGACGTGGCCCTGATGAAAACGGACAAGTACCCTAAGGGACATCCGGGTGTGGCTCAGCCAGCGATACAGCAGGGAAAGTTGTTGGCCAAAAACCTGAAAAGAAAAATCAGAAATGAATCGCTGGAAGAGTTTGAGTACTTCGACAAAGGTTCACTGGCCATTATAGGCCGTAACCGGGCTGTGGCCGACCTGCCCGGCAATATCCACCTGGGTGGTTTCTTAGCCTGGGTAACCTGGCTTTTTGTACACATTATGTACCTGATCGGCTTCCGGAATAAACTGGTAGTACTTAGCAACTGGCTTTATAAATTTTTCACCTACGAAAATGGCACCCGGCTGATTATCAGACCATTTGTACGAAAGGGAGACCGAGCCTCGGAAGACTTCATCGAAAAGTTCAGGATTGAATAACTAAGAAACCTCTGCCAGATATTAATTTTTTAAAACTATGTTCCACCATTAATCTTTGTAAGAATGGCAAGATGGAAAGTTGACCCGGCGCACAGTGAAATCCAGTTTAAAGTAAAACACCTGATGATAACCACCGTGACCGGCTACTTCAAAACGTTTGATATACAGGCTGAAACCGAAGGTGATAATTTTGAAAATGTAACTGAGCTGGTTTTTACCGCTGATGTTGACAGTATCAATACAAATAATGAGCAGCGCGATACCCACCTGCGTTCAGTTGACTTTTTTGATGCTGAGAATCATGCTCAGGTAAGATTTGTGGGTACAACCTATGAGCCAACCGGGGATGATACGGCAAAACTTCACGGTGAATTAAGCATTCGGGAAGTAACCAAACCCATCACAGTCAATGTAGAATACGGCGGAATGGTGGTTGATCCTTACGGGCAGACCAAGGCCGGATTTACCGTTGACGGCAAAATAAGCCGGAAAGAGTTCAACCTGACGTGGAACGCCGTTACCGAAGCGGGAAGTGTGGTGGTCAGTGACGACATTCGCCTGCACGGTGAAGTACAGCTGGTTAAACAGTAGTGAAAATAAAAAAGACAAGCAGAAACCCCTGATGCTACTACCTTAGTGTCAGGGGTTTCTGCTCTTTAGTGTTCATAAAAACATCAGGCTACCTTCCTGCAGAGCCGCCTCATACTGCTCCTTGTTGAATGAGTACAGGTAGGGCGAACGGTGTGCCCCACCCCGCCGACGCTCTTTGAGGCGGTCCAAAATTTCCAACCCCAGTATCTTCTTCTGAAAATTTCGGGGATCCAGCGTCCGCCCCAGAATCGTTTCGTACAATTTCTGTAATTCGGGCATCGTAAACTTTTCCGGCAGCAGGTTATAGCCGATTGGTTGCCAGTTGAGCTGAATCCGCAGGGTTTTTAAGGCTGAATCAATTATATCGTTGTGGTCAAATAGTAGCGGAGGTACCATATCAACGTCCCACCACTGGCAGGCCTCCGTCATAAAATCCGGCGTTGGGTTGACCCTCGAGAAATCAACCAGTGCGTAGTACCCAATGGAAATGGTACGGTTGGTCCAGCGGAAGTGGTCAATCGGGAGGTTCAACCTCTTCCAGGTATCGGCTGTATCGTAGCGGACCGAGGCACCAAACGTTTGAAACTGGCGCAGAAAAATATTTCTCAGCCCGGTTCTTTCCTCAAGTACCCGTTGGGCCGAATCATCCACCGACTCAGTTTTATGAATAAATCCTCCCGGTAGGCTCCATTCCTCCGTATTTTTCCAGCGTACCAAAAGTACCTTTAGCTGGTTTTCGTGGAAGCCGAATATGATACAATCTACTGATAAATAAGGAATCGCTTCCTTGTCAATTCGGTCAAAGTGAAATTCAAGCTGCTGTGTATATTCCATGTGAGAAGCCCTTGGCCATTGCATTGGTAAGTAAAGTACCAAGTGTAAAACTAAATAACATATCAATAATTTCTACTTACTTCTTTATTTGGCCAAACAGAAAATGAAAATTATTGTCTATTTTTTTTGACATTGTATTGCCAAAAACATTTATTTGTCTAAAAAACAAGCCTAACCCAATACCTTTCGTATGCTCACTCCTGAAAAGGCAATAGAGTTTTTTCAAAAGAATCCCGCGCTATCCCTTTCGGTCATCGAGAAGGAAGCCGGACTACCTTCCAGTACTTTATCCAAGGCCGTTGCCGGCAAGCGAAATCTGAACGAGAAGCACCTTCAGGCCCTTCATCCGGTACTTAGCAAGTATGGTTTTCGCGAACAGCAGCCTACCAAAGCCCGGGTAATTTCTATTATAAATCATAAGGGCGGCGTAGGAAAAACCACCACTACCATCAATCTGGGCAAGGCTCTTTCCGTTTTGGGCAGTCGGGTTCTTTTAATTGATATGGACTCTCAGGGAAACCTAACTCAGGCGCTGGGCATTGATGAACCCCAGCGACAGGTAGTTGATTCACTGCTGAGAAGCGAACCCCTTCCCCTCTGTTCCATTGCTGAACGCTACGACCTGGCTCCCAGCGACCTGGAACTGGCTTATGCCGATCTGGAATTGGTACAGGCAGTCGGCGGTGTTAATCAGCTACGAAACGCGCTTGCCCCGCTCAGGCCCAACTACGACTTTATTCTCATTGACTGCCCCCCGGCGCTCAATATTTTTACAAATTGCTCCCTGGTGGCGTCCAATTCGTGTATCATTACCTTACAACCCGAAGCATCGGCCATGAAAGGAGTCAGCAACCTTTTTGACCGGATTTTTCAGGTTCGTGACCGTATTAACTATGAACTGAAAGTAGAAGGACTAGTACTTACCATGGTTGATAAAAGGTTAAAGGTTCACCGCGATATGATTGACTATGTGAACACTACCCTGGGTGACTTTCCCATATTCAAAACCGAAATCCGGAATAACGTCACCATCAAGGAATCGCAGATTGCCCAACAGGATATTTTTACCTACTCGCCCAATTCCAACGGTGCCGAGGACTACATGAATCTTGCCAAAGAATTGTTATCCGGCAGTTACCGGAAAGTGTAAAACGTATATTAAAAAATAGCAGGGAAGGGGAAGAACAGGTTTACAATCAACGATAAAAATGAAAAAATACCAAAGTTTTCTCGGTGAGAAAAAGATGATAAAAGATCAGGGGCTGCTCCGCCACGAGGAAATCCGTCGCCAGATACAGATACTGCCAGAACTGGAAGAGCTTATTCCACCGTTACAGGCGGATGAATTCCGGCAACTGGAAGAAAACATAATCAGGGAAGGCTGCCGGGAGGCCTTGCTGATCTGGGAAACTACCGAAAACATAGTGGATACCGCTAGTGATTCCACGGCAGGTACCTTTGTGTTAGTTGATGGACACAACCGCTATAGGATATGCCAGAAAAACGGGCTTGACTTCAAGATTCATCTGGTTTCTTTTCCTTCCATGACCGAGGTCAGGGACTACATGATTGATAACCAGTTGGGTAGACGTAACCTTTCACCTGAGCAAATTTCTTACCTGAGGGGAAAAAAGTACCTGGCCCAAAAGCTTAGTCGCGGTAAATATGACCGTTCCGGGCATAAAGGTCAAAATGTCCCTTATGAACCGGAGGAGCAAACAGGTCAAAATGACCCTTATGGACTAGAAGCTTCCGGCTCAACTTCCAAACGATTGGCAAAGCAGTTTAATGTCAGCGAAAAGACCATTAAGCGAGACGCAGAATTTGCCGAAGGTCTGGATAAACTGGCACCAGATTTACGGAAGAATATCCTGAGTGGAAAAGCCGGGGTTAAAAAATCGGATATTCAGCAGCTGGCAAAGTCTGCTACGGGAAGTAGCGAACCTATCTCTGATTTGAACGGCGTACTTACCCCAACCGAACCGGCTACCGCTGAACGCCAAACTTTGTCGGGAGCTGCTGCCGAACAACAGGCGCATTTGAAAAAGAAACTGAAAGCGCTGGTTGCCAAACTTGAGAAAGGTAGTATAAATGGGAAAGTTTGTGACGACATAATCTCCTGTGCAACAGACCTTAAAGTTCTGTTAGGGAAAAAGTAAATAGAATTCTGCCCAGGTGAGGGAGCATAAGGGTCAGATTGTCCCTTATGCTCCCTCACCTGTTTTTATATATTTTATTTGTAAGTGAACTACGACAAAATCCTCGTTGAGTGTACCTATTCTGGGTACTTTTTAGCTACGGTAATAGAAGGCTTTCATCTAATTGCGACAAAATCCTCGTGAATTCGTCGAAATTAAATCAGTCCCGGACAAGTTATGGGAAAAGATGGAGGTAAAAAGGCCGAACTACGACAAAATCCTCGCGAACGAGGGACAAGGAGGTACCTTGGATAGTAAGTGCAAGGCAAGCCAGGGTAGCCCAATTACGACAAAATCCTCGTGCTTTTCGGAGTAGATTTTCATTACTACAGAGGTCTTCAATAAAGGTTTTAAATGTATCTGTGGTATTGGAACTACGACAAAATCCTAGTAAAGTCTTTCTAAAGTTTACTATACTGGACACCTCATTTACGACAAAATCCTCGTGAATGTCGGGTTTCATCAGGTCTCATTCTGGGCAAATTACGACAAAATCCTCGTGCTTTTCCTAGAGAGAAGCAAGGCTAATCCTGTAATAGTTGTTTGGTTTCCAGGTATAATTATAAAGATTAGGTAATTCGATTTCAGTGGTGGGAAAAAGGCTCGTATAAGAAAAAGCTGAGGACTACCGGGAATAAACAAGTACTCTTCAACCAACTAACTGCTACCGAACCGGTGAACCGGACGACCGTTTATTTCAGAAGGGGCGGAATACTGTTGCCTAATTACGACAAAATCCTCGTCACGGCCCTACTTATGACTCAATGAGTTTTGGTTCTTTTTTTGTTTTTCTTCGCCCATTTCCAGCTGTTTTAGAGTTATCCACACTATTTTACTTAAAAAATAGCCACATCAATCAATTGTGTATTTATTTAGGTAATTATTACTTGTTATTTGAAGGCCCGTATCTGTTTAATAGACAGCTGGTTAATGTGACTAATTGCGACATTTTCCTCGTTACGTGCGACACTTTCCTCGTCTGCTGCGACATTTTCCTCGAAGAACTACGGCAAAAACCTCGTTACGTACGACATATTCCTCGTTGTGCTGCGTCATTTTCCTCGTTAATTGCGACAAAAGTTATCCACTGTCGTAGTTATAGCTTTGTTTTTTTATATTGCGGTGGAAAAGCTCCAACATCCTATGAAATCTAAGGAAAAAAGTCTGACGCAGGAAGTATCCCACAAACTTATTACGCAGGACAATGCTATTACAAGTGCGCGTTATGAAATGTCAGCCCTTGAGAAAAACATTGTGTACCTGCTGATGGGGCAGCTGAAGCAAAGTGATCAGTCAGATACCCTGTATTTTATTTCGGTACGGGAGCTCATGGACCTTACCCATACCAAGAACTCTTACGAAGACTTAAAGCGGGCGACTGAAAGCCTGGTAGGGCGGGTTTTGAGCATTCCACGTCCCAACGGAAACCTTCTTCAGGCTTCCCTAATTTCTTCGGCTGAATATATCTACGGACAGGGTATTATTGAAATTAGCCTGGACCCCAAAATTCGCCCTTACTTTTTTGACCTCAAGAAAAACTTTACCACCTTCCAGCTTCACATGGCGCTGAGCCTGAACAGCAAATATGCCAAACGAATCTACGAAATGCTTTCTCAGTTTAAGGACCTGGGGTACCTGAAGTTGAATTTGCTTGAAATAAAGAAAAGGCTTCACCTGTACGACGAGAAGAAAGGCGAGGAACAGTACCAAAACTGGAATGACTTTGTGCGGCGGATCCTGAACGTAGCAAAAAAGGAAATCAATGAAAAGACGGACCTTAGGGTTGATTATAAAGGCATAAAAAAGGGGAGGAAGTACGTGGAGGTGGAGTTTTCCATAAAGCTGAAGGAAGGAAAGCAAATTCCTCTCACCATTGATGATACTACCACGGTACTCTTCAGCCGTCTGGTAAATGATTTCCGGCTTCGGCGCGACCAGGCGGCGGTTATTGTAGAACGCTATTCGGTGCCCGAAATTAATAAAGCCCTGTACGATATTAGTCTAAAAGTAGCCGATGGTACCGTGGGCAACGTGGGCGCTTACACGGCCAAGGTTTTTAATGTAAGCTAGGGTAGGAGAGGAGCCTGCTCTGAAGTACTTTGTCACTTGGTCAACCAGGACCTGCACGTTCCTTTATGGTTAACCCAGCGAGAGTAACAATACGCTATAGGCCAGCGAACCTGCCAGGAAGGCCCAGAACCGACTTTCACGTTCCTCCGGTAACTCCTCTTTCAGTACATTCAGGATAACTCCTCCTCCAATAAAGGCCAGTACCAGCACAAACAGCGTGTGGGAAATTTCAATAAAAAAACCAGTAACCCAACCAAGTACCAATGCTCCAACCAGGACCCAGCGCCCGGAAGTAGAGTACTTCCTTCTGTGGTGCTCATATAATCCGAAATCATTGACCAGAAAGTGCAGGGCCATTGCAATTGAGAAAAGAATAAGTTCTTTTAAGGGGCCTTCCTCCCGCGTGAACAGCAAGTACCCTATGAGGGCGTTATAGATGCCAAATGAGGTGATGTGAAGCCAGAACATACCCGGCTCAGGCCTTTTTTTCTGATCTTCATCAACATGGCTTTTTCCTTTTTGGCTGGACTTCGAAACCAGACGTTCCAAACCATAAAAAACAGACAGTCCCAGCAGCGCCATCAGGTAAACGTGGTGCCTCAGAAAAGCTTCCCCGACAAATTCGCTCTGTATATGCTTCTGTCCGGCGTTAAGTTCGGGGAAGAGGTGCAAAAAAACGTAGGATACCGATACACCTCCGGCCATCGAAAGCCAGATACTCCTGGGTAAAACAGTCAAGAACTTCAATTTAGCACCGAAAGAGTGAATTAACCCCAGTAGTAATATGGGCCAGAAGGATACATAGTGTTGCATGTGGGTAGGGGTTATTAGCTACTCTGTAAGGTTAAAGGTACATGGCAGATATATGAGTAAACTGACCACTACTAAAAATGGTGTGCCGCAGGGGCTAAAACAACAGCCCTTGATTGGGAAAAGAAATAGCCCGATGTTTTTGGACTGCGCTTGCTGTGTACTACGACTCCTCCCGGACTTATTGGGGTAGAATAATTGTAAACACAGCTCCCTTATTGGTTTGACCGCTGGCCTGAATAATACCGCCGTGGTTATTCACAATTTTTTTGCAGATCGCCAGACCAATACCCGTACCCTCGTACTCATATTTGTGGTGAAGCCGTTGGAAAATGGCAAATATTTTTTCCTGGAAAGAATTGTCAAAACCAATGCCATTATCTTCAAAAACCAGTTTAAAGTACCTGGCAGCAGGGCGTAGCTGGTAGTGGCTTACTTCGTCGGGGGTAAGGTAGCTGTGTGAAATGGAAATAACGGGAGGGATATTCTGGTGGCTGAATTTAAGAGCATTGCTAAGCAGATTTTGAAAAAGCTGACGGAATTGAGAAGGAATAGCCCGGACCGAAGGTAAGGTACCGGTTTGTAGGGAAGCCTTAAGTTGTTCGATTTTATGGTCAAAAGTAAAAAGTACCTCGTCCAGCAATTCCTGCAAATCAATATTTTCGATTTCATTGGTTTCTGAAAGTAAGGAAAGCGATAATATATCCTCAATCATTTGATTCATTCGGGACGATGAATTCATGATTTTTTCAAGGTACCGCCGTTCCTCCTCAGAGTAGGCGCCCCGGAGCGTGTACAGTCGGTCCACAAAGAGGGAAATTTTACGCAGCGGCTCCTTTAAATCGTGGCTGGCTATATAGGCAAATTCTTCCAGACTGGTATTGGACTGCTGCAGCTCCTTAGTCCGTTGCAATAACACCTGTTCCGCTTTTATTCGCTCGGTAATATCCAGCGAAATATTAAGTATCTGCTCTACCTGGTGTTGGCTGTTACGCTCAAAGACGGTACCAAAGGTATGAAACCAGCGGTATTCGCCGTTTCGGTGTTTCATCCGGTATTGAAATTCAGCTACCATTTCTCCGTCCGGATGCACCTGTTCATTGGCCAGGGCCATGTAGCCAGCATTTTCCGTCATTAATTTTTCCAGGTCATCCGGATGAACCAGATCAATAAAAAACTGGACGCCGGTTTCCAGAACCTGCTCAGGTTCATAATCTAAAAGCTTTTTCAGAGCTTCGTTTAGAAAAGAATACCGACCTGTATGGATATTATAGGAAGTAATAAGGGCGGGTGTGGCATCCGTAATTTTCTTGATAAAATTTTGGTTTTCCAGCAGCCTTTTTTCAGTTGCCTTTTGTACCGTTACATCCTGCGCAGAACCAATCAGTTGAATTACCTTCCCCTGATTATTCGTAATAACATCGCCCCAGGCGTGCAGTATTTTTGTTTTTTTAGATTGATTGGGTCGGATTCGGTGATAAAAAGTGTAGGGCTTTTTCGTTTCCAAAGCCAGGGTTACAGTTTGGGTGACTAATTCCTTGTCGTCCGGATGGATTAAATCAAGGTACCTTTCAAAATTTATTTCTTCGGAGTTTGGCTCCAGATCATATATACGGTACAGTTCATCCGTCCAGCTTACCTGATTAGTCAGTATGTCCCAACTCCATGTTCCTACCTGGGCCATGGTTTCTACCTGCCGGTAGAGTTGTTCGTTTTGCTGAAGCTTATTTATTAAATTTTGCCGCTCGGTCACATCCTGGGTGGTCCCGAATATTTGGTGGACCTGCCCATTTTCATCGAGTATCAATTCGCCCAGGGCATGTAAGGTTTTTACGAAACCATCTTTCAGGATTATCCGGAAATAAAAATCAAATGGTTTTTGTTGGGTTCTGGCCACCAGAATATTGGCCTTAATCAATTCGGCATCTTCCGGGTGATTAAAGGAGGCAATAAAATCATTGCTGATGTTGTCGGTAGTAGGGTCAAGCCCGTAAATGCGGTATAATTCCTCTGACCAACTAAGCTGATTTTTGTTCAGGTCCCAGGTATAGCTGCCGATATGGGTTATGGCCTGGGCCTGCTTATATAAACGGTCGCTCTGTTCTAACTTTTTTACCTGGTCGTTGAGCCGGCTGTCTAATAGCGAAATAAAAACATTGAAAGCGGTGGAAGTATAGTCGTGGAAATAGGTGTCTATTTCTTTGATGAGCTCAATAATATGAAATGGGTTGGAGGTATAAGCGGGTATAAAGTCCAGAAATGTCAGCCTGCGCGACCGGGTAATTAAAGTAATATCATCAACAATGACCTGGTTACGTTCCACATTGGGTAGTTGGTTGGCCTTCCAGCGTTCCAATGATTTCCGGGTATAGGCAATAAGGTCATTATCGGCCATGGCCTGTAAAAGCTCCAGATTGGTAGCGTTGGCCAGGGGTAAAAGTTCACTTTCGCTAAAATACTTCAACATAGGTACCTGCTGTTCCCGAATTATGCGGTAAGCGGCCTCCTGAAAAGCTTCGAGCTGTTGTTCCAATAAATATTTTGCAAAATCCGGTAAATAAACCATTTGCCTTTTCTGATCCCTTTGAAGTTTAACCTCCTGCATTTCATTATAGCCGTTTATCTGTATTTGCCAATGTTTCTGAAATTGATCTAACTGCACTACCTCAACCCATTCCCATTGGAAAAGGGCGCCCCGACTGCCAGATTAGTAAAGATTAGCGTGATGTAGGAAATTTTATGACTAAAATTAAAAATAATACTGCATTTTGAAGCAATATTTAATTTAATGAAGGACAAATTTTAAAACTTAGGGAAATCTGGCAGCGAGCAAGCCGCAAGGAACTATGGCAGTGGCAATGATTAGGAGCCCCTGCCATGCATTAAGAAATATTTCGAAGGTTAACCTAAAGTGGACGAAAGCGTGCCCTTACCAGCCGTACAACTACGATTCAGGCAAAGGCATTGATAAGTACCCCTGGTAAAAGTACCCATTCAACTTCCCAATTAAGCATGATCAAACCAGGAGTACCTGACTAGGAGTCTTTGGGGGTGCGTTTGCTGGCCAGGTTTCTCATTTGCTGAAGCGCTTCCTGACGGGACATACGACTCTTATTGTTTCGGGCATCGTTAATGGCCTCTTTGGTAACCCGGCCTTTGAAAAAGTTCAGAAGGGAAAATAGCATAGTAATTGGGATTGTTAAATCAGTTTCATTTACCTACTAACAGGTAAGTAGACTAAATGGTTGAACTACTGTAAAAAAGTAGCGGCTTTTTCTTTGGAATACTCCCCCGGCTTTTCTTTATTAGATGAAAATCCCGGATTATTCCGGTTCCGGAAAATAGGGCGGTGCCTGGGGAAACACGATTTAGAAATTCCCTTTAACTAACTTCCATTGTTGTATTAAAATAAACCCAATGAATCTGAATCTGACTGATAAAATTATCCTGGTTACCGGTGGAGCCAAAGGAATTGGCGAGGGAATTGTTCAGGTACTTGCCGCCGAAGGTGCGCTGCCGGTCATTGTAGGCCGCAGCGCCGAAGACAATCAAAAAGCAATTTCCAGCGTTGAGATTGCCGGTGGAAAGGCCTTTGCCATTCAGGCGGAGTTATCTCAACCTGAAGAATGCACCCGGGCCGTCCGGCAGGCGGTTTCGGAGTTTGGCCGGATAGACGGCCTGGTCAATAACGCCGGAGTCAACGACGGCGTTAGCCTGGCTGGTGGAAGCTACGAAGCATTTATGGCTTCGCTCCACAAAAACCTGGTACACTACTACCTGATGGCCCACCACGCGCTGCCCGAACTTAAAAAATCCAAAGGGTCGATTGTGAATATTGGCTCAAAAACGGCCGAAACCGGCCAGGGTGGTACTTCCGCCTACGCGGCAGCCAATGGAGGTCGAAATGCCCTTACCCGCGAGTGGGCCGTTGAACTACTTCCCTATAGTATCCGGGTCAATTCAATTATTGTGGCAGAATGCTGGACCCCCATGTACGAAGACTGGATTAGTAAGCAGGAAGATCCGGAGGAAAGGCTTCAGGAAATTACCCGCCGCATTCCCCTGGAAAACCGCATGACCACCGCGACTGAAATTGCCAACATGGCGGCCTTCCTGCTTTCGGACCGGGCCAGCCATATTACCGGGCAACTCCTGCACGTTGACGGCGGTTATGTCCACCTGGACCGCGCCATCATGAGCTAGTACCGATGGCCCTGCTTTTTGGGTTCAGATTAGCCCGAAGTTCTTTTTCATTTGGGAAAAACTTTACCTCCAATTGTTCATGGCTAGCCTTTTCTTTGGGTAAAGAATTAATTTGATTGAACCCCAAAAATCAAAGTACCCCACTAATAAATGAAAGCATTCCCAAGTCGGGAATGCTTTCATTTATTTTCTAAAAAGCCTATTTTTTTATTCTCAGCTGTTTTACTTGATTGGCTTACTATCAAGCAATTATCAGGAGTACCATGAATACCAGACCAACGAAAAGCTGAATTCCGGTGGGTGCTTTATCCCTCCTGATTTTCATTTTTTGGTTTACGGCCTCGACGCTTCCCGGTGTATTCGGCTTTGGGTGCCTGACTTTCCAGCTGAAGCTCATAGCCGGTTGTACCTTCTTCATAATCAAAAGGTGCAACCGTAAAATTGTATTTGTTATTAGCATAATCTACCCCATTTTTCTGGAGAATTACGGCTAACGAAATTGAATAATTTTTGGCTCCTTTTGCCATTTCAAATGATACCGCCTGGTCGTCGGTAGTGGGCACCAAAAACAAAGACTTTATTTTGCGCTTTCCTTCCTGAGCTCCGATCATAAACCGACTTTGATCCGGATTGAAATCGAGCTGCTCAATAGTTTTAGAAGGAAAAACTAATTTTCCTGCGCCGGAAATGTACCCTTTCAGGGCTGGTGCTTTTTCAGTTCTTTTAGATTTGGGCTCACTATTTTCTTCGGGCGAAAAAAACTTTATTGCTTTTGCTTTCATTTTGTAAAGGTTATGTTTTGTGCAAAACTACATAAATATTGAAATTTCAATTAATATTCTGAAATTTTTAAGCGTTATGGTAGGTAAAATCAAAAATTGGTCAGCCCATTTTGAATAATTGTGCCAAATAATAGAAGTTAGATAGGTACTTCTCCGCTGATTTAGGTCAAAAAAGAACTTGAGACGTTGGACATTTTGGTGTGTAGTGGAAATGAAGCCCGGCCCCTTTCTTTACCAGATAGGTAGGTATGGATAAAACCGGGGAAAGTCAATAGTCACAAATGCAAAAATTTCCTTTCACTGGTAAAACGTTTAAAATGAAAAGTTGTTTGCTTTGCTTAAGATGCCAGGTGAGTTTAGTATAAAATAACGGGTCAGAAAAAAAATAGCCCGTGTTCTTTGCCGTCCTTCGATTTAATTTTGATTCCGATTTGGTAATAAAGTTGTAATGGCACTAAAAAGCCGCTGCCACTCCCAAAAGTATTGGAGAGTGGCAGCGGCTTTTTGGGTGTTGAAATTTATTCTCCCCGCAACGAATCTACCGGATTCATAACGGCTGCTTTGATGGATTGGAAAGATACCGTCAGCAAAGCAATTCCTATTGCCAGCAGACCCGCCAGCAGGAACATCCACCATTCGACATCAATGCGGTAGGAAAAGCTTTGGAGCCATTCGTTCATGAAGTACCAGGCCAGAGGGGTAGCAATTACAATTCCGACTAATACAAGTTTGAGAAAATCCTTGGAGAGCAGGACTATGATACCCGCAATTGAGGCACCCATTACCTTTCGGATTCCAATCTCTTTGGTGCGCTGCTGGGCCATAAAAGTGGCCAATCCTAAAAGACCCATGCAGGCAATGAAAATGGAAAGCGAAGTAAACAGCACAAACAGGTTGCGGAATATTTGCTCATTCTCATAAAACCGGGCAAACTGCTGATCCAGTAGTTCATATTCAAACAGCCATTCCGGTGCTCGTTCCTGCCACTTTAATTTCAGGAATTCCAGAGCGGCAGCTACATTTTCGGGCCTTACCCTGGCTACCATAGCGTAGTAGGCGGGTTTATGAATATGCAGTACTAAGGGCTCAATTTTATGATGTAACGATTTGTAGTGGAAATCCTTTACCACACCAATTACTTTGCCTCGCTTTATGGTATCGGCCGGATTGGAAGGTGCCCATTTATTCCACAACAGCTCTTTTCCCAGGGCTTCCTGCGGACTTCTCCAGCCAAAAGATTTTACGGTAGCTTCATTGACAATATACGCTTCCTCTTCATCAGTACCATATTTAGTGGAAAAATTTCGGCCAGCTACCAATTTGATGTCCAGAGTAGGGATATAGTCATGATCAATTAAGAACATATTGATACCAATGTCCTCCGCTTTTCCCGGTACCTTCACTCCATCGCCGGCAAAAGCGCCGCCTGGAAGCCCGTAAGAGGCCGTTGCTGCTATAATATTGGGATTTTGCAGGAGTTCGTCCTTAATAACCTGGAAATCCTGCTGCATGCTCTCGTTAGCGAACGGCAGGATTATGAGTTGTTCCTTGTTAAATCCGAGGTTCTTCTGCTGGATATAATTAAGCTGGGTATACACAATACCAGCTCCGATGATTAGCGCAGTAGACACCGCAAACTGAACCACTACCAGAGTTTTACGCAGGCCGTAACCACCCTTGGCTTTTGATTCAAGGCTTCCCTTTAGTACCTTGATGGGTTGAAAAGCGGAAAGGAAAAAGGCCGGGTAAATGCCCGCTAATAAACCTACCACCAGCATAGTGGCGATAATCTGAGCAAATAGCCGGACCGACATGGCATCAAGTAGTGAAAGCGATTTGCCCGCCCAGTTATTGAATAGGGGCAGGACTCCCGCTGTTAAGAGTACCGCCAGGACCATAGCCAGGGTAGTAAATACCATCGACTCACCCAGAAACTGCCCAATGAGCTGGCTGCGCTCCGCCCCGATGGTTTTACGTAACCCGACCTCCTTGGCCCGTTGCATGGACCGGGCCGTAGACAGGTTCATAAAATTAAAGCAGGCAATGAGGAGCGTAAAGAGGGCCACAATGGCAAAGGCGTATACATACCGAATATTACCTTTTTTGGCGATATCGTATTCCAACTCGGCTGAATGCAGGTATATATCCAGGAGTGGCTGGAGGCTGGTTTTATAGCTCATACCACTTTTATCCAATTGATCCTTGGCGAACTGGTTTAACATGCCCGGAATTTTGGCCTCCAGCTGGTCTGGATTAGCACCGGGAGCTAATAGTACATAGGTATAGAATTGCTGCCAACCCCAGCTTTCCATGCGGTCGTAGTCGCTGAATATGTCACGCATGGTACTAAACGAGCCAATGCAGCTGAGTTCCAGGTGGGAGTGGGATGGAAGGTCTTTCATGACGCCCGTCACCCTGAATTTCAGGTTGCCATCTACCGTAAGTATTTTGTTTAAGGGGTCCTCGTTGCCAAAGTACCGCCTGGCTACCGTTTCACTAATAACTAAGGTACCTTGTCCACGCAGTGCTTCGGACTTGTTGCCCCGTACCAGGGGCAGGGTAAATACGTCAAATATTGTAGAGTCAGCCAGGATAAAACCTTTTTCCCTGAATCTATTGGTTTCGTGGGTAACCAGAGGTTCACTGAAAGAAAATATCCGAACCGACTGCTCAACTTCCGGAAATTGCGCCTTAAGCGTAGGGCCAAAGGGGGGCGGGGTGCGGGCCATGTGGTTCACCCGTCCTTCCGAAGTTCGGTCGTTGACAAGGCGGTATACCCGATCCGCTTTTTCGTGAAAAGTATCGTACCGTAATTCATCCTGAATGAACAGGAAAATGGTAAGGCAGCAAGCTAACCCAACGGATAAGCCCAGAATGTTGATGACTGCGTACAGCTTTTGCCGCTGCAGGTTGCGGAGTGCGATTTTCAGATAATTTTTTAGCATACCATGGCTGAATAAAAAGGGTGAAGTTAGGTTTTCGGATTTACGTTTAAGGGCAAAGGGTCTGAGAAAGCTTAGTACATCCCACACGTACTGCTGACGCGCTGATTTTTCACCGTACAGCACTATCCTTCTTTGAAAGCGTTCGTACAAATCGCCCTGTACCTCCTCCAGAAGGTGCGGGGCGCAGAACCATTCCAGAAGCTGGTCGGCCCAACGGGGAGGGGAAAGAGGGAGCTTCATATACTAAAAGCCGGTAAAACCTGGGGCGAGATGGAATCCCAAAGCCGATTGCGGGTATCCCGGATGGTCTGTAAGGCCTGACTCCCCTGGGCCAGGAGAAAGAAGAGGCGTTTTCGGCGTCCGCCCCGTTCAGCCGTTGCCTCTCCCAGGCGCGATTGGAGCATACCTTTCTCTTCCAGGCGGTGCAGGGCGGCATGTACCGCGCTGATGGTTACCTGACGGCCCGTTTGTTTCTCAATTTCTTCGGCAATGGCCACGCCATACGCTGAGTCATGTAGTACTGCCACGGTAAGCAGAACAAGTTCTTCAAATTCTCCGAGGTAATTTCTTTCCATAAGAAACGATATGTTTCATATTTGTAGATAAAATAACGTACCAAGGCGTTTAGTAGTAAATTAATGTGCTGATATTTAAGGGATTACATGCAGTAGTAGGTAGGAGTTTTTGTCCGAAAATGAACAGTTTACGTTCATCCGTGGACAGTACAGTGTATTGATTTACTGTGGGTAAAGTAGTAATTTGTGGCAGTTGCTTTTCCTTCTATTGAAAGGCCACCATCCTAAACCATCACTGCTATGCGTTTTGAAGCTGACACGCCCCAAGCATATATTGACCAGCTCCCGGAAGATCGAAAACGGGTCATTTCCAACCTCCGGGATTCCATTCTTACAAACCTGCCCACAGGATTTGTCGAGACAATTAGCTACGGGATGTTGGGCTATGTAGTTCCGCATTCTATTTACCCGGCCGGGTACCATTGTAATCCCAAACTACCCTTGCCCTTTATGAGCGTAGCTTCCCAAAAGAATTTTGTGGCGGTATACCATATGGGCCTGTATGCTGATCAGGAGCTATTGCAATGGTATATGGCTGAATACCCAAAGTATAGCACAACTAAACCGGACGTGGGCAAAAGCTGTTTGCGCTTTAAAAAACCGGATGCGATACCCTACGAGTTAATTGGTGCACTGGCCGGAAAAATGACAGTCAAAGAATGGGTAACGAAGTACGAGAAGGAGTTAAAAAAGTAGGCAAATAAAAAAAGGAGCCGCAAATTTCAGCGGCTCCTTTTTTTATTAGAAATATTATTCCGGTTTTATAATGGCTTGAATTTCGGGAGCATCGGACTCTTTTTCCTCCGGCTCCTCTTTTTTTTGATCCACCACGTACAGGGTCCGGGTTGGATAGGCAAACTCAACCCCCATTTTCTGAAATTCTTCAAACAACCGGAAATTGATTGTTTGCTGAATATCCATGTACACGGTATAGTCTGCGCTTAATACGTGGTATACCACTTCAAAATCAAGACTGGAATCGCCGTAGGCAGCAAAATGGGCGCGGTCAAAGGAGGTATTTTCCTGGCTGAGAATTAAATTCTTCACCAAATCCGGAATCTTTTTGAGATTATCAAGGGAAGTTTGGTACACTACGCCAAATTTAAAAATGATCCGGCGCTTTTCCATTCGTTTGTAGTTGTGAATGCGCGAACCGGTCAGGTCACTGTTGGAAAATATCAGTTGCTCGCCCGTCAGGCTTTTGATTTGGGTTGATTTTACGCCGATGTAATCGACGGTACCCATTTTGTTATCAACAATAATAAAATCACCGGTTTCAAAAGGGCGGTCAAAAAAGATGACAAAGTAGTTGAATAGGTCCCCCAGAATATTCTGAGAAGCCAACGCAATGGCCACCCCACCTATACCCAAACCCGCTATGACCGTCGTGACGTTGTACCCCAGATTATCAAAAAGGAAAAGTAAACCAATACCCCAGATAAATACGTTGAGGACAATCATCAGGCCGCCCAGCTGTTTTACTTTTTCCTCGCCCCGTTCCTGTTTGCGTACAAACGACTGCAACAGGAGCAGAATAACCGAGGACACGACCCTTAGAATAAGATATGTAACCACTACGGTTACGGCCACGTCTAGGATACGGGAAAAGCGCGGGGCTAACCGGAGGTAGCTAATGCCCAAATAAACCACCATCAGGTACAGGGCGGGGATACCGTAACGATCCAGGCCGTGTACCAGGTAGTCGTCAATTTTTGTTTCGGTATTGCCCGAAAGTCTCTTTATGTTTTTTAAAACAAATCGCTTAAAAATATAAACCAGCAGAATGCCGAAGAGAATACCTCCGGCGACTAACAGGTAATCAAGAACAGTATTTCGGAAGTAGACTCTATCCAGTTGTACGGTGAAGTTTTCAAACATGCTCAATAAGATTAATGAAACGATAGAACCAGATTGGGACATCCCAACCAAATGGAAGGTATAGCTTATAAATAGAAATAACGGTTAAATAGAAATAACGGTGGAAGTAGAGAAAATGAAAGTTCATTGTATTCAACCTGTAAGGTAGGCAAAACAATTTTTGCAGACTAGGCTACCATAAATTCTGAAGGTACTTTGTTTGTACCGTCCAACAGGCTTTTCCTCCTTTCTGTTTGTGGCTTTTCAATTTTCCTGAATGCTTCCAAACAGACCTCAATATACTCCAATTTAATTTAAGGTTCCGAAAATGCGGGAGGTGTATTTGTTTTTCGCAATGGTAGTTGCGGTACAAAGCAGGTGACTACCCAGGCCAGCAGTACTATAAATAGCAGGTAAAAATAATTGTCGGTAATGGCCTGAGCGAAGGCCGCATCTGGTTCCTGGGTTTGGGCTGTACCGGTAGCCCTAACCGCTTCGGGCACACCTTCACCCGTAGGTACTACGGCGGGTAGGGGAGTACCAGCCAGGGAGGCCGCCAGCAGGGCACCCATTATTGCGGTACCAATTACACTTCCTATTTGCCGGAAAAACTGGTTGGCACTGGTAGCCTGCCCCATATTCTGAATGGGCACGGCGTTTTGAATAGCCAAAGGGAACAGAGGAAAAGTAGGGCCCAGGCCAATGCCACATAGCGCCATGTAAATCAGGACCGAATTGAACGGAGTTTGGGGAGTCATGCGGGAGAGGAGCAGTACACCTACCACCAGTACCGCTATACCCACCAACAAAATGTACTTATAGTTTCCAAATCTGGACACGACCTGCCCGCCCGCCACCGAACCCACTACCAATCCTAAGGACAAGGGTACCATGCTGGCCCCCGCCCGGGTAGCCGTTACCCCCAGAACATTCACCATAAAAAGGGGCAGGAACACGATAATGCCCATAAAGGCGGCTCCCAATAAAAAGGAGGCGGCATTGGAAGTACTGAAAACCTTGTTGCTGAATAAGTTCAGGTTGAGAATAGGACTTTCAATTCGTACCGACCGGACATAAAAAAGAGTCAGGCAGAAGGCACCCCCTCCCAGTAACCCCAGAGTAAGTGGGGAAGTCCAGCCGTACTGGCTTTTGTCCTGCTGTAGGCCAATCATAAATGGTATCAATCCCACAATGAGCAACACCGCCGACCAGTAGTCAAAGGATTGTTTTTTCCCCGCTGGCAGCAGGGGAGGCATTTTGGTAATAATAAACCACAACGCCAGAGCCCCGAGCGGAATATTGACATAAAATATCCACCGCCAGCCTTCTACGCCGGGCAGCAGGTTGCCACCGAAGTCGGTCAGCAAGCCACCAATCCAGGGGCCGATAACACTCGATAACCCAAAAACCGCAGCTACGTAGCCCTGATACTTACCCCGTTCAGCCGGTGGGAATAAATCAGCGATGATAATAAAGGCCATAGAAAACAGCCCCGCCCCACCCACGCCCTGGATGGCCCTAAAAATTATCAGCTGATTCATGCCGTCACCAAACAGGGGAAGCGGGCCAAATTCGCCCGACAGACCGCACAGGAAAGAGCCCGTGAGAAAAATCAGGACCGCCACCAGTTCTATTTTTTTTCGGCTGTACATATCGGCGAGTTTGCCGTAGATAGGTACCAGTACAGTGGAGGCAACCAGGTAGGAGGTAGCTACCCAGGCGTAACGTTCCAGCCCCTGCAAATCCTGTACAATCCGGGGTAGTGCCGTGGCAACAATAGTTTGGTCCAGGGCCCCCAGAAAGAGAGCCAGTAATATTCCAATCAGGGTAAGAATTCGGGCGTCCATCAAAAAAATAGCAGGTTGATACCTAAATTCAACCCGGAGAAAATTGTAAAACTAAACCGGTGGTACGGGAATAACCACTATATGCACCCAATGATGCGTAAAAATTACGCCAAAGGCAAATACTACATGGGCTACCAGCAGCGTGAGCAGGTACGGCGGCAGGGAAATGTCCGGTGGATGGGGGTAAACAGTGAAAAACGCATACCATCCCATAATCCCAATAAGTCCAAAGGCTAACCCAAAAAGCAACCCATGCAACAGGGTCGGGCTACCTACCCCCCATTCCCAAAGCAGGTGGAAGCACCAGGTAAATAGCAATCCAACGGATAAATGGGCTACCCAACCCACGCCAATCGCTAACGGCCGGTCAGATAACCCGCCGGAGGAGGTGGTACTGAAGGTCAGCATGGTGCCGAGTATCTTCACCACTTTCAGCCTATTTTTGGTGAAGTACCCTATACCATACATGAACAACGTCATCAGGAGCGTCCCTACGACTCCTTCTACCAGTAGTGCCGACGGTTCAAACAACCAGCTCCCGGTTGGAGCAAAAGGAAATGCAGTTGAAAACATCCCTACTATATTTATTGGGTCAAAGTGAAAAACCAGTGAAATTTTCAACATGAAATAACTATTCCACCACCCAAATTTGATCTATCCGTTTATTATTTTGCAATAATTGGCCTAATTCCTTCCATTTAAAAACTTACAGGGTACAAATAGGTTATAGCATCGAATCTGTAATAAACAATTTTTTAAGTACCAACTATACACCCTACCATAAGTAGATCCCAATGAAAATAAATGAGCCGAGTAGTGCAAAGACCGGGTGGAGGCGTATTAATTTTAAACGTACCAGTCAGGGGGCAAAATTAGTAGGGTACGGTTTCCTGTTTTGTGTGCTCCTGGCCGTAGTCATGTGGCTTGTTGACTACTTTCTGAAATAAAAGGCGGGTGGTGAAGTACCAGGAAAAGTATGGCTTGATTTGTGTGGGAAAATAAGAGAAAATGTCTCCCTTCTGCCCCACTAATCAAGCCACTATGAAAGTACGCTCTACCTTTTTGTTGATTGATGATGAATTAGAAGAACACCTGCTTTTTTCAATGGCCCTGCAGGATATTAATTCCTCCTACGCCTGCCGTTGTTTTTCTAATGTCGAAAATGCCATTGACTACCTTCTCCAAAGCGGTACTTTACTCCCGAAGCTGATTTTCCTGGATTTGCACCTGGTTGGTACGGACGGAAGAGAGAGTTTGAAAATGTTAAAGGAACTGGAAGGCACGAGCCACATTCCCGTTATTGTTTATACTACTTCTCCCAATCCGGAGGATGTAATCGAGACCCGGCTATTAGGCTCGGCGGGGTATATTGTCAAGCCGGGAGCCTACGCAAATTTAAAAGAAATCCTGCAGAAAATAATCAAGTACTCCGACCAGCAGGTTGTACATTTCTTTCATAAACGAGCACCCCACTACCGCCAGCTTCTTGAGTTAGCCCTGTCGGTTAATTAATCCCGGACTGTTAAGCCATGCCTCCCACACCCTAAGTACTTAGGGTGTTTTTATATTTACCTGAACAATCCCATTTAGACCTGCCAGGAAAATCTCGGGCACTTTTAAGTAGTATAAAGGGTACTTGAGCTGCTTACTTAACAAAATGGTAACCTTGCCAACCTACCGGGTTGACATTCTTTTTCCTAATTGCCACTTCTCCATTTTAAAAAATACAATTTTTATGACCCAGTTATCTCCAACCACCCGCCGGGATTTTTTAAAACTTTCCGGAAGCGCCTCCCTTGGATTTTTCGGATTAATGTCATTTGTTACCAATCCGGCTTCGGCTATGGAGCGGTCGGCTGAATCAGCATTTGGCTACGGCCCCCTGCTTCCCGACCCCAAAGGAGTCCTGAATCTACCCAAAGGATTCTCGTATCAAATTATTTCCCGTAAGGGTAGTACCATGAGCGACGGTTTGTTGGTACCGGGTGCCCCGGACGGTATGGCTGCTTTTAAAGGGGCCAAAGGGCGAACCATTCTCATCCGTAATCACGAAATGAACCCGAATCCGGCCGGGGGAGGACCATTTGGACTGAATAATGAGCTGCTTTCCAAAGTTGACCGTAACAAACTGTACGACTACGGGAAAGGCGTGATGCCAGAACTGGGGGGAACCACCACGATAATTTACAATCCGGCAACGGGCAAAGTAGAAAAAGAGTACCTGAGCTTGGCCGGGACCACCCGCAACTGTGCCGGTGGACCTTCCCCCTGGAACACCTGGATTACCTGCGAAGAAACAACCAAGAAGTCCGGGCCGGACAACTCCTGCGAAAAAGACCACGGCTATACGTTTGAAGTACCGGCTACTGACAAGGTGCAGTTGCATGCGGCGGTTCCCATCAAGGCCATGGGACGCTTTAACCACGAAGCCGTTGCCGTGGACCCGCGCACCAGCATTGTGTACCTCACCGAAGATACCGGCGACAGCCTCATTTACCGCTACATTCCACAAGTACCTGGTAAACTCCTGAAAGGAGGAAAACTACAGGCGCTGATGATACGCGGCCAGAAAAGTGTCGATACCCGCAACTGGGCGTCGCTTACTACTCCGGTTTTTCCGGTAAGGGAGCTTATGGAGGTGGAATGGGTCGATATCGAGAATGTGGAATCGCCGCAGGATGACCTGCGCTACCAGGGGTTTGACAAGGGAGCGGCTCGTTTTGCTCGCGGAGAAGGTATGTGGTTTGGCAACAATGAGATCTTTTTTGCTTGTACCAGCGGCGGGAAAAACGGCAAGGGGCAGGTGTACAGGTACATACCCAGTAAGCACGAGGGGCAATCGCAGGAAAAGAGCGCGCCCGGACAACTGGAACTATACATAGAACCCAACGACGAAGAACTGGTAAAGAGCTGCGACAACCTGACGGTAGCCCCTTGGGGTGACGTCGTCCTCTGCGAAGACCATCCGCATCCATTTGTCGTTGGTGTAACTCCAAAAGGCGAGTTTTACCGGCTGGCGGAGAACGTCGGTTTCAAATCGGAGTTTGCCGGAGGCGTATTTTCCCCCACGGGCGAAACCTTTTTTGTAAATATTCAGGGGGCGGGTCTGACCGTAGCTATTACCGGCCCCTGGAAAATAGCCTGATGGGCAAACACTGATCAATACTTTTTCTCAATAGGATTTTTATTTTGTGAGTACCAGGAGGAATTCCTACAATTCCTCCTGGTACCTACTTTTTTACTATTATGTACCTTCCGTATTGTCTGAATCCTGGGGTTTGTTTTTTGGTAGTTTGTGGTTTGCACTTCATTAATCTAACCATAAAAAAACGGTAAAAATGTCTTCAAAGTACCTTTCAGGGATAGGATCAATGTAAGTTCTACCTTGTTATGGGAACAAAGCTACTTTCGGGAATCATCAGCGGCTTCGCATGCCTTCTGTTAATTTCCCAGGCCTGGGCAACCCCTACCGATACCCTCAACCTGTATGTTTCCCCCGGCGGAAAAGACAGCCAAACCGGCCTGCGCCCAAACCAGGCGTGGGGTACTTTGGCGCGGGCGCATGCGGCGATTCGTAACATGAGAAGGAAAGGGGAAATCAAAGGTCCCGTGAAAGTGTCGGTAGCGGCCGGGGAGTACTACCTGGAAAAGCCCCTTCTGTTCACTCATGAAGACTCAGGTACCGAAGTAAGTCCGGTTACCTATACTTCCTACAACGGCAGGGTACTTATTCACGGCGGCCGGAAAATCCGGGGTTGGAAAAAGTCAACCGGCAACTGGTACAGTACTCAGCTGCCTGAGGTAAAGGAAGGAAAGTGGAAGTTCCGGCAGCTTTATATCAATGGTACCCTGCGCCAGCGGGCCCGGATACCTAACACCGGTTTTAAAATAGTCAAAGGCTTTCCGGACGGGGGAGAAGAGGTACACTACCATACCGATTGCCAACGGTTCGAGTTCGCGAAAGGGGACCTGAACGCCAACTGGAAAAACCTGGACGATGTGGAAGTAATCGTTTACCACTTCTGGACGGATTCCCACCTCCCCATACAGTCCATTGATACTACTACCAACATTGTCACATTCAAGCATAAGGCGGGGAAACGATTTACCGATGATTTTACGAACAAGGGCGCGCGATACGTCGTAGAAAATGTTTTTGAAGGGTTGGACCAGCCCGGCGAATGGTACCTCGACCGTCCTACCGGTACGCTTTATTACATTCCGCTTCCGGGGGAAGATATGTCCAGGGTGGAGGCGGTAGCACCCGTTACCGAAAAACTGGTAGCGTTTGAGGGGCTGCCACAGGAAAGAAAGCTGGTAGAGTACCTGAATTTTAATGGTCTGGATTTCATGTACACGAACTGGGACCTGCCCCCCGGTAACTCCAATGACAACCAGGGCTCAGCCAGTGTACCGGCCTCCATCAGCCTGACGGGGGCGCGCCACATCGGGTTTACAAACTGTACCCTCCGGAACCTGGGTACCTTTGCCGTGGAGATATCGACGGGTTGTTCAGACAACAGCTTTACCAACAACGAACTGGGCTACATTGCTGCCGGAGGCTTTCGCATAAACGGCGGTACCGAAGCGGACTCACCCCTGTTACGAACGGGTAATAATCTTATCCGTGATAACAGAATCCACCACTTTGGTGAAGTATACCCCTCGGCGGTAGGTATCCTCCTGATGCACACCTCCGGTAACCAGATTCTCCACAACGAAATTTCCAATGGCTGGTATACGGGTATTTCGGTTGGGTGGCGGTGGGGGTACCAGCGCAGCATCAGCCGGGATAACCGCATCGAGTACAATCATATTCATACCATTGGGCAGGGGCTGCTCTCCGACATGGGGGCCATTTATACCCTGGGGGTATCGCCCGGGACGGTTATTCGGAACAACCTGATTCACGATGTGGAGGCCAACCATTATGGGGGGTGGGGTATCTACAATGACGAAGGCTCCACCCATATCCTGGTGGAGAACAATATTGTATATAATACCAAATTTGCGGGTTACAACATCCATTTCGCCAAGGAGATTACGGTTCGGAATAACATTTTCGCGCTGGGGCGGCTGGAGCAGTTGAGCCGAACCCGCTTAGAACCCCACAAAAGTGTGTTTTTTGAAAACAACATCATTTACTGGAAAGAAGGCGAATTGCTCAGCAAAAACTGGACGGACAAGCCTTACCAGTTTTACCTCCGGCCCATTGGCGACAAGGGTACCCAGGAGGTAACAAGTACTTTCGACATGGATTGGAATCTTTATTACAATCCTACCCAACCGCTGGACCAGATTACCTTCAACGGTAAAAACTGGCAAGACTGGCGTGCCCTCGGAAAGGACCAGCACTCGCTGTATGCTGACCCGCTTTTTATTGATGCCGCGCAATTCGATTTTCGACTCCAGGCCAATTCGCCCGCCTTTGGACTTGGGTTTAGAGCCATAGATATGAGCAAAGTCGGGCCGTCAAAAGTAAAACCATGACCTTTTCGCTCTTCGGCCTCCAAAAATTTTGTTTAACTGCCAAAAGATTGAAAAAATTTTAAAGCGGTTACGTAAACGGTAATGATTTTCATTTTTGCCCGGCCTATATTTACCCAATTAGTGTGTGTATTTAAACACCTACCGGGGCTTCCTGGGATGGTGTTTTTTTCGTTTAGGGCAATAAGAGTTAACTTTTAACCGCTAGTAGGACAGTGTTTTTGTAAGCGCCATTCCATTAAAAAATTACGTAAAGAGCTCCTTTTATTTAAAAAAATTAGTAAGTTTAAACACTAAGATTTTCTAGCTAATCTTAGTGTTGTGGATATATACTCTGCTGACCTTGTCGGCAGAGTATTTTCATTTTGGGGATTTTACCTCCTGTCCGAAAAGGGCGAAAAGGAGAGACCCAGAACTATTCAGGTCTTTTCTCCGGCATTGTCTCCTTCACCGGTCAGTGTTTTGCTGGTAAAAAACATTTGGAGGCCAAAACTGCTTTTGGAGATAGAATTTTGGTACTAACTGACAGGAAAAAACTATGCTTCACAATGCCCGAATCGCCGAAACCGGCAAGCGACGAGTGGTAATTATCGGGGGAGGATTTGGCGGGTTGGAATTAGCTAAAACCTTAAACGAGGTTGATGTACAGGTAATCCTGATAGACAAGCATAATTTTCATACTTTTCAGCCCCTGCTGTACCAGGTGGCTACTTCCGGCATTGAGCCATCTTCCATCGCTCAACCTTTTCGTGAGCTTTTTGAGTTGCAGAAGAATCTTTACTACCGCATGGCCGAGGCGCTTTCGGTCGATACAGAAAAACAAGTAGTGGAAACCTCCATCGGGCTGGTGCATTATGACTACCTGGTCATAGCGACCGGTGCCACGACCAATTTTTACAACAACCGGGAGATTGAGCAGAAGGCCATTCCGATGAAGGACATACAGGACGCGATTACCCTCCGGAACACGGTACTTAGTAATTTTGAAAAAGCCCTTCAGATTGGGGAAGAAGAGCAACTAAACAGCCTGATGGACTACGTTATAGTGGGAGGCGGAGCTACCGGGGTTGAATTGGCCGGGGCCCTGAGTGAATTGCGGAAGCACGTTTTCCCCAAAGACTACCCGGAACTGAATTTTAAGTACATGGATATTCACCTGATTCAGAGTGGCCCGCAATTGCTGAAGGGAATGTCGGAGAAGGCATCCGTTAAGGCCTTACAATACCTCGAAAACTTTGGGGTAAAAGTATGGCTGAACCGACGGGTGAAGTCGTACGACGGCTATACGGTCATGCTGGATACGGGCGAACAGATTATTTCCCGGACCATGATTTGGGCGGCGGGGGTAACCGGGGCCACTATTGAAGGAATTCGGGAGGAAAGCTGGCTGGGAGGCCGCCTGAAGGTCAACGAAAATAACCAGGTTGAGGGGTATTTCAATATATTTGGAATTGGAGACATTGCCGCCATGATTACCGAGCAGTACCCCTACGGGCACCCGATGATGGCCCAACCGGCCATTCAGCAGGGAAAATTGCTGGGAAAAAACCTGAAAAGGTTGCTCAACAATGAGCCGGTGGAGGCATTCAGGTACCACGACCAGGGCGCTATGGCTACCATTGGTCGAAATCATGCGGTGGCAGATTTGAAACTGTTTTCCAGGGAGTACCGCACCCAGGGCTTTTTTGCCTGGCTAATCTGGATGTTCATTCACCTGATTTCCATTATTGGATTTAAAAACCAGCTAACCGTTTTTATGAGCTGGCTGTGGAGCTACCTCAATTTTAACCAGGGCATTCGCCTGATCATGGGCGACATCAAAGAGCATAAACCGGTGGAAGAGGTAACAAGTAAAAAGCTGGTGTAACTTGTATTATTAAACAAATTATAGATTGGTTTCAAAAAATCTATTGTGACTCACCTTGTTTTAGGAAGTCTGCTCCTGAGCCTGCTGCACGCGGCCATTCCTAATCACTGGCTGCCGCTCGTGCTGATTGGGAAGTCGGAAGGGTGGGAAAAATCCGAAACGATGCTGGTGGCAGGCGTGGCGGCTCTGGCCCATACCGCAAGTACCATCGGTCTGGGAATCATTATTGGGCTGATTGGCGTAGAAATTTCGGATCAATTGCACCTTTTCCCAACTATCGTTGCTCCCCTGGTGTTAATCTTTATGGGACTCATTTACTTTGGTATGGACATGGGCCATTCGCACCATGCCCCTATTTCGGAAAAAGAAGTCGCCAAGAAATCCAAGCGAAGTATTGTAATCAGCGTGTGTGTGGCCATGTTTTTTTCACCCTGCCTGGAAATCGAAACGTTTTATTTCAGCGCCGGCCACTACGGTTGGGAAGGTATACTTACCATTTCGCTGGTATATCTGCTGGTGACCGTCTCGGGCATTATGGCCCTGGTGGCTGTGGGAGGGAGAAGTCTGGAAAAAGTAAATTTTCAGTTTCTGGAAAATCACGAGAAAAAAATCACCGGCATTACCTTAATACTTTTGGGAATATTTACCTACTTTTTTCATTAGGTACTTAACCAGCTTCACCTATGTCGAATCAGGAAAAAGATAAAGAAGAAACCGGATTGCAGCCGATGGAAATAACATCGCCCCGCACGGCCGAAAAGCCCGGTCCCACTCCGGAGGTGACCGGAGACGCCTGCTGCAGCCCCACCCACTCCCACGATCATGGGCACGACCACGACCACGAGGAAGGGGGAAATTCCTACCTACCTACCGGTATTAGTCTTTTCCTGCTGGTTTCGGGCATAGTACTTGACTACCTGGAAAGCGACTGGTTTGCCGGGTACCTGAGGCTGGCCTGGTTCGGGCTGGCTTATGTACTGGTAGGCTGGAAGGTAGTAAAACACGCCGCTACCAACATTGCGCGGGGAGAGGTGTTCAATGAATTTTTTCTGATGTCGCTGGCTACCATTGGCGCATTCTGGATTGGTGAATACGCCGAAGGGGTAGCTGTCATGCTGTTTTACGTAGTAGGGGAGCATTTTCAGGAAGCGGCCGTGGCCCGTTCCCGCAGATCAATCCGGAACCTGATAGACAACCGGCCGCAGCTGGTCAATGTGTTACAAAATGGACGTGCCGTCGAAACCGATCCCCGGCGAGTCCGGATTGGGGACGTAATTCAGGTAAAGGCCGGAGAACGGGTAGCGCTGGACGGCCATTTGCTGACCGACCGGTCCAGCTTTAACACCGCCGCCCTGACCGGTGAATCCCGCCCCGACACCAAAACTACGGGCGAAAAAGTACTGGCAGGTATGATTAACCTGGACCAGGTGGCCGATATTGAAGTTACGTCGGCTTTCGAAGACAGTGCCCTTTCCAAAATTTTAAAACTAATTGAACAAGCCAGTGGGCGCAAAGCTCCTACTCAAAAGTTCATTACCAAATTTGCCAAAGTATATACCCCCATCGTCGTATTCATGGCGCTGGGACTGACCTTCCTGCCTTACTTTTTTACCGCCGATTACCAATTTGAGGAATGGTTGTACCGGGCGCTGGTGTTCCTGGTTATTTCCTGCCCCTGCGCCCTGGTCATTTCTATTCCCCTGGGGTACTTTGGCGGAATCGGTGCGGCCTCGCGCAATGGTATCCTTTTTAAAGGTTCCAACTACCTTGACCAGATGCGGAAGGTCGATACCGTCGTGATGGACAAAACCGGTACCCTTACCGAAGGGGTATTTAAGGTCCAGGAAGTAAAGGCCGAAACCTTTGACCGCGAGTTGATGCTAACCCTGCTGGCAACGCTGGAAAGTAAATCTACACATCCCATTGCGCAGGCAATAGTGGCTTATGCCGGTGCTGGCTCCGTCGGAATTGACATAGAATCCGTAGAAGAAATCCCGGGTTATGGGTTGCGGGGTAGGGTCAAAGGCCACGAAGTACTGGCTGGTAATGCCCGTCTCCTCGATAAGTTCGGCATTGTTTATGACCAATCACTGAATGAAATAGTAGAAACCATAGTACTGGTAGCGGTAGGCGGTAGCTATGCCGGCTACGTAACCATTGCGGATCAGGTAAAGCCGGACGCACGGCAGGCGGTACAGGCGTTGCGTGCCTTGGGAGTACGACAATTAGTGATGCTGTCGGGTGATAAAGACTCCATAGTGCAGAAAGTAGCGGGCGAATTAGGGCTTGACCAGGCGTACGGAGGGCTCTTGCCCGAGGATAAAGTCACCCGGGTGGAGGAGTTGCAGAGGCAGGGAAATACGGTAGCTTTTGTCGGAGACGGCATTAACGATGCCCCGGTCATTGCCCTCGCCGACGTAGGAATGGCTATGGGTGGCCTGGGTTCCGACGCGGCCATCGAAACCGCCGACGTAGTGATCCAGACCGACCAGCCCACCCGAATTGCGACCGCCATCCGGCTCGGAAAAAAGACCAACCAGATTGTGTGGCAGAACATCGCGCTGGCCTTCGGGGTGAAAGCCCTGGTTCTGCTTTTTGGAGCATTTGGCGTCGCTAGTCTTTGGGAGGCCGTATTCGCGGACGTTGGAGTTGCATTTCTGGCCATCCTGAACGCCATCCGGATTCAGCGCATTACTTTTTCTTAGCATAATAAAAATGGAATAAAAAGGAGCAAAAGCAGAGGTAGGAGCCAAAAAGAGGGATTATTTCCATAAGCAGCATTTATTTTGTGTCCGAATCATTAATTTAGGCGGTTAAACCCTCATCTTTACCTCCCTATATGAAACAGCGTTACTACTCTCTTGATGTGTTCAGGGGGGCAACCGTAGCCTTTATGATTCTGGTGAATAACCACGCCGGGCCCCAGACCTTTTCCCCTCTCCTTCACGCCAAATGGCACGGACTTACCCCCACTGATCTTGTTTTTCCTTTCTTTTTGTTTGCCGTAGGTAACGCTCTGGCATTTGTCATGCCCCGTTTTCAGGAGGCGGGCGACGGTGCTTTCTGGAAAAAGGTATTAAAGCGGGCGACCCTGATTTTTCTAATTGGACTTTTCATAAATTGGTTTCCCTTTCTGATGTGGCAGGACGATCAGCTGGTTCTTAAAACCTGGACCTGGACTACCAGCGAGGGGGAGCTCCGGGGCGTCCGTATTCTGGGGGTACTTCAACGCATTGCACTTTGCTATTTCTTTGCCTCTATTATAGTTTATTACGGCAAAGCACGCGGAGCCTTCTGGACCGGAGCCGCTTTCCTTTTAGTTTACTGGTTGTTGTGCCTCATAGGAAACCCAATTGATCCCTACAGCCTGGAAGGCTGGTTTGGTACTTCCATTGACCGGATGCTGCTGGGCGAGGCACACATGTACCGGGGCGAAGGAATAGCCTTTGATCCGGAAGGAATCGTAAGTACCCTGCCCGCCATAGTGCAGGTTATAGGCGGGTACCTGGTTGGGTACTACATCCTGAACCGGGAAAAAGCAACCACCGCCCTCCCGGCCGGTGCCGTAAATCAGGAGGGGCATCCGGTTTTCAAAACCCTTGTAGTACTATTCATTGCCTCGGCAGTACTCCTGTTTCTCGGGTATGCCTGGGGTCTGGTATTTCCCATCAATAAGAAAATCTGGACGAGTTCGTACGTGGCCGTCACGCTGGGCTTAGCCATCGCTCTGCTTTCGGTATTGATTTACCTCATCGAAATCCATAACGTTCGGGGAGCGTGGACCCGGTTTTTTGATGTATTCGGAAAAAATCCCCTGTTTATTTACGCACTCAGTGGACTTATTCCGCGGCTGCTCTCCATTATCCGGCTGTCCGATGGACTGAACGAAACCGGAGAACCTACTCATATAACTCCCTGGAGCTGGTACTATAAGTACGTAGCAGCCCAGGTACCCGGACCGCCCGAATTCGGCTCCTTCTTTTTTGGATTCTCCTTCCTGCTTCTCCTTTGGGGGATTGGTTACTGGATGGACAAAAGGAAAATGTATATCCGAGTTTAGGTGTAGACTCCTTTTTAGAATTTTAGGTAGTTAATTCCTGCTGACTTTCCCGGCTCTGCTGTCTGAAAAAAAGCTGCGAAATAGGTATAAATACAAAGCCGGCTATGGCAAAAGCCACAAAAGAAGTCCGCAGACCAAAGGCATGGGCCAGGTACCCGATAAGCGGTGGACCAACCAGCATACCGACCGTAGCGTAGGTAGCTATAATGGATATGGCCAGTCCCGGCGAATATTTCTTGGAAGTACCGGCCAGCGCGTAGGTCATAGGTACCACCGAGGCTGTGCCCAGGCCCGCCAGCGAAAAACCAGCCATGGCGGTCCAGAACGTAGGAATGGAAACCGCCAGCCCTATGCCGGCTACAATCAGCAGGGAGCTCAGGAGGAAGGTGGTCGGCATGCCGATTTTCTCAATGACCTGGTCGGAGAGAAACCGGGAAATAGCCATACAAATCATAAAGATGAGGTAGCCGTAGGTAAATATCCGGACATGAAGTACCTCCCGGAAATAAATACCGCTCCAGTCAAACATGCCGCCTTCACAAACGGCCGCGAAAAATATTAGTAGCCCGAGGTAAAGGATGTAGGGATCAGGTTTACCAAGAATCAATTTATTACCTTCCTTAGTGCGGTCATTTTTTAAGAGATACGGAAAAGAAAAGATGGTAATGGTAAAGCAAATTAGGGAAACAATAGCAAGGTGCTGCTCAATGGGTACATTGGTAGCTATCATGAGGGTACAAAATCCCACGCCCGCTATACCACCGGTACTCCAGAGACCGTGAAAGGAACCCAGGATCTTTTTATCAAACTGCTTTTGCAGGGCAATAGCCTGGGTATTGACGGCAATGCTGAAAATGCGCATGGTAAAAGAAAAGACGCAGACCGCGGCAATGAGGCTGAGGGTACTTTGGGCCAGTCCGATAAAGGCCAGCGCAATCGCATTGAGGCCAAAGGCGATGGACAGCGGAATCCGGCTGTCGTAACGCGCAATGAGCCAGCCCGATATGGGCAACCCGATGAGGGAGCTTACCGGCATAGCCAGCAGCACCGAACCCATCTCGGCTTCATTGTACCCAAAGAAGGTCTTGAGGGTAGGTATCCGGGAAGCCCAGGTGGAGAAACTAAATCCTGAAAGAAAAAAGAATATACTAAGGAATATTCGCTGCTTATTTTTTAAATCCATGACCATTCAACTCAAATCCAAATTTTCCTAACTAACAAGTTTACGAGCAATATGTCGCACTTAGGTAAAGGTATTTTTTAGGTAAATTTATTTTATCCAATCTATTCTCAACTTAGTTACCTTTCACCGCAACCTGTCTCGCTTTTTTAGGAAAATCATAGGCAGCAAAGTACCTGCTTCCTCTCATCGGAAAAGTGGAGTAGAAAATAGGCCCGGGCCCTTTACCCTTTGAAGGAAAATAAATTTTAAATCTGAAAGGCCTGATAAAATTATGCAGATTATTATTACCGGTGGCGGTGGATTTCTGGGACAGCGGTTAGCCAAAGCACTTCTCAAGACTACTCTGCCCTTTGATGAACTAGTATTGGTAGATGTCAATAAACCCGCCAATCCGGTAGGGGATGCGCGGGTACGGTGTCAACAGGCAGATTTGGCCGAAGCGGGCGTGGCCGAATCGTTGCTTACGCCCCGGACGGAGATTGTCTTTCACCTGGCGGCCATAGTAAGCAGTCACGCCGAAAGCAGCTTTGACCTGGGGTACCAGATAAACCTGGACGTCACCCGTAGGCTTCTGGAAGCGTGCCGGCAAACGAAAGAAGGAATCAGGTTTATTTTTTCCAGTTCGCTGGCTGTCTTCGGTGGACCATTACCCGAAGTTGTCAAGGATACTACCGCCGTTACCCCCCAATCGTCTTATGGTATTCAAAAAGCCATTGGGGAACTGCTCGTGAATGACTACAGCCGGAAAGGTTTTGTAGACGGGCGGGTACTTAGGCTACCTACCATCTGTGTACGTCCCGGCAAACCCAACAAAGCCGCCTCTTCTTTTGTGAGTAGTATTATTCGGGAGCCCCTGCAGGGCGAGGAAGCGATTTGTCCGGTTTCCACGGATTTGTCCCTCTGGCTTTCGAGTCCGGAAACCGTTATTGAAAATATTCTCCATGCGGCTACCATTCCGGCACAGGAGCTGGGGGCGTGGCGCACCGTAAATCTGCCCGGTATTCACGTAACGGTACAGGACATGCTGGAAGCCCTGGAGCGTCAGGCCGGTGCGGCGACCCTGGCGCGGGTCCGGTTTGAACCCGATGAAAATATAAACCGAATTGTCAGCAGCTGGCCGGGCCGGATTGACAACAGCCGGGCGCTGCAACTGGGCTTCCGGGTAGACGGTGACTTTGATGGTTTTATCCGCCAATTCATGCAAAACGACTGGCAGAAGACAATATGAGTGGGCTTCCAACTCCCGTCATTGGCCTGATGGTGGCGGTTCTGGTGCTTATCTTTCTGGTGCTGCACACGCGGGTACACGCCCTCATTGCCATGCTGATTGCGGCCAGTTTGGCCGGTATTATCGGGGGTATGTCGGGTGAAAAAACCATCGCGGTTATTACCCAGGGCTTTGGTTCTACCCTGGGCAGCATCGGTATTGTAATTGGCCTGGGGGTGATGATGGGGCGGATTATGGAAGTGTCGGGAGCGGGAGAGCAAATCGCGTATAGTTTAATTCAATGGCTGGGCCGGCGGAAGGAGGAGTGGGCCCTGGCCCTGACCGGTTACCTGGTGAGTATTCCCATTTTTGTAGATTCAGCCTTTATTATACTGTACCCGGTGGCCAAAGCCTTAGCTAACCGGAGCCAGCGGTCACTCATTACGCTGGGGGTAGCACTGGCGGGCGGACTGGTCATTACGCATTCTACGGTACCTCCCACGCCCGGCCCGCTGGGGGTGGCGGGTTTGTTTGGGGTGGATATCGGGGCCATGCTCCTGCTGGGAATGGGGCTGGCTTTGCCCTGCCTGCTTGGTGTTATCCTATACGCGCGATGGCTCCATAGTAAGTACCCGCAATTTCCCACGGCTGGTCTTCCGGCGCAGGATTTACAGGCCACCCGGGACAACTACCTGAAAGAAAAAGCCGAAAAGCCTTTACCGGGGCTGTGGTTGTCCCTGCTACCCATACTGGTACCCATTATCCTTATATTTATCCGGGCTCTTGTATCGACCTTAACTCAGCTACCTGGTCAGGAGGCACCGGCCAACGGCGTGGTTGTACAGGTACTCCTTTTCCTGGGCAGTCCCATCATTGCGCTTTCCATTAGTACCTTGCTGGCGGTGTATACCCTTACTCCCGAATTGGACCGACCAGCTGCCATTGCCCGGCTGGAAGAAGGACTGCAGTCGGCGGGTATTATCCTGATGGTAACCGGCGCGGGCGGGGCGCTGGGAGCCGTGGTACGTGAAAGCGGAGCCGGTAGTCAGCTAGCCGGACAAATCGCCAGCCTGCCCATTTCTCCGGTCATGATTCCCTTTGTTGTTGCTACTATGATTCGCCTGATTCAGGGCTCCGGTACGGTAGCTATGATTACCGCCGCTTCTATTTCAGCTCCCATCCTGGCTCAGTTGCCGGGCGTCAACATGCTGCTGGCGGCTCAGTCGGCAGCCATGGGCTCCTTATTTTTCAGCTATTTTAACGATAGTCTTTTTTGGGTGGTAAACCGCCTGATGGGCATCGTGGAGGTCCGTCAGCAGATGACGGTTTGGTCCGTAACCACTACGGTGGCCTGGGGCATCGGGGGCAGTGCAGTCGCCATTCTGAACCTAATCGTTGGCTCGGGAGGAACACTACTCGACCCCCTTTTTCCTCTGGTAGTACTTGGGGTAATACTATGGGTAGTGGGCAGAAGCACGCCCAGGTAATTTCTCCGCTGGTTTATTCACCATCTTTTCTCTTTTCATAACTTTTGGGTCCGGGGGCAGTTTATTTTACAGAACTATTTTTGTAAAATTTAACGGAAAAAAAATGGCAGAAAGAACCACTAGCAGCATAGCCGAAACCTATACCATTGGGGGAGAGATGACCGTAAACCGAATGGGATTTGGGGCCATGCGAATTACGGGAGAAGGTGTTTGGGGACCACCCAAGGATCGAGAAGAGGCCATTCGGGTACTCAAACGAACCGTTGAATTAGGTATTAATTTTATTGACACCGCCGATAGCTACGGCCCTCACGTTTCCGAAGAACTGATCGCGGAGGCGTTGGACCCTTACCCCAAAGGTTTGGTTATCGCTACCAAAGGAGGCCTGACGCGAACCGGACCCAATCAATGGCCCATCAACGGCCACCCGGATCACCTGAGGGAAGCATTGGAAGGAAGCCTGAAGCGTCTGAAGCTCAACCACATTGACCTCTACCAGCTGCACCGGATTGACCCCGAAGTACCTTTTGAAGATACATTCCGGTTTCTGCAAAAGGCACAGGAAGAGGGACTGGTTAAGCACATTGGTCTTTCGGAAGTAACGGTTGACCAGATCAGGCAAGCCGAAGAGTATGTAAAGGTGGTGTCGGTTCAAAATATGTACAGTATTGATAACCGCAAGTGGGAAAACGAGCTCAACTACTGTGAGCAGAATGACCTGGCTTTTATTCCCTGGTTCCCGTTGGGCGGTGGCAATGATCAGGCCATTAAAAAGCTCGAAAAGGTAGCGCAGAAGTACGATGTGACTGTACATCAGCTGGCATTGAGCTGGCTCCTGCATCATTCACCCAGCATCCTGCTTATCCCGGGTACTTCCAGGGTCAAACATCTGGAAGAAAACTTGCAGGCCGCGTCAATATCCCTGGAACCGGAAGATTTGGAAGAGTTGAATGGATTAGGTTAAGAAAGAGAATTAAGAAAATATGCTTTGAAAGAACCCCGGCCGGTTGGTTGGGGTTCTTTTGTAATAGCTTTCCTGTTTTCCCATGAATGATTTAGTTAATAAAAATAAGCAGCTTTCTAACATCTCCTTTTCAGTGCTTGATTTGGTCCACGTCCTGTCCGGTCAAACCCCTTCTGATTCATTCCGGAATAGTCTGGACCTGGCGCGTCATGTGGAGCAACTGGGTTATAAGCGGTACTGGCTGGCCGAACACCACAACATGCCCGGCATTGCCAGTTCGGCTACAGCGGTACTTATAGGTCATATTGCCGGAGGTACCTCTACGATCCGAGTAGGCTCCGGAGGAATAATGCTTCCCAACCACTCGCCCCTGGTAGTGGCCGAGCAGTTTGGTACGCTGGAATCTTTATTTCCCGGACGGATTGATTTGGGAATAGGTCGGGCTCCCGGCACCGACCAGCTTACCTCCATAGCGCTGCGGCGGGACCTGAAAGGAAATGTGGAGCAGTTTCCGCAGCATGTACAGGAGATACAACAGTACTTTGGCCCACCCGACCCCACCGCCCGCGTAAGGGCTATTCCCGGCGAAGGGTTGCAGGTACCGGTCTGGCTACTGGGGTCAAGTACTTACGGTGCCCAGCTGGCGGCGCACCTGGGGGTACCGTATGCCTTTGCCAGCCACTTTGCCCCCACGAATCTACACGCGGCACTTTCGGCCTATAGGCAAAACTTCCAGCCATCCGAAAGCCTTGCAACACCCTACGCCATGGCTTGTGTCAATGTCATTGCGGCCGAAACCGACGAAGAGGCCAACTACCTGGCTACTTCCTTATACCAGGCATTTCTGAATGTTATCCGGGGAAAGCCCGGGCGACTCAAACCGCCCGTGGAGCAGATGGATGGGATCTGGGAGGAAGCGGAAGAATATGCGGTACACCAAATGCTGCAGTACTCCTTTATTGGCAGTGCAACCACAGTAAAAAAAGACCTGCAGCGGTTTCTGGATACTACGCAGGTGGATGAACTAATGGTGGCTACCGCCATTTTTGATCACCAGGCCCGGTTGCAGTCCTATGAGCTTGTGCAAAAAATTTGGGCTTGAAAAAAATTTCAAGCCCTTAATTAAAGTGGTAATTAGGAATAGTAGTTGGAATAGCAATTAAAATAGTTTGGAAACCAGCTCTTTCTGGTAATTTTTTAACTGTTGAAGAATGGTAGCGCAACGTTCATAATCTTCTGCCTGCTCAAAAAACCGCAGTACTTCGGTCACGTAGGGAGAACCAAAAAGCTGAGCCATACGGAAATAATCTTCGTTACAAAGTTGAATGGCAAGCGTACCAACGTGATTTTTGGAAAGCGTGTACTGAACGGTGAAGGGCTCCTTTTCGGAGAAATAATCGACTAATTCTTCAGCAAGCGAGATGGACTCATTGAATCTGTTCATAATCTCCAGTAAATAAAGTGTGTGTAGTACTATTTTTTAATAGCACGTAAATATACGTGCCAGGCTCATGAAATAAAAGTAATTCTACGTGCTTTTCTAGTTTTATTTTTTGTCTTCCTTAAATCAAAATAGTTTCATGACCTAAATAAAGATAAAAAGCGTGCCGTAAGTACCTCTGAGTAGCGATGGAGTTAATGTTGGTACCGGGGCCGTTTGGAAATAAACTCCAGAACCGTACGATGATAAGGATTGTGTTCGGGGTCGGGGATACCGGAAGGTGGTACCGAGGGATGACCGTAGCCTTTCTGAAACATGTCATGGTGGTAAACAATATACCCACCCGCCTGCCACACCTGGAATATTTGTAAGATCTGGTCGAAGGGAGAGGGGGTTTCTTTCGGTCCGCCAAATTCAGCGGTACCGTTTCGGGCGGGCTCGTCGTCGACTACGGGTTTTTTAAAGCGTTGCTGCAGGTACTTAATTTCCAGGGGTACTATTTCCCAGTGTCGGCCTACGTTCTGCCGACTACTGTGTGGAGTCAGGAAATCCAGCGCCTGATTCTGTTTATCGTCGCCCAGGTCACCTCCGTATCCGGGCGAATTGGTCACCAGGCGTTTGGGATCAACGGATTTGATTATTTTCAGGTGGTCAATTACCCGTACAGAATTCTCGTTCCACACCTGAAAAACCACATTTCGATAAGGCAGTAGTTCCTGGGTTAAGGTTTTTACGGCGCGGTCGGCTTCCGGCTGGCCCAGCCGGATGTTCTCATTGTAGCTTTCGCGGGCAAACAGCGCCAGTTCTATGACCATATTCTGTTCAGCCGCCTCCCGGATAATTGTCTTCAGGGTAGTCAGGTGTTCCGGCCGCAGGCTGCCGTCCGGGTTGTAAAGGGTACAGCCGGGACAGGTATCCACAAAGCCCAGCTTATTATCCCATTGTCCCCAAATCCGGAGAACGTTGAGGCCATAACGGTCAAACTTCTCGAGCCACTTTTTTCGCTCCACCCTATCCTTATTAAAAGTGGGATTGTAAATAGCGTTGAAAAAACTGATACCTGTAAAGGGAAATGGCTTGCCGTCCTTCCAAATTTCGGTACCCTGCACGGTTAGCTCCCCTACAGACTGGGCCTGTACCGGCAGGATAAACAGAAAAACAACCAAAAAAGTATAGGCTACCGCGTAGTTGAAGGTTTTCATCAGCGAAAAACAGATATAGTAGGTAAATGGGAATTTGAAATGGGGCAAAGCCTGGCCTTTGGTACCCTCTGAAATGAAAGCATTGATTCTCCTTTTGCTACTGAATGTGGGAGCCTGGCTTTCCCGATTTGGTTGTGTCCAATTCCCTCTTTTATAGACCTTATTAAATACTGTAATATTTCGCCTACCTTGCACGAAAATTAAGCATTAACTCTCCTAATCAACCTAATCATGAATCGAATTTTACCCGTTGCAGTACTTCTGTGTACCCTTTTTTTAATTCAATTTAGTGCTCATGCGCAGCGCAGTCGGTGGACCCAGCTGGGCAAAGCCGGTGACTGGAAAAACACCGTTGATATGGTGGCTGTTAATGGCTCTTTGTACAGCATAGAAACCGATGGTACCTTATGGAAAACCGACCAGGAGGGCAACTACGAAAAACTGGCGGGTGAGGGTAGTTTCAATGATGTGCGATTGCTGGTTGGACTGGATGGGTACTTGTTTACGCTCGAAGGTGACGGTGCCCTGTACCGAACCAATACCAAAACCCTGCGGTGGGAAAAGCTGGGGAAAGACTGGAAGAATACGGTAGCGATGGTCGCACTGGAAGGGTACCTGTACAGTATTGAAACGGATGGTACCCTATACCAAACCGATAAGCAGGGAGCCTGGAAGCAGATTGGTGCCGCCGGTAGTTTCAAAAATGCCGAATTGCTGGGCGCTTTGGATGGGTACCTGTATACGGTGGAAGGCGGTACTTTGTACCGGACCAGCCCTAAATCGCTCCGTTGGGTACAGTTGGGTAAAGCCGGTGATTGGGAAAGTACCATCGGCTGGACCACCGACCGGGGCTTTATCTGGAGCCTCGAGAGCAATGGTACTTTGTATAAATCAAATGCCCAGGGGCAGTATGAGCAGGTGGGCGAAGAAGGTACTTACTCCAGCATGACGCACCTGGCCGCCCTGAACAACTACCTGTTTACTATTGAGAATGGTACCTTATACCGTACCCGGTAAGAGACCAGCTTTTATCTTTTACTAAAAGGAAAGAGCGGACACCCGTGATTCGGGCGCCCGCTCTTTTAATTTAATCTTTATAAGGATCATAGGTTTCGTTGCCGGCCATGGCCACACCGATGGGCTTTAGGCGATGAAGTACCCGTATGGTATCTCCCTGATAGGCCAGCACCTCCTCCAGCTTTTTATAACATTCGGGAGCCTCATCCGGCCCCGCCCCCCTGAGTTCAATGCCGGCCTGTGCCATATCCTCCTTTACATTTCCAAAGTCAACCAGTCCCTGGGTTATTACCGTCGGTCGCTTGACACCATTTTTATCCCGCGCCCATTTCTTTTTACCGGCTGCCTGCGTGCGGGACAGAACCCTACCGGCACCGTGCACAGTGGAGTAAAGCGCTTTTTTAGAATCCTCGGAGTCTACACCCTCCACAATTACGGAAGTATCGGCCATGGTGGCACCAATAAAACCCAGCTGACCCGGGAAGGCAGGGGTGCAGCCTTTCCGGACCACCCAGTAGTTCTCGCCAAAGTGTTCTTCCTGCCAGGCAAAGTTGTGGTGGTTGTGTACTGAGAATGTCACAGTGGGCTGGTCCAGTATCTCAAGTACCTTTTCAACTACTGTGTCGCGTCCGGCGTAGGCATACTCCCCGGCCAGATTCATGGCCTCAATATAATCCTGACCCAGTTGGGAATCCAGGTCAAAAAGAATGGGAGGGGAATCCATGGAACCTTCCCGGCCCATTTCCGTGAAATCGCGGCCCTGGGAGAGGGCAATAAAACCGGTGGTAGTTCGGTGACCAAAGCCCCGCGAACCAAAGTGAACGCCAATCCAGAGGTACCCTTCCGCATCTTCAAAAAGATCAATGAAGTGGTTGCCGCTGCCCACGGTGCCTAACTGTGGCTTAGCGAGTTCATTTAGAAATTTGCGCTGTGGTTTAAATTCAGCTGTTGCAATTTTGTCCAGTACCGGGTGGTCCACGGGCTCATGGTTGTACCTGCCCACCCCAAAGGAGATACGGCTGAATATTTCATCCATGATTCTGGCAATATTCACCTCACGCGCCAGAATATCGGTACGCACGGCTTTATTCCCGCAGGCTATATCAAAGCCTACGCCCGAGAGGGAAATTTTGTTCTTATAAGCCACTGCGCCCCCGATGGGATGCCCGTAACCGTAATGAGCGTCGGCGGTAAGTACCCCCAGGTCCTCTTCGGAGATACATCGCTGGATTTGCCGGATAGCGTTTTCATCAATAATCTCCCGACCAAAAATGGTTAGATTTTCCATAACTCAGGAGTTTTCCTTTGAAGTACCTGTTTTACAAAAAAGCTGTACCATAGCAGTATATAGTGGCTAGTCCAGTACTTTTTTGGTACCAGCTACATCCTTCCCGCATGAAGAAAATCAGGTACTTTCCCAGATTATCATTTTACCCGACGCTACGTCTTTTTATGCAGAACAGCTACGGCCGGGTAGTGGGGCTGGTTTTGGTAACTTTGAGCAGCCAGCTGAGCAAAGCGCAGAGCCTGGAAACGGCACCCCTGGAAGAAGCGGCTACCGAAACCTTTTGGTTGTGGCAGTTACTGGGGCGGCTCCACCCCCTGCTGGTACACTTTCCGGTCAGTTTGCTTTGTGTGGCCCTGTTACTGGAAGTGGTAGCCTGGAAGCGAAAATCCCGGGATTTGAAAGTCGGAATCCGGGCGCTGGTACTACTGGGCGCTTTCAGTGCGGTACCTACTGCCCTTTTTGGTTGGTTGCTGGCCACGCAGGAAGACTACGGGGGCAGTAGCCTGGAGGTACACCAATGGACGGGCCTGGCCACCATGGTCCTGAGTATAGGTACGGCCTTGGCCTTGCTAAATAGCTACCAAAGATGGTACCGGGCCCTGCTGACTCTGACGGTAATGGGTGTTATGGTAGCCGGACATTACGGCTCTTCCCTGACCCACGGCGACACCTACCTGACCGAAGTACTTCCCTGGGGAAAGGCCAGTAATTCCGCTGCTCCGACTGGTACTTTTACCTTCGCCAGTACCAACCAACCCCTGAGTACCCAGCAAATAGAGGAGCTGAATCTGGAACTCAGGACCATTCTGGCGCACAATTGTTACAACTGCCACGGCGAAGCCAAGAGCAAGGGTGACCTCCGGCTGGATAAAAAAGAATTTGTTTTTCAGGGCGGTAAGGGGGGAGTAGTACTGGTACCCGGGCAACCCGAAGAAAGTGAGCTTTACCGGCGCATTACCTTGCCCCATACCGACAAAAAAGCGATGCCCGCTAAGGGAAAGCGTTTAACCGAAAATGAAATCGCCCTTATTAACTTTTGGATAAAGCAGGGGGCTCCCTGGCCCGACGGAGCCGAAAAAAGTATATACCGGGTGGCTTCCCTGGCACCGCGTACGCCTGAGCTTCCTCCGGTTACGGGCGAGCTGGTGTATCCCATCGACCGGCTGGTGAATGATTACTTTCAAAAGCAGGGAATCAGGTGGGGAGGTGTGGTCAATGACCGGATTTATATGCGCCGCGTGTACCTTGACGTAGTAGGGTTATTACCTTCTCCGGAAGAAATTGAAACGTTTATCCGGGATACGCGTCCCGATAAACGGGAGGTACTGGTAAAAACCCTGCTGAACCGGCCCGACGATTACGCCCAGCACTGGCTGACCTTCTGGAACGATGCCCTCCGCAATGACTATACCGGTACCGGCTACATTACGGGCGGGCGCTCCAATATCACCAGCTGGCTGTATACTTCTTTGAAGAAAAACAAGCCCTACAACTGGTTTGTGAAGGAGCTGATTAGCCCCACCAAAGAATCAGAAGGGTTTATCAGGGGAATAAAATGGCGGGGTACCATCAATGCCAGCCAGCGTACCGAAATGCAGGCCGCCCAAAATGTGGCGCAGGTACTGCTCGGCCTGAACCTGAAATGTGCCTCCTGCCACGACAGCTTTATCAGTGACTGGAAACTGGAAGATGCCTACGGGTTCGCCAATATCTTTGCGGATTCAACCCTTGAGGTTAACCGCTGTGACAAGCCAACGGGCAAAATGGCCACGACTCGAATCTTATTTACGGAGTTAGGCGAAATTGATGCTCAGGCACCGACACCCGAGCGCCTCCGGCAGTTGGCTGAGTACCTGACCGAGCCCAAAGACGGACGTCTTTACCGGACCCTGGTAAATCGTATCTGGGCGCAGCTGATGGGGCGAGGCATGGTGGAGCCGGTGGATGTCATGGACAATATACCCTGGAGCCAGGACCTGCTCGACTGGCTGGCGTCGGATTTTGTGGCCAATGGCTATGATGTTAAAAGATTGATTTACCAGATCCTAATTTCCAAAACCTACCAGCTGCCCTCGGTTGGGGTCAAAGATGCGGCGCTGATTGCCGCCCAGGACTACCAGTTCCGGGGAATGCTGCGGCGTCGGCTGACCGCCGAACAGTTTGCTGATGCGGTGAGTGTAGCAATTCAACCCATCTATGGTGATTCGGCGGTAGTTGACAAGGTGTTTCCTGCCAATATAAAAGCAACCCTGCCATTTCCCCGGGCGGCTCTGGTTAAGAATGACCCCTTCCTCACGGCGCTGGGTCGTCCTAACCGGGAAACGGTGTCGACCAGCCGGTCGTCGCAGGCCAATCTGCTTCAGGCCCTGGAACTGACAAACGGTACTTTGTTCAACGAAACCCTTAAGCAGGGAGCAAAACGGTGGAAGTCGGTATTTAAAAACAGTGATGAGATAGTCCGGGAACTATACCGAAAGGCCCTGGGGCGGGAACCACAGTCGGATGAATTGGCTACGGCCCGCAAAATTCTGGGTAGTACGCCCAGCGAAGAAAGCATTCAGGACCTGGCCTGGGCCATGGCCCTCCATCCCGAATTTCAGCTGATTTTTTAATAGCATTTGGCGAACAAGTACCTTATCTTAGAAAACAGATTTTCAGGCAATGAAAAAAGATTGGAACCGACGGGAATTTCTGAAAAGGACAAGCGCCGCCTCCCTGGCTGCCCTGGCCGCTGGTGCTCCGGTGGCAAGCCTGCTCACGGGCTGCCGTACCGGCAGCCAAGTAGATGAATTACGTAAAAACGCCACCGCCGACACGGTAATTCTGCTTTGGATGGCCGGAGGCATGGCCCATACCGAAACCTTCGACCCGAAAAGGTACACGCCCTACGAGAAAGACATGGAAGGAAACCGGGTACTAAGTACCTTTAAACCGGTACCCACCGTACTTGATGGTATCCATTTTTCGGAGGGCCTCCAGTCCATCGGGCAGGTTATGGATAAAGGTACCCTGATACGGTCCTACGTGGCGGCCGATATGGGGCATATTCTGCATTCCCGGCACCAGTACCACTGGCATACCTGCTACGAACCGCCTCAAACCGTAGCGGCTCCCCACCTGGGCGCCTGGATTGCCAAGGAACTGGGCCCGAAGAATCCGGTGATTCCGGCCTTTATTGACATTGGGCAGCGTTTTACGGTAGGTGAGGCCGAGGAACTGAAGGCCTTTCATACGTCGGGTTTTTTGGGGAATGAATTTGGCCCCTTCCTGATTCCAGACCCGAGTTCCGGACTTGAAAGTGTACGTCCGCCGGTTGGAATGGATGCCCGGCGCTTTGAACGTCGAAACCAACTTTACCAAGAACTCGTCAGCAACAGTCCGGTCGGTGAGTACGGCAGCGATTACCAGAAGGAATCGCTGAAGCGCTCCATGGAGCAGGCCTATATGCTGCTGAATTCGCCCGAAGCCAAAGCCTTTGACTTAAGTACCGAACCCCGCGAAAGCTACGATATTTACAATACCGGCCGCTTTGGGCTGGGGTGTCTGCTGGCCCGTCGCCTGACCGAGCAGGGTGCCCGTTTTATCAGCGTGACTACCGAATACGAGCCTTTTATGGGCTGGGATACCCACGAAAACGGGCATACCCGGCTGGAAGGAATGAAAAAAATGATTGACGGACCCATTGCGCAGCTGATAAAGGACCTGGATAAAACGGGGCACCTCGACCGGACCATGGTCATACTGGCCAGTGAGTTCAGCCGGGACATGATGGTGGAAGGAAGGCCCGGCGCCAAGGTACTTGAACAGGTAAATCAACCCGATATTCTGACTGACCCTAAATTTTACGGTATGCACCGCCATTTTACCGATGGCTGCTCGGTCCTGATGTTTGGGGGAGGCGTAAAAAAAGGGTATGTATACGGTAAAACCGCCGACGAACGGCCCTGCAAGACCATTGAAAAACCTATTAAGATTGACCAGATACATCAGACCATTTACCACGCGCTGGGTATAGCCCCGGATACGCATTATGAAGTTGAAAAACGTCCGTTTTATTCAACCCCCGACGGAAAGGGTGAAGCCGTCCTTGAATTATTATCATGAGATTACCACAGGTACCTGCTTTACTAATAGTACCTTAGCTGAAAGCTACTTTTAATTTTTAACCAATAGACATGAAACCAAACACATCCCGCCGCTCGGCTTTGAAAAACATTGTGGGGAGTGCTGCTGTACTTTCGGCCCCCCTTACACTGTCGAAAGCTTTCGCCGCCCCTGACAACCTCCTTAGCCCGGAACTGAAAGGAAAAATTAATCACTCCGTGTGCCATTGGTGCTATAATAAAATACCGCTGGATGATTTTTGCCGGGAGGCTAAAGCCATGGGTATTTCATCCGTTGAACTACTTGGCCCCAAAGAGTGGCCTACGCTTAAGAAATACGACCTAACCTGCGCTCTGCCTAACGGAGCCGGCATGGGTATATCCAAGGGCTTCAACGACCCGCAGTACCACGATGCCCTGGTGGAGAGCTACGAAGCGCTCTTCCCCAAACTGGTCGAGGCGGGTTACAATACCGTCATTTGTTTTTCGGGAAACCGGAATGGCATGGCGGATGAAAAAGGACTTGAAAACGCCGCCATTGGCCTGAAACGCCTAATGCCCTCAGCGGAAAAACATAAGGTAACCGTGATTATGGAACTGCTCAATAGCAAGGTGAACCATCCGGACTATATGTGCGACAAAACAGCCTGGGGCGTTGAACTTTGCAAAAGGGTAGGTTCGGAGCGATTTAAATTGCTCTACGATATTTACCACATGCAGATCATGGAAGGGGACGTAATAGCCACTATCAAAAAAAATCACCAGTACTTTGGTCATTACCACACCGGAGGAGTACCCGGCCGGGCCGAAATTGACGAAACTCAGGAGCTCAACTACCCCGCTATTATGAAGGCAATTGTTGATACGGGCTATAAAGGGTTTGTGGCGCAGGAGTTTATTCCCAAACGCTCCGACGCCCTGGCATCGCTCAAGCAAAGTATAGGAATTTGTGACGTAGCCTGATACAGGTACTTAAAAAATCAAAGCCCTTTATTTTTGCCGGAAGATGGCCATGGCTGCCTAATCTTGATTTGTAATAAAACAAAGGAGCCGTACTTTTCAGGTACGGCTCCTTTTTATGAGTAGTTATTTAATAGGTACCCTTACGCTGGTTTTATCCCAGGCAAGTACCATGGCCGGATTTGCCTCATCAAACGAAATGGCAAACTGCTCCACCGGGTTCGCGAGCGGCTCCACCGGAACCTCCACCTTAGCCACGTCGGCCGCCGGGTCGCGGGGAGACGTCCCATCAAAATTCAGTCCCCACGAATATTCCTGGCCGTTCAGCAATACCGTCCAGTTGTCTTTTCCCGGAATTGTCCAGAGGGTATAGGTACCCGCAGGTACTTCTTCGCCACCCAGCTGCAACGCTTTATTGGTCGTGAAGGTGGTTGCCTCGTTGGCTCCCGTCCGCCATATTTCTCCGTAGGGGACCAGGCCACCAAAAATCTCTCTCCCTTTTTTAGAAGGACTACTGTACACTACTTCAATGGAAGTACCATCTTTCTGGTACGTAGCGGTTGTCTCGGGGCTGGCTTTTTTGGTATTGTACTGCATGAACTTGAAGGCACCAAACAGAAGTACTACAAGTACACCTAAGGAAATACCGATCCATTTAAAAGACTTTTTCATGTGAGTGATTTTGAAAGGTGAGTATAGAGATAGATTTAGGCCTTAAAGTACTGATTTTTAGAACCAACTACTCTATTTCTCTTTTTTTTTGTGAAGTAACAGGAGAAATCGGGAAAGATTGGGGTGGTTGAAAGACTGACTTTCCGGTAATAAAAGGAGCCAGTCTTTCGGCCTGGCTCCTGTGCATTGTTTTGGAAGCTCTATCAGGGTTCTTCACTGGCTATCCGGAACAAAGCCCCTTCCATGCACTCCTCGACCCGCAGTTGGCAGGCCAGCCGACTATCCGGATGGGCAGTGGGTAAGGTGTCCAGAATATCGAGTTCCGCGTCACTGACCGGGGGAAGATTGTCGTGCCCCTCCAGTACCTGCACGTGGCAGGTGGCGCACAGGGCCATGCCCCCGCAGGTGGCCTGAATCGTATAATCGGAAGCTTTTAAAACCTCCATCAGGTTTAGTCCGATTCCCCCGGGTACTTCAACCGGCTGCCGGTCACCGGTACGGTCTTCCACTACAAACTGTATCATTAGTAGGTATTAGCTTTTTAGGTTATAATGTCGTTGCCTTAGGTTTTGTGTGGTAAGTGACGGCCATCCTGCTGTAATTAAAGGAAGTTTATTCCATCCACTCAATCTCTCAATCAATATTCACAAATAAACTAAAATGTAGGTACCCCGTTGACCGTGGTGTATTTAAAGCTTAGCTTTTGATTGGGATAAACGTATTTGAAAGCGCTTTGGGACATCAGCGCCGCCTCGTGGAAACCACAGAGAATCAGTTTCAGCTTACCGGGGTAGGTATTAATATCGCCGATGGCATAGATGCGTTCCACGCTGGTACTGTAGTCAAAGGTATTGACGCTGATGGCTGATTTATCAATGGCCAGGTTCCAGTCGGCAATGGGCCCCAGCTTAGGGGTAAGCCCAAAGAGGGCAATCAGGTTGTCGGCCCCGAAGGTGGTCTGGCTTTTGTCTTTGGCCACCACAGTCACTTCTTTTAGGTGGCCGTTTCCACTGATGGAGCTAATATTCGAGTTCAGGATAAGGTTAATTTTTCCTTCTTTGGCCAGGTCAAAAACCTTTTCGGCTGAGTCGGGTGCTCCCCGGAAGGTATCGCTTCTGTGAACGAGCGTAACTTCCCTGGCCACATCGGCCAGAAAGATAGTCCAGTCGAGGGCGGAGTCGCCGCCTCCGGCCAGTACCACCCGGCGGTCGCGGAGCAGTTCCGGATTTTTGACCATATAACCTACCCCTTTGCCTTCAAAGTGTTCCAGGCCCGCTATCTCTGGTTTCCGGGGCTCAAAACATCCCAAACCACCCGCAATCACGACCACCTGACAATGTACCTTGGTACCTTCGTTGGTACCAACGATGAAAGACCTGTCTTCCTGTTTTTCGAGCTGCTCCACCCGCTCACCCAAACTAAAAGTAGGTTTGAAGGAAGCAATCTGCTCCATCAGGTTGTCAACCAGTTCCTGGGCCTTTACCTCGGGAAATCCCGGAATATCATAGATGGGTTTCTGGGGATAAATTTCTGAAAGCTGTCCGCCTACCTGCGGGAGGGCATCAATGAGGTGACAGCGCATTTTTAACAAACCGGCCTCAAAAACAGCAAATAGTCCGACCGGGCCGGCACCAATTATACATAAATCAGTAGTTATCATTTTTTTAGAAGTTAAATGGTACTCCCTACCCGGATTATAAAGATTAGTAAATAAGACGGTAGCGGCCTTTTGATGGTTCAAAGGTAAGGGAGCCGGAAAGGAGAGACCAATTACTATTTGTTATGTGTCATTAGCCCTGGTTATAGTACCTGCGGGCGAAGCGAAGAAAGGTATCGGCCAGGGGTTCGGTATCGCCCTGGCGCTGGATGGTATAAAAGGGGCGGGAGATTTCGAGGTCCTGAACATCCACGACTCTGAAAGTACCGGCTTTCAGCTCATTTTCAATGGCGTAAATGGAAATAAAAGCCAGGCAATTGGAATGAAACAGGTACGATTTAATGCTTTCGGTACTGCCAAGGTACATCTCAATGGTCAGGTCTGTCAGCTTTACCTCTACCTTGCGCAGCGCGTGTTCAATGACCTCCAGGGTACCTGACCCCCGCTCCCGCAGCAAAAACGGAAACCCTTTCAGCTCCTCCACCGAAACTTCATCCTGCTTCGCCAGGGGGTGCTCCGCCCGGCTTACCAGGACAATTTCGTCCGGAACGAAGGGGGTGTAGCGAAGCTCGTGGAGGTGCGTGCGTCCTTCCACAATTCCCATGTCAATGTCACGATTCAACAGGGCCTGCTCAATCTGTTCGGTATTACCGCTAAGCAGCGAAATAGTTATTTCAGCGTGTCTTTCGTGGAATCGGGCCAGCACCGGCGGTAGTACATACTGCGCAACCGTGGAGCTGGCCCCCAATCGCAACGTACCCGAGTGCCGGCCTTTCAGGCTGTTCAGCTCGTATTCTAACTGGCGATAGTTGGCGTGGATAATTTCGGCGTGCCGAAGCGCTACTTCCCCGGCGGTGGTGAGCCTGATTTGTTTGCCGGTTCGTTCAAAGAGAGCCATTCCAAACTGCTGTTCCAGCTCATGAATGTGCCGGGTTACGGCCGGTTGGGTAATGTACAATTCGGCCGCGGCCTTGGTAAAGCTTAGTTTTTTGGCAACAGTATAAAATACGAACAGGCGGAAATCGAGCATGGGGGACTGGTTCAGCAATTGTTCAGTAAAATAAACGGATTGCTTCTGATTTCCAGCCTACTTGGCCGTTTTCATTTTTACCTCCTGCTGCCAGTTCTGCTGTATCGCCGACAGGTACTCACTCTTGTTCCAGCCGTCCACCGGATTACCCTGCTCGTGGTTTTTAGTACAAATCAGGGTTTGTTTTAATTTCTAAGAGTATAGGTAGGATGGTTATCCTGAATTCACAGTCAGCCGCTCCCCACCAGTCCGCTGATACAATTTGTAGAAAACAAGCTTTTCTGTGGCTTTCGTTGTACAGAATGTATTTGGCTAAGCAATGCCATCCATCTTTTGGGTGGATGCTTTTTCTTTGGTCAATAATTGATTGTACCCGGCCAGGTATAGTTTGCCCATTCGATCCAGGGTAAACGCTTGGGCCCTGATGGCCGCCTTTTCGGCGTATTTCTCCCGCAATTCCGGCCGGTTAATTAGGGTAGTCAGGGTATAGTGGAGAGCCTCCTGGTTGCCCGGCTCCACAAAAAAGGCCGCTCCAATCCAGTTTTCGCGGAGGCTAGGGATATCTCCCAATACCAGGGTGCAACCGGAATTGGCGGCTTCCAGGATAGAAAGTCCAAAGGGTTCGTAGCGAGCGGGCAGGGCATAGATGGAAGCGCGGCTTAGGACTTCCTGAACTTCGGTACCATTCAATTTGCCCAGATGATTGACATGCCCGAAGGTGGTATTTCCGGAAGTACCTGGTACCTCCTTATCCCCTGCGATGACCACCGGCCAGGAAAGTTCGGCGGCTACCCGGTTTAGGGCTTCAATATTTTTGGCAGTATCCCACAGCCGACCCATACTGAATATAAAATCTTCTTTTGCCTGTGGATTCTGCGGTATGGTTTCGCAACCGTTGGGAATAATGGCCTTATTTTCCAGGTTTCCATAAATCCGGCTAATGGACGTGAGCATATCCCGACTGGGAGCCGCTACCAGATCAGCCGCCCGAAGACCCATTTGTACGCGCCGGAAGTACTCCTGGTACGTATCGGGGGGAGTACCGCCAATTACGCTTTCCCACCAGGAGAACACGCAGGAGTGCGCCACCATCAGAACCGGTACGCCCCAGTTGAGGTTCCCGTGGCAAAAATTATTGAGGTGTACCAGATCGGGCTTTACCTGATCCCGTAACTGAAGTAACCAGTCACCGGCCCGATCCACATCTTCCCACGGGTCCTCCATCCATTCCAGTTTAAACGCGCTCGGGTGCAGCACCAGATTCCTGATAGTAGCAACCTGTTTTAGCTGTTTTTCATCCGGTAGGGCCCCCATGGTAGCCAGGTGGACCTCAATGCCCAGGGTACCCAGGTACCTGGCCAGCTCCAGTGAGTAAGTCCAGACGCCGCCGACGGTATCGGCGGTCATCAACATTTTTTTGGGATAGGTATGGTTACTAAACTCTTCCATAAATTTTTATCTATTCTTTCTGCTACTTGTACAACTGAATCAATTTCGGTGTCCAATCCACTTCCTTCTGCCAGCTTACTCGTCCGGTCAACTACTGCTCTGCCCCCCATTTATCTGGTCCTGAAAACAGGACTTCGGTACGGGTACCATAGAAGTGTACTACTCTAAAATCATAAAAAGAGCCAAAAATGTTTAGAAAAAATTATTACTCTTTTGGAGCCACTCCTCATATAGCAGGGTTCAGCTTCCGTCTCGGCAGGCACCTTGAAGGAATGAATATCCCTACTGAAAGAGCCCTCTATGATTTGCCTCAACTCTGTGGTGAGTTTTTATACATTGACTTTCAGGATTTTTGAAGTTTCAGTAAGAGTGGAAAGCACTTTTACCTTATGATTGTTAAGCGTGTAAATGTACACGTCAGGCAGGCATAAAAAGAAAAACCTGTATCCAATAGTATAGTGCTGGTAGTATAGTGCTGGATACAGGTCAGGAGTGGTGTTATCAAGAAAAAATACAGACCCCAGGATAGAAGTATTGAAAGTTAATGAACTTCCTTTTTTATTTTAAATTTTACGCAGCCAAAATGTTCGTGGGTAAATGTACGTTTGGCCGGATTATGTACCATTCCTTCCGCCTGGATTTCAGACGGAGTTTTACGAAGTACCATCGAACGCCTTTCATGGGTTTTGTGCGCGTTCTCAAAGCCATCATATACGGTGTGGTCCAGTTTTACACACTGTCCCCAACTACCACCAATTGTATCGGTGGAATAAAGCCAAAATCTACATTTGTCGCATCTCATCTTTTTCACGGTTAAAAAATTTTGGTCTGAACTTTTTATTTCGGTGGTTGATTAGAGGGTATGGGAGTAAATTTAAGGAGGTACTCCGGCAGGTCCAAGACTACAACTTGTCCCTATTTATTTTGTTTGGAATAAAGTTATATTTTCAGAATATTAATTTGAAAATAATGGAGTTGGCGAACGACCTTACCTGTAAAATCGTATTAGAGATAAAAGTGTAATCTATTTTTACACTATCCTTAGTTTTTGAAAATGCAAGATTTTGTTAAAAAGGGCTCCATTGTCCGGGAAATTTGGGGGACAGGAGACACCATCCTGATTATTTTTGCCGGGGCCTCCGCTGAATTCGCGCTGAACAAGGCGGTTGACTGGTTGTACTATACGGGGAAACTTCCGGCCGACCCGCTGGGGCGGCTTTTCTCCACCGTGGCCTATGCCAGGCAAATTGTTTTCTCTGAGTTAGAGGCAGCCAACAAGGCTATTGACCGCATTACGGCCATTCACGCGGGGGTGGAAGCCAGCCGGGGCGCGACCATTCCGGACTGGGCCTACCGCGATGTGCTTTTTATGCTGATTGACTATTCCATCCGCTCGTTTGAATTACTGGAAAGAAAGCTCACCCACGAAGAGAAAGCGGAGGTTTTTGATGTATTTAACCGGGTGGGTATCAGGATGGGCCTTAAAGACCTGCCAACTACCTATGACGAATGGGTACTCAGGCGGGACCAGCACCTGGCCCGGGACCTAGCCAAAAGCCACTTTACTTCGGACCTGTACCGGCAGTACCGGAAGCATCTGGGTCTGGTCAGGTACCGGCTATTGCTGGAAGCTCAGGTACTGGTAGTACCTCCTATAGTAAATAAATTATTGGGGTTAGGTACCTTACCTCTGTTACAACCGGTACTCGCCGTGTATAAGTGGAGCCGGAAAATTAAGAGTGAGTGGCTACTGAAATCCATACTACTACCGCCGCAGTACAAAGCCGAAATCAGGCAACTGGACGTGCAAACGAATTGATTAAAAGGTAAGTGTAATTAAAGAACAACGGGTACTAACGGTATTGTCTATTTGTAAGTACCGGGTTTTTGTTTATTCCTGCCTATCCTTTTTTAAACTTGCGTTTGGCCCAGTTTAATGCCTTATCAAACATATCGGGACTGTCATCCTCGTCTGAAATGTCTTCTTCGCCGAATAGATACCCCAGGGGTTGCAGAGCGGGTACCTGGTCAAAAATTACCTTGATCATTCCCAGGGCCGGAATTGAAATGAGCATACCTATCACCCCCCATACCGCGTTGCCCAGTACCACCACCAGAATAGTGAATACCGGGTTAATATGCACCTTATTTCCTACCACATACGGTTCCAGAATGTAGCTTTCAACAAATTGGGCGAACCCGAAGGTGATGCTTACTCCTATTATCCCGGTGGAACCATTCCCCGAAAACAGCACCATGGCAATGGCCAGTGCATACCCGATAATATTGCCCACGTAGGGTACCAGTGAAAGTACGGCGGCCAAAACGGAAATCAGGATGGCATAGGTAATTCCGGAGATTAGAAGGCCGATGGAATAAAGAACTGCCAGTATCAGAATGAGTAAAAAACGACCAAAAAGGTAGCTCTGGGATACTTGCAGGATGTTTTGCAGAATTTTATTAGTTTCCTCACTTTTCTGCTCCGGGACTACTTTCAGTATAGTAGTTCGGAATTTTTTCCGGTAAAGAAGGAAGAAAAAGATATAGATTAGGACAAGCAGAAAGGTACCCAGTAAATTGAAAAACTGCATCATAAAACTCCCCGCCGTCGCTAACATGGAACCACCTCCTGATTGCTTGCTTTGTCCGGTAGAAGCCCCTTCTTCCTGTTGTTGCGGCTGGCCGGACGATCCGGTACCTGAACTTCCCGACGATGAGCCACCCAAAATATTGCCGGGTACTTTCTGTTTCTGTTCTTCAACCGATATGCCGGTTTTTTCACTGATAAACTCCTGAATCCTTTGGCTTTGGCTGGTAAGCTCTTTTTTGATACGGGGCCAGTCTTCCGAAAAGCTCTTTACCTGAAAGGCAAGTACCCCGACAAGTACCGCGAAAAACAGGATAATAATACAGTCCGTTAGCAGAGCTGCCCAGCCCCGTTTAATTCCCTTATGCTCAAACCAGTTGGCTACGGGCAGCATCACCATGGCCAGCAGGGCGGCTACCGACAAAGGAGCCAGAAATGCCTTGGCTTTTACCAGACCCCAAAAGAAAAAGTAGAGCCCTACTACGAGCAGCGTAAAGGTTACCAGTATAGTAAAGACTCGGTTTTTCATGTTTGGTCAAAATAGTGTACTGGTAATTAGTGTGGGTACAAAAACTACCAATAGCCCTGCCTATTTGTTTCTGAGCTTGTTAATATAATCTTTTATATTTCCAATCCAGACCGATTCGGATATATCGTCTTCGAGCAGGTAGCTGTAAGGATGAAGTACCGGAATATGATCAAATACCGCCCTGATGATTGAAAACAGGGGAATAAAAAGTATCATACCCGCGACGCCCCAGATCAGCTGCCCCAACACGATACCAATTATTATAAAGAGGGGACTGAGATTCATTTTTGCCCCCATTACAAACGGTTCAATCAGGTTATTATCAAGGGCCTGCGCGACCACCAGTATGCCAACGGTCGGGATGACCAGCCCGGTATTACTACTCAGCAACGCCATGGAGACAGGAAAAAAACTACCGACAAACGGCCCAACGTAGGGTACAATGGTAGGCAAAACGGCAATGAGGCTGAGTAAGATGGCATTGGGTAGGCCAATTATTGAAAACCCAACCGTATAACAAACGGCCAGGAACAGCATGGAAATAAGTCGGCCGACCAGGTACTGCGAAGAGACCTGGGTAATTTCTTTTATGGTATCCCTGGCGTCGGGTTTACTTTCGCGGGATACCAGCTTAAGGAAAAAGGTCCGGTATTTATCCCGCTTCCACATCAGGAAAAGCATATAAATAAGTACCAGCACTATAGAGCTTACCATGCCCAGTACACCGTTCAGAAAACTCTTAACTAACCCGGTTGAAGACTCAGTCAGCTTGGTTACCTGTTCGCTGACAAACTGTGATTGCTTACTGGGGGGTACTCCAAAGGTACTGTTGACCCACTGCTGCACCTGATTTACAACCTGGTCAAGGCGGGGTTTCATTTCGGTCAGGTTTTCGGAAATACGGGTTATTTCGGCGGTGATTACCCACACAAAGCCGGCAATAAACAGTACCAGCAATAACAGGCAGAGAATAGTAGCCATAAGCCGACCGATACCCCAGCTTTCCAGGCGACGCGCAATAGGTACCAGTAGCATGGAAAGTATTATACTAAAAAAGAAGGGGACCAGAAACGGCCGCCCATAATAGAGTACAACAACAAGCAGCAGAACAAATAGGGTAGTAGCGCTAGCCTTATAAATAGAAATAGGTTTCATAAAGATTGAAAAAGATAAATTTTCAGTGATTTTGTAGAGGTACACCACCACATTTCCCTTTTTTCATCCTACCGTACCTTCCCGGCAATTGTTATAAAAAAAATTATACCAGAGCCTATGATCAGGCCTTCCTGGGTATAATCAAAAACGGTGGCTTCCCGGGTACTCGTGGGAAAGCCGCCGTTTCAGGTACTAGGTTGTTGCTAAATTTAAGAATCGAGCAGGACAATTATTGCCTCATCGCCACCCATTTCAATAGTATGTTCAATCCGGCTCCCTTCCCGTTCGCCTTCGGTCCCCAGAACGACCTCCCCGCGCAGGGGATCGCCTTTGGGTAAAAAGCAACCCGACCGGTGGCTGAGGTTAAGTACGATCAGAAACCGCCGGTTGTCGCTCTCGCGTAGGTAGGCTATGATTTGTTTGTTCGAGAAAACGGGTTTATAGGTACCTACGTGCAAGGCCGGTTCCTTTCGCCGCAGGCTGATCAGCTTCCGGTAGTGCAGGAGCATGGAATGCTCGTCCTTACGTTGCCTTTCCACGTTGACCCGACTGTAATTTTTGGGTAGGGGTAACCAGGGTTCGGCCTCCGAAAATCCCGCGTTTGGGCTTTCGTCCCACTGCATGGGGGTTCGTTCGGGATCGCGGCTTACGTCCAGTTCGGGCATATTCAGCCCCTGGGGATCCTGTACCTTATCGGGCGGAATGGGTACATCCCGCATTCCTATTTCATCGCCGTAGTATAGGGTAGGGGTGCCGCGCAGGGTAAGCAACAGTGTAGCTGCCACCCGCGCCTGATCCAGCCCCACCTTACTGGCTATACGTGAGTTGTCGTGGTTACCCAATACCCAGTTGGGCCAGCCCCCTTCCGGAAGTGCTCCTTCGTATTCATCAATGGAGGTGGCAATCTTTAACGGGTCCCACGGCAGCGAAATCAGCTGAAAATTGAAGGGCAGGTGGGCGCCTTTTCCATTTTGCCCGTAGTAGGCTACCAGCTGATGAACCGGCAGGTAAATTTCCCCAATGATAACCCGCTCCTGGTACTCATCGGTAAGGGCGCGCATCATTCGTACTATATCGTGAATTTCGGGCTGGTCGGTGGAGTATACGGGTGATAACCGATTATAGGTTACGTCTTCTTTGGGGTTAAAATTCAGGTTTATTGGATTGTCGCGAAGCTGAACATCCTTGATCATGTGCCACATAACGTCTACCCGAAAGCCGTCCACGCCTTTGTCCAGCCAGAAGCGCATGACATCCAGCATGGCCTGTTGTACCTCCGGGTTGCGCCAGTTCAGGTCCGGCTGCTCCTTGAGGAAAGCGTGGTAATAGTACTGCTGGGTGTTTTCGTCCCATTCCCAGGCGGTACCGCCAAACATAGCGAGCCAGTTATTAGGCGGCGATCCATCTTCCAGGGCATCGTGCCAGATGTACCAGTCCCGTTTAGGACTGTCCTTCGACGACCTGGATTCCTGAAACCAGGGGTGCTGGTCTGATGAGTGGTTGGGTACCAGGTCCAGCAGGAGTTTAATCCCCCGCCGGTGGACCTCTCTGAGTACGTCATCAAAGTCGTCCATGGAGCCAAAAAGCGGATGGATACCCGTATAATCCGAAATATCATAGCCAAAGTCGGCCATGGGCGAAGGAAAAATGGGGGAAATCCAGATAGCCTCCACACCCAACCATTCCAGGTAGTCGAGCCTTTGCAGAATACCCTTCAGGTCACCTACACCGTCGCCGTTGCTGTCCTGATATGATCGTGGGTAAATCTGATACACTATTCCTTTTTGCCACCAGAGGTACTCTTTGTTAGTTTCACTCATTATTTATTAGTTTTTAGCGTTCATGCCGGGTTAGCCCGCCCGCCCGGTACTACCAGCCTGGCTCAGTTTCAAACCGAAACCTGACTATTGTTTTTTGTTAATACCGGAAGTACCTTCTCCCCGAATACTTCTATAAATTGCTCCTGCTCCACGTTTACATTGTGGAGGTACAGGTGGGTTACCCCCAGTTCTATATCTTTCATCAGCCATTCAATGTGCTGGTCGGTGCTGTCCGATATACGAACGTGCGGTTCCATCTGCTCGGGCGTAACCATGCTACCAGCCGCGTCAAAACCCTCGGGAGTACGTATATCCGACAGCAGCGCCGACGGAAAAATGTTATTCTTCCATTGGGCGTGGGCACCCAGCAGGGCTTTCTCCCGGGTTGTATCGTAGGATAGCTGCACCTTTACATAAATAGGTTTTCCTTCTCCACCCCCCTTATGAAAGGCCTCCACAATCTTCTTCATCTCTTCGGGTGGTCGGGAGGTAGTAATCATGCCATCGGCCCAGCTTCCCAGCCACTCGGCCGTTTTGGCGGTAATAGCCGGTCCTATAACGGGGGGAATATAGTCCGGGCGGGTATACAGTTTGGCTTCCTGCACCGTTACGTGGCCTTTGTGGGTAACCGATTCGCCTCTCCACAGCGCCCGCATTATATCGATGCACTCTTTGAGTCGTTCGTTGCGCGCTTGTTTGGGCGGCCATTTTTCACCGTTGATGTGTTCATTGAGAAACTGACCGCTTCCGGCCGCGATAAAAAACCGGTGCGGGAACATTTCGCATAACGTGGCTACTGCCTGCGCTACGATGGCCGGACTGTAGCGTTGCACGGGCGCACTCACTATGCCAAAACTCATTTGGGTTGCGTGCATGGCCGCTCCCAGCCAGCTCCAGGCAAATCCACTTTCACCCTGGGTTTCGCTCCACGGAAAGTAATGGTCCGATGACAAGGCCTCCGTAAAGCCCGCCTGCTCGGCTTTCTGGACCAGGTCCAGGAGTACACTGGGTTTAAATTGTTCGTGAGAATTATGGAATCCTACCTTAACATCCTCGTTCACAGCCATTGGATCGTTCTTATTTATTGTGTAGAATTTATTTTACAAAGGGTAGTAAAACCCTGCGTTTAGACTATAACCGGTAAAACCCGGTGGATGTTAGGTTGTAAATATTCGACGGGGGTAATCACTTGGGTCAACATTTCGCTTGTTACCACTCCCCTGGTAATTAATAAGCCTCCTGGAAAAGGACCAGGACTTGGCCTAAATGGAAGGGGAAAGTACTTCGAAGGTTGACCGGTATTTGTATATTAACTGGTGGCATAGTATTTAATACACCTAAATGGTTATCGTATTACTATTTTTTTAAAGATCCATCGTTCGTTTTGAATGGAGAAAAGGCAGGATTCTAACCGTCCAATCAGTGAATCACAGGAAGAGTACGGACGGGGCATCGCAGGAGGACTACTATTCAGCTTTCCCTTGTTATACACCATGGAAGTATGGTGGTCAGGTTTCATTGCCAGACCCTTTGAACTTATTCTGGTCATACTCTTTACGTTTTTACTCCTGTTGGGTTATAACCGGTACGCCGGTATGCACCCCGAAGCTAACTGGCGAAGCGTTGTCATTGATTCTTTCGAGGAAATTGGCATTGGATTTCTATTGGCCTTCGGCATTTTATTGATGCTCGGGCGAATTGATTTTAAAACCATGTCGCTTATAGAAATAGTGGGCAAGGTGGTCGTTGAGGCCATGGTCGTATCAATTGGCGTATCCATAGGTACCTCCCAGTTAGGTATGTCGCCAGAGTATGAGGTGAATAATGGGGATAAGAAAAAAGAAATAAAACAACTCGAAGAAGAGCGGCAGCACAGTCTTTTCGGGCTGCTCATACTGGGTATTTGTGGTAGTATAGTGGTGGGAGGTAACGTGGCCCCAACCGAAGAAATTCTGATGATCGGGATTGAAGCCAAACCAATTCAAACCCTGGTTATGGCGCTGGTTTCCCTTGCACTGTGTCTGCTTATTATTTTTTACAGCGATTTCAGAGGCGGTATAAAAGAGGGGTCCAAAGTGGCGGCCAGGATTTTACTACTGCATAGCAGTCTCAGCTACCTGATAGCCCTTGGTACTTCGGCGCTGGTACTTTCCTTCTTTGGCCGCTTTGACAATACCAGTTTTTCGGTTAATGTTTCCCAAACCATAGCGTTGGGGGTACTTTCATCGTTGGGTGCTTCGGCCGGTAGTCTTCTTATACGGTAGTTTATCAACACAGAGTAATATGGAAAGCGGAAACAGTACCTATGTCGACAAAAAAAACGCTCTTGAATGGGTGGTGGCGGTAACCGGCCTTGTACTGGTGCTGATAATTATCGGCTATCTTACTTATAAAACCATAACAGTTTCCGAGGGGCCGCCCCAGCTGTTTCTGGAATATTTTCATGAGCCGGGGCACTATGAGCCCAATAGGTACCATATTATCGTGCACAACAAAGGAGCCGAAACGGCCGAATCCATAATAGTTGAAATGGCCCTGGAAAAAGGCGGAGAAGCCCTGGAAGTGGCCCAGCTCGACGTAGCTTTTTGCCCCAAAGAATCCTATCGGGAGGGGTGGGTATCTTTCCTAACAAATCCCAGTGAAGCAGATACCATCAAGGCCAGGGTAGTTAGTTACAATAAACCCTAAAATTCAGATATTTAGAGACTGTAAAAAATAAAAACAGGATTCCTGAACAGTCTTTTTTCAGAAAGGTTATAGTCTTACTTTATAAATCCTTAGCCGTACAAAATATATATGAAAAATGAAAAATTAAGTCGCCGAGAGCTGCTCCGCAGCTCGGCACTGCTGGGTGTGTCCGGCCTGGTAGGTACTAAAGCCTACTCTTCCCCCCAAAAAATAGCCCCCCCCATGACGCGCCAGGAAGTTTCAGCCATTGAAACGGCCCTGGGGAAAAAAGGTACTTATATAGAAGCGCAGGGAGTCCATTCCACGTCCCTCCCCCGCAACGACCTAAAAATTACGGTGAAAGGCGAGGCCGTACCTATTCCGTTTGGGTTTGGGGGTTGGGTGGCCTTCAAGAAAACCATGGAGGGAGACGCTACCGTGTTTATGAGTGATACGGTTTTGCTGGAAGAAGAAGTGAATCCGCTTATTTCGGCCGCACAGGCTAATGGCCTCGAGATAGGGGCCATCCATAACCACTTTTTTTACGAGCAGCCCCGGATCTTCTACATGCACCTGCACGGTATGGGTAGTACCGCCGAACTGGCCCAGAAGTACGCCGCTGCCATCAAGCAAACCAAGCTTTTTCCGGCCAACCAGCCCGCAGCTTCCGGTCCGGCCGGGCGGGCAGCGGGAGAGATTTTTGACATTCCGGGTTTGGATGCTATTGTAAAAAATTTCGGGACGGTCAACGGGCCCACCTATAAGTACACGGTTGGCCGGGAGGATTTGACAGTAGAAGCCATGGGTACCGAAATAACCGCCGCCATGGGCCTTAACTCGTGGGCCTCCTTCGCGGGTACTAAAGACAATGCCCACATTGCGGGTGACATAACCATGCTGGAGCACGAGGTAAATCCGGTTATTAAAGCACTACGGGCCAACAACCTGGAGGTAGTGGCGCTGCACAACCACATGCTGGGCGACAACCCCCGTATGTACTTCCTTCACTACTACGGCCGGGGACCGGCTACCCAACTTGCGCTGGGTTTCAGAGCGGCCCTGGATGAGCTGGGCAAACCAGACGAAAGACCCATGAAACATTAAAAGAATTTTTATTAGGTACCAGTGCGAGATGCGCCTAATCAAGAAAATAAAAACGTTAAATATGGCAAATAATTGAAAAATTATCACTTTATTTATTTATAATTTAGAAAATATTCCAACAAGCTGATTCGTGGGAAGGTTGAGGAGGGAGAAATTGCAGAAGCTGTTGGTTTAGGCTTTCTTCCTTCTCTTCTTAATCCAAAAAGCGGGGGTTTTTCCTTAAAAATCAGTACACACAAGAGAGTGTACTTTCCAGCATTGAATAAAAAATGAGTAACAAAATCCCATTATTTATAAAAATTATTGCCCCGTCTGCTGCTTCCGAAGTAGTAGTCAGGCTTTTTGAAAAACTACCTGCAAATTCGAGTTACGCGTTCCTTCTATTTGTTGAAGCCGACCGGCAATCCGTACTGCCGTTTTGGTTGAAAATAAACCAGGCTACCTCCCTTAAAGTATGGGAAGCTACTGCCGGACTGGCGGTTTTACCCAATCAGGTGTACGTCCTGTATCCTGCTGCCCGCCTTCAGCTGGAGAACGGCGTATTTGTTTCTACCGCGTTGGGGCCCACTACTCCGGAAGCCGTATTTGGCCCGGATTGGGATCAGTCAGCCCCCCCTGCCATAGCCATAGTACCTTCCTGGGCGGAGCGTAGGTGGCCCACCGTCCTGGACCAGTTCCGGCACAGGGGCGGCCAACTATTGTACCTGGACGATGCCGCCCCAAACGAAGAAGATCCGGCCGGAAATACCACTGTAAGTACCCCCGAAGAGGTAGCAGCGAAGATAGAAGCCCGGGAAGAAAAGCCGGTCAAAAATGGCATTGGAAGTTTTCAGCTGGCGGATGTTCAGCAACAGCGCTTCATTGAAAAAATCACGGACACAACTCCGGATATTATTTATATCCTCGACATTAAGAAAAGAAGAGTTACCTATATCAACCAAAGGGCGGTCGAGGTTTTTGGGCACGATAACGTCCAGAAGGTGTATAACCTGGGGAAGAATATTTTTAAGGAAGTACTGCATCCGGACGACTACCAGGCTCGCATGAAGCACATTGCGGAATGTACCTATTTGAAAAAAGATGAAATAAAGGAAATTGAAGTTCGCATGAAGGTGGCGAACGGGTCGTGGCGCTGGTTTAAAGTCAGGGACCGGGCATTTTTAAGAAATGAGGACGGTACTGTACTCCAGACCATTGGAATCATAACCGACATTCAGGAGCAAAAAGAGACGCACGAAATGCTGATTTCCGAACACGCGCGCCTGATGAATGCCGAAGTACTGGGTCATATCGGGAGCTTTGAGCGTCCGCTGCCAGGCAATACCATGATATGTTCCGATGAGTTTTACCGGATTCACGGACTGGAACCCGAGAACGGGGAATTTGTCGTGGACCGGCTATTCAACTATATCCATCCCGAAGACCAGAAGGCCCTGCGGGAACAGATTTGGGTTTCGCATACCATGGGCGCGCCGCTGGACATATTCCACCGGGTGGTGCGGCCCGACGGCGCTGTTCGCTACGTACACCGCCGGGCCGAAGTACTCACCGACGAGCGGGGGAAACCCGTAAAGGTGTTTGGTACGGTTCAGGACCTGACGAACATGAAACAGGCCTACGAGGAAATCATTGAAAGTGTATGGCTGCTGGATGCGGTTTTCAACGGAGCACTTTCTGAAATGATTGTCCTGAAGTCGGTTCGAAACGGAAAAGGTGATATTGTTGATTTTGAGTACCAATTGCAGAATAAAGTGGCCGAAACCGTGGCCGGAGGTAGTTTGGTTGGTAAAAGGTACCTGGAGCTGAATCCGGTGGATGGGAACTATGGCCTGTTTGATATTTACAAACGGGTGGTAGAAACGGGGGAGGCGGCGGATCTGGAAAGGTACTTTACCGGAAAGGGCTACCGTAACTGGTTCCGGCTTATTGCCGTTAAACTGGAAGACGGCCTGGTACTGACCATAGAAGACATTACGGATCGCAAGCGGGCGGAGGAAGAAGCTCAAAAAACCTCGAAACTCTTTCAGGATGTGTTTCAGGGGGTGCAGGTGCAGATTAACTATCTGAAAGCCGTGGTTGACCCCGCCGGACAGGTGGAGGACTTCCGGGTTATTCTCAGCAACAGCGAAAACTCCTGGAAGGTGGGGAAAAAGGGAAAAATAGGTCCCCAACGCAAAATAAGTGACAGCCTGCCGGGGTACCGTACCCACGAGTTGTGGGAACGGATGATCGAAGTTTACCAAACCGGGAAGTCCAGCCGGTTTGAGTGCTGGTACGGCCTGGATGGCCTGGATATGTGGATGGATGTATCGCTGGTCAGGCACGAAGATGGCCTGATTTATTCCTGCCAGCCCATAAATGACCGCAAAAAGGCGGAAATAGAGTTAACCAAAACCGTGGCTATCTTCAATAAAGCGGAAATAGTGGGAGGTATGGGTACCTACGAAGCTGACCTTGCCACCATGAACTTCCGGTTCTCGGATAATATGTACCGCCTGTTTGGTGAAGAGCCCCACTCATTTCAGCCTTCGATTGAATTTATTGAATCCCGCTCGCACCCGGAAGATATTATTTCCGTAAGACAGGTACTTGAAAAGGCCGTCGAAAACAAACAGCCGTACACCTACTACCGGCGTATATTTACTCCGGAAGGAGAAATGCGGCTCATTCACGCGCACGGAATAGTGGTAGTCGACGACGCAGGAAATGCCCAAAAGTTGCTGGCTACAATACAGGATGAAACTGAACGGAAAAGAGCGGAAGAAGCCATCAGCGAAGGCCAGGCCTTGTTGAACGGCATAGCCGAAGCGCAAACAGTAAGCATTTCGGCTTTTAAACCGCTTTGGGACGAAAACGGCAACATCATTGATTTGATTTTTACCTATTCAAATAAGGTAACTACCCAAATATCCGGTGTTGGTAATCTGGTAGGTTTCCGTTATTCTGAACTGTTCCCCAGTTCCCGCGAATCTCTTTTACCAGCGTTTATACGGGTCATTCACACCGGAGAAACCTTCGACCAGGAGTACCAGTTCGATGGTGATGGCATGAAAGCTACCTTTCGCACGGTAGCCACTAAAATGGGTGAGGGGGTTGTGGTTTCCACCGAGGATATCACAGAAAGAAAAGCGGCCGAACAGCAGTTGCTACAAATGAAAGAGGAGCTGGCGCAAAAAGCGACAGATAAATATTTTACCCTTTTCAACTCTATTGATGAAGGGTTTTATCGGAGTGAAGTTATTTTCGATGAAGACAACAAGGCTATTGATATCCGTTACCTGGAAGAAAACCCGGCGGCTGTTCGCATTATCGGAATGAGCTTCACCGGAAAGACGCTCAAAGAAATCAATCCGGCCTATGAAAGTTTTTGGTTTCAAATTTCGGGTGAGGTGGCGCTTACCGGTGAAAGCAAACGGCTGACACAATACTCGGAGCCGGATCAAAAATGGTTTGACCTTTACATCACAAAGGTTGGTGATGAGGCCAGCCGGGAAGTGGTGGTTGTTTTCCAGGATATTACTGACCTAAAAACAACCCAGCAGGAGTTGCAGCAAAACAGGGACCTGTTGCAATCCGTATTTGATGTGTCATTTAATGGGTTGAGCGTACTTAAAAGCGTACGAAACAAAGAGGGTGAACTGGTGGACATGGAATACCTGTTTGCTAACCAGGCCACCAAAAGAGTCAACAAGCGATATGATCTGGAAGGGAAACTATATTCCGAAGTCCACGCTGGTTTCAGGGGTACCGACTATCATGAGGTGGTAAAATGTGTAGTGGAAACCGGAGAGCCGCATCAGTACCAGTTGCGTTACATCTTTGAGCACCTTGACAACTGGTTTAATATCACAACGGTTAAGCTGGGTGACGGGGTTATTATTTCTTTTGAAGACATTACCGAAATAAAAAAAGCAGAGTCAATTCTGCGTGAAAGTGAAGAGCGACAGGCATTTTTACTTCAATTAAGCGATGAGTTGCGTCCTGTATCAGACCCGTTCGAAATTCAGGCCGTGGCTACCCGCCTCGCCATGCACTTTTTTGGCGCAGACCGGTGCTATTACTGTGAAATTGAGAATGATACGGCCAGTATCCGGCAGGATGCCTCAAAGGAAGGCTTGCCTTCGATAGCGGCATCCTATTCGCTCAGCAGCATGCCCCTCTTCAAATCCGTGCTGGATGCCGGGCATCCTATTGTGGTTCAAGACTCTAATACAACGGACTTGTTGGACGATAACCTGCGGCAGCTCTGTATTGACCTGCAAAAAATTTCCTTTGTGGATGTACCAGTCATCAAAAACGGTAAGCCTGCTGGCATTCTTTGCCTCACGCAATGCTTACCCAGAACGTGGACAGCCATTGAGGTAGCCTTAGTGGGAGAGATGGCAGAACGTACCTGGAGTGCGGTAGAAAGAGCAAAAGCCGAGGAAGCCTTGCGGCAGTCAGAAGAACGTTTGCAAAAGGCAATTTCAATCGAAACGGTTGGGGTAATTTATTTTGACCTGGACGGAGGTATCCATGATGCAAACAGAGCGTTTGAACGAATGAGTGGTTTTGCCAAAGAAGATTTTGTACGTGGTAAAGCGCGCTGGGACCAATTGACGCCACCAGAATTCATGGAAGTAACGCTTAAATCAAGGGAGGAGTTTTTAACCAGGTGGCAAAATACCCCTTACGAAAAACAATACATTCGGCCGGATGGCTCGAGGTGGTGGGGCCTTTTTGCCGGGAAACGGTTAAGCGAAAATGAATGCGTTGAGTTTGTTCTTGATATAACCGAACAAAAAGAGACAGAGCAAAAAATTATAGAGTTTAATGAGGTACTTGAGCAGCAGGTGGCAGAGCGAACACAAAATCTCATTAAGCAGTACCAGATACTCCGGCAGTCGGAGGAGGTGGCCCGTATTGGTAGCTGGGAGTACGAAATAGCCACCGATCAACTAACCTGGTCGGAAGGGATGTACCGCCTCTTTGGCCTGAAGCAGGGTAGCCCGGTTTCGCTGGATACCTACTATGAATATGTACTGGACGCCGACCGAAAAGCAGTTGAAAGATTAAGCCAGCACATGCGGTCCGGCATGGCACCCCCCGAAGAAACCTTCCGGATAAAGGTGGATAAAAAGGAAAAATGGATCCGTATCAATACCGAATCTATTTACGATGAAAATCAGCAGCCGGTAAGTATACTGGGCATTGACCTGGATGTAACGAAGGTGGTTGAAGGGGAGAATAAATTAAGGAAATTAACGGAAAGCATGCAGATAGTACTGGAAAGCTCCCCGGCCCAAATCGGGTACTTTAAGGCGGTACGAAATCAGGAGGGAAATGTAGTGGATTTCAGCCTGGCGGTCTGTAATAAAAAGTTTGCCACCTACCTGCAAAGGCCCATTGGAAAGCTGTTGGGTACCTCCCAGAAAAAAATAGCCTCCCGGCTCTGGGAGGAGCGCACGTTCGAAGTACTGAATGAGGTACTACAAACTGGCCGGCAGCTCTACGAAGAGCGCCAGAGTACCCGCCACGGAAAAGACTACTGGCTGGGTATTTCGGTCATTCAGCAGGAGGACGGGGTGGTAATCACCGGTCTCAACATTACAAGCCTCCGGGAAGCCGAGCAGCAGCAAAAGCGCTGGATGCGGGAGGTGGAGCGTTCTAACGAAACCATTCAGTCGCTGGAACAGATGCGTCAGCATGTGCGGAAGCGGGGCGAATTTCTGCGAACTACCTCCCATGACCTGCGGGGTAGTTTTGGCGTTATTGTGGGCGCTACCTCCCTTTTGAATATAGTTGACAGTGACGAGGAGCGAACCCAGACCCTTGATTTGCTACAGCGCAATCTGCGCCAGGTAACCCACATGGTGAACCAGCTACTGGATTTTTCCCGCCTCGAGTCGGGACAGGAAAAGTTGCAGATTGCCCGGTTTGACGTAGCCGAATTACTGCTTGAACTTTGTGAGAGTACCGGTCCGCTGGCACAGGAAAAAGGGCTTCGGATAGGAAATGAAGGTCCGGAATCTCTACTGGTGGAAGGAGATGCGGTCAAGGTCAGGCGGATTGCCCAGAACCTGGTACTTAACTCCATTAAATACTCCCGCAAGGGGGAGGTGAAGGTAAGCTGGACCCAGCAAAAAGACGAACGAAAGGAGACACGTTGGGTACTTACAGTTGCCGATACCGGCCCCGGCTTACCCGATAAGGTACTTGCCCGACTAACGTCTGATTCCCCGGATATGGGCTTTGAAGACGACGGTCAGGAGGAAATTTTTGGTTTCGGAAGTTCTTCCTCCGGCGAGGGTATTGGTCTGTTTATCGTAAAGCGATTGAGTGAGCTGTTAAAGGCGAAAATGGAAATAGAAATTATTGAAGGGAAAGGAACGCGGTTCAGTATTAGTTTTCCCGTCAGCTATTCCGACAGCGAGGTTTAAAAATCAACTGAGGCCGGATAGTTCCCTATTCAGCCTCAGTTATTATTGGCGGGCGTTCTGTATCGTGGCAAACAAGACCGGACTGAAAAAACGCAGGTTTTCCAGGATACAGGTCATGTTATAAAATTTGTTTACGTCTATTTCCGGGCTTTCCGCCATCGAAACCAATAACGCGTCCAGGGTTTCTACAAAACGTTCGTCAAACTCTTCTTTGGTCATTTCCATGGTACTGGCCTTGCTGTTACTTCTCACCTACTTAACCGCCGCCCGGCAATAAAGATTTCAAGGTACCTGCCCGGTGCCCCTAAGGGCCGCGCAGGGCGAATTTCTCATATATGATTTATGATATTTCTGAAGCAGATCGATCAGCTTACATCTTTGGATTTAATCATATAGGTGGCAATACCAGCCACGATGGCAGGAATGGCAAAGATCAGGAAGTTGATGGTCGTGGAAACGTTCATTCCAATTAGTAATCCGCCCAGCAACGGGCCCACCAACGCCCCGATACGCCCCGCCCCAATTGCCCAACCAATGCCAGTGGTACGTACTTCGGTAGGGTATATACGAGCAGCTACCGAGTAAAGGCCCACGAAGCCTCCCTGGATGGCAAATCCAATTAAACCAAACAGTACCAGTACCAGAATAGAGCCCGAAAATGCACTAAATGTAAACATGAGCAGCGCGGTCATGATCAGGAAAGTACCTATTACCTTCCGTAGGCCAAACCGGCCGGATAGGTAACCCTGCGTGAGTATACCGGCAAAGGAACCCAGGTTGAATACGGTACCGGCGTAAATAGCCAATTCAAGGCTCAGGCCGGTGTTGGCGGCCAGCTTGGGAATCCAGCTGGTAAGGAAGTAAAGTGTAACGAACGACATAAAAAAGGCGACCCACAAACCAATGGTTGCTCCTTTCCGGCCATCAGTAAACAGGGAATTAAAGGACGATACCTTCACAGCCTCCTTTTTGACATCAGGCATGTGGGTAAGCGGATCCAGACCCATTTTGCTGAGGATCCGGTTTGACTTCACCAACGCATTTTTGGGTTGGGTTTTGTAAAGAAAATCCAGGGACTCAGCCAGCAGAAAGTAAATAAGAGGAATAGTGATGGCCGTGGCAACACCAGCTACCTGGTACATGGTTCGCCAGCCGTAGGTAGGAATAACCGAGGCGGCCACCAGGCCGGACAGGAACGCGCCCAAGGGATAGCCACTGATAACCAGACTGACCCAAAAGTCTTTGGTTTTGTTGGGCGTATACTCCGAAGTAAGCGCAGGCGTGCTGGCCAGCATGGAACCGATACCCAGTCCGCTGATAAAACGGAAGATAACCAGGTGCACGATTGAATTGGCGTAGGCGGTGGCGAAAATACTGCCTGCCATAAGAATGGCGCTCAGTAAAATCATGGGCTTACGTCCAATAATATCCGTTTTTGGCGCCAGGAACATGGCCCCGGCGGTCATGCCTAATAATCCGGCACTGAATACCAAACCCAGCGTTTCGGAACTGATGGTCCATTCGGCGGCAATGGAGGGGGCGGTATAGGAAATAATCAATACATCCATTCCATCCAGCATATTCATCAGAAAACAGATAAATATGGTGGTATACTGGAGCCAGCTGAGGTTTCTGGTATCAATTACCGATTTCAGATCCACGTAGGAGTGGGAGGAGTTAGACGTTTTGTAGGTCTGCTGCGTCATTTTAAAGTTTTTCTAGTCTTACTGTGTATAAGAGAAGGCCACCGTTTCCCAAGTATACTGTTCTTCCCGCTTTTGCGGGTTGTGTACAACCTAAGGCGGGTAGGAAATAAGCGGCTATTCTTTCTGTACGGACGACAAAATAGGGCTTCTACCTCTAATCTCGGCCACTTTTTTTCAATTGTTATCTGGGGGCAGCCTTTTATTCCAGAAAATGGCAACGATCTCTGATTGGGCCAGTGCCAACGGGTTGAACGGTTAGTAAAAGTTTAGGTCACCGGTTTTCAGTAAACTACCAGATGTTCCCTCCTAAACCCAGGTTTTCAAGGGCATTTCCCGGACGGCCTCGTCCATCTGTTTGCGAAGTTTCCGTTAGATGGTCATAATGTTTTTTTCGATTGAAGATACCCTCATGTTGGGCCGAACGGAAAGGTGCCCAAATAAATTTACCTGTTCATTACGCAACGGAAGCCGAGGTTATTACTACCGCTGCTAACTTCGCCTTTTCCCCGGCTGCCCGCTTTATAACGCACGCAGTACTGGTCGCTGCAAAGAAAGGAACCTCCCCGCTGGACATATTTGACGGTTCCGGGCTCGTCCGGGTCGTGGCTGCTGGAGGGACCCCTGGGATTTTCTTTGGCAGAATTGGCGTAATAATCGGGGCGGTAGAGGTCGCTGCACCATTCCCATACGTTGCCATCCATGTCGAACAGCCCGTACCCATTGGCCGGGAATGACTTTACCGGAGCCGCTCCGGCGAATCCGTCTTCCTGGGTATTGCTATCGGGGAAGTTGCCCTGGTATATGTTGGCGACCCATTTGCCCTGTGGCTTTAATTCTTCACCCCAGTAGTAAGTACTATTTTTCTGTCCACCCAGCGCGGCATACTCCCATTCTGCTTCGGTAGGTAGTCGCTTGCCGGCCCATTTGGCGTAGGCCACCGCATCTTCAAAGCTGACGTGTACTACCGGAAGATTTTCCCGGCCTATGATACTACTTCCGGTACCTTCGGGTTGCCGCCAACTGGCACCTGGTGCATAGGTCCACCATTGCAGCGGATTATCCAGCGATACCCTTTGAGCCGTTGGCGTAAATACCGCAGAACCGGGTACCAGCTTATCCGCCGGGACACCCGGGAAATCGGCCGGATTAAGCGGTCTTTCGGCCACCGTTATATAGTTGGTAGCTTCAACAAACTTAGCGAATTCGGCGTTGGTCACTTCGTGGGGGTCCATCCAAAAGCCAGCTACTTTTACTTCGTGTACCGGACGTGAATCCGGAAATTCGTCATTGCCCATCAGGAAGGTACCTCCTTCTATCCAGACCATGTTGCTCGTATCGCCCTTAGCCGTGGGAGTTTCTTCCACGGCCAGATTTGTACTGTCTCCTTTTTTCTCCTGCCCGGTACCACAACCCAAACAAACCAGGATTGTCAGGGTGCCAAACAGGGTACTTTTTAATGTTGTATTATTATTGCAATTCATACAGTTGACTTCTTTCAGTAAAGGATATACCAATCAAAAACAAATGTGATTGGATTCTACCCTTACATCAAACACCGATTTTACTAAAAAAAGTATGATTATTCAGTCAATAATCATTTCGGTAGTTCAACCTGCTTTACGGTTCTTAAATATGCCACTAACTCAGAAACTTCCTTGTCCGATAAAGCATCCAGTAGTCCCGAAGGCATCATGGAAGCCGGGGTCGCTTCCCGGGTCTGAATGGAGGATTTATTAAGTACTACCGCTTCCTGCCCTACGATTCGTAAGGTTAGCTGCCGGTCCGTTTCCTTTGATACATTCCCTACGTAGGTACGGCCATCGCGGGTGGTTACTACCACCATTTTGTAATCATCCTGTATTTCACCACTGGGGTCGAGGATATTCCCCAGCAAATAGTCCAGGTTGGAGCGATTGGAGCCCGTGAGGTCAGGTCCCAGGGTTCCGCCTTCCCCGTACAGGGTATGACAGGGAGCACAGGTACGCTGAAAAACCAGTCTGCCCTGGTTTGGACTGGCAGCGGAAATAGCTTTATCGTTAAGCAGGGTACGGTACTTCTTATACGCTTTTTCGTCAAATGCTACGTGGTCAATTGGGCCCCACACCTCCACAAAGCCACTCCCCACCACCCGGCGCAGCTGTCGGGCGGTGTAGGTCGGTATATCTTTTTTGGGGATGATACCTTTTGATATAGCCTGGGTTAGCAACCAACCGGACCTGGAACGGGAAGCTAGCGTCTGGATGGCTTCCGATTTCTCAGCCAGTGCCAACGAGGCGTAGCGGTCTATTAATCCTTTGGCCAGGGGTTCACTGTCGAATCCGGCCATGGCCCGGATGGCTTCCAGCCGAAGGCTGGAATCATCCAGCAGGGCAGGAAGTACCTTTACCAGTTCCGGGCGCTGTTGTTGCGCCAGGGCCTGAATGGCCCTGCGACGTTGATCGGCGGATAGTTTCTCATTTTTCAGAGTAGCCAGATTATTCTGGGCAGCTTCGGTATCCCCAAACTGACGGGATATTCCTTGGACCAGTTCAGCGGTCGTTTTGCCCTGTTTTTCCAATTGCTCCCTGACCTTATTCCAATTGGCGGGGGTTTTAAAATCATTTCTCCCCTCCAATCCGTCCCGCATTCCTTCCAGCAGACTGGTCAGGGCTACTGGCAGACTGGTGAGGGAAGCTACCAGTGGGTCAATGGCATCGGCGTCGACGCAGCGCCTGGCGGTAAACTGGGCCACCATTGGAATCTGGCTTTGGCTTACCAGGGCCAGTGCCCGGGCGGGATTTTCCTTCACGATTTGCTCCATACCATACCAGATCATTTTGGGCAGGTTGTGATCCTGCGCGTCTTCCGGATGCGTCAGCAGAGCCGCTATTAAGGCCCATCTTTTAGCGGGTTCAATACGCTGTAAGGCCGACGCCAGATACAACCGCACCACGGCAGATTTATCGGACCGGGCCATCAGGTTGAATTTTTCCAGTGCCTCGGCCGTTGGCTTTTTATCTTCACACAGAAACTGAATGGCCCAGGAGCGGACGTATTCATCCTTGTCATTCAGGGCTTCCAGCAGGGCCTTTCCGTCCAGACCTTTTGTTACGTTCAGTGTCCAGAAAGCACGCAAACGATAATCTGCCGGGGAATCACCCTGGTATAGTTTACGAAGGCTGGCGTGGGTACCTTTAGCTAATGAATTTTTCCAGGCGCGGTTTTGTAAAATAATTCTGGCCCGGCGGGCGTGCCATTCGCTGGGGGAAGTTTGTAAATCAACCAGCTGGGCGTCGGTCATGGCGTTTAGGTCCGTGTATCGTCCTTTCCAGTTCTGCGCCTGGGAAACCTTGGGCATTATCCTGAAAATCCGTCCCGTTTCTGAATTAAGTACATCCGAGCCGCAGATATCGGCATCGTGCCAGTCCAGTACGTAAAGACCCCCTTCGGGACCTACCTCCATACTAAATCCAACCCACTGGGCATTGTTCGCCATCATAAAATCATCACTGTGCTTTCCGCTGTATCCTGAACCCCTGGGTTGAAGTACATCCGATAGCACGCCATGCTCATGGATATTAGCCATAAACAGCTTACCCCGTTCCGCCTCGGGAAAGGCATCGGAAAGGTACACCCGGGCTCCCCCGTGGGCCGAACGGTGGCTGTGGTCGGCAATGGTTTTTATATCTTCGTATACATACGGATTAAAGTGCTGCCCGCCCTGCCGGTGGTAAATCCCCCCGGGTATTACGTGCCAAAGGTGCGGAATAACGCAGGCAGTCATCAGGAGCTGCCCTTTCGCGTTGTAATCAATTCCCCACGGATTACTGAATCCATGGGCAACTACTTCAAAAATATCCCTGGTTGGGTGGTACCTCCATACGCCTCCGTTAATATCTACCCCGTCGCCCTCCAGTATATCTTCCGGAAAGGCATCCCTGTGTTTGTAGAGTTTACCTTTTCCTTTGGGCTTACCTACTTTGGAAGGAGTGGCGAAGCCCTGCAGGCCATACAACCAACCGTCGGGGCCCCAATGGAAACTATTCAACGTTTCGTGCCGGTCACGAATACCCCAACCCGTAAGTCGTACCTCAATCGCGTCCAAATCCGCTTTATCGTCCTTATTTTTATCGGGTACAAAGAGCAAATTGGGCGGCGCACCCACAAACACCCCGTCGAAACCTACCGCCAGGGCTGCAGGAAAGGCGATACCTTCCAGAAACACTTTCCGGCTATCGGCCGTACCATCGCCATTGGTATCTTCCAAAATCAGGATTCGGCTGTCGCCCGCGTTAGAAAAACCTTTACCCCTCGATTCATAATCTTTGTTTTCGGCAATCCAGAGCCGGCCGCGGTCATCCCAGCAAAAGGCCATCGGTTGGGTCATCATGGGTTCGGAGGCCCATACGTTGACCTGGTACCCATCCTTGACGGTCATGGCGGCTACGGCCTCCTGCGCGTTCAGAAATTTGGCTTCCCGGCCCTCCTTTTGGGCTATGGCCCACAAAGCTGCGGTATTATAGGTACCCTTGTTTCCAATGAATTCTCCAAAAATGCCGGTAAGTTCCACGTCATTGAGCACCCCGGTATATACCACCAGCTGATGCTTAATCACTTCGGTTTCTCCTTTTTTAATGTGCCAGTCGCCTTTTCTGGCGCGGGCCGGACCGGCTCCCAGCTGACCGTCAACCCGCCAGGTCTGGGGGTACCCTTTGTTTTCAGGATGGTCAAAAATGGCAATATGCGCCAGGTCATCGCGGCCTTCTACCTGCATGGCAATGTCTACCCACATGGCAGGCTGCCCTTCGGCTTTTTCATTGCGCTGGCGGGCGGCATTGACTACTTCACCTTTGATACCGGCTTTCCAGGGCATCCGTACAAACAGCCCGCCGTAGTCATATTTGCCAATGGTCACATCCGTTTTAGCTTCTCCATTCCATTCCAGGTCCAGTAAATATCTGCCATCTTTCTGTCGCATGGACCAGGTCTGGGTTTCGGTAAGGACGGCCTGCCCGGTGGAATCGAGAAGGTTATAAACGGTTTGCCATTTTACTTCGCTGCCTTTTGTTTCCAGTACTTTGGCGGATACCCTTTGCCAGTAATCTCCTTCGGGATGATGAAAATAATCGCGTCCGTTTACCCGGGTATACCCCCAGTATATGCCGGTTTGGTGCTTATGGTGACCGGGGCTATATTCAGTTAAGGTACCTTTACCGTCGGGGGCCACCAGGGGGTGCAGGTAGGGCCGGAAATTTGCCTTGGCGTGTTGGGTCAGGATGGGGGATGTTTCCCCCTTTCTGAAAATGCTGATAGTTTCTTCTGCTTCGTTTTGTACTATCCGAAGTTCTACCTCATCGACAGGTACCGGCTGGGTTATGGCCGTAGGATCCAGGAAAAGAAAGCTCAGGTTCATTAATAACAGGAGCAGTAGAAGCGGGGCTGATTTGAGCATAGGAAAATCCTGATTATTTTACAATGTTGTTTAACCTATTGTTAAAGTTCAACAATAATAAATATAAATAGAGGAAACCTAATCCTGATATTTAAATTTTTTCTCCCTTTGGGCTTACCAGATCTTCCGGAGTTCCTGATTTTTCCTAAGAAAATATAGGGAGTACCCGAAGTTGGTAACCTGAGCAACCATGTTAAACATTTTTATAAAAGAGCCTAAACTTGGTTTAATACTTTTGTTATGAATTATAGGTTGAATAAATCTTGACAATTAGATTTTCCAAGAAAAAAGAGGATTCTGCTCCACAGCAAAATCCTCTCTACCTAACATTTTACTTTTAAACTATAGACAAACCTATCCTGCGCGGCGTTTTTCTTCTTCTGCTCCACCCATATTCCGACGGGTGGGAGGTACTGTTTCCCGGCCAAACCGATAGGTAAACGATAGGGTACCGACCCGGGAGTCCTGTCGCTGGTTAAATCGCTCCACGTAGTTATTGTAAGAAGAGGTCGCCCTTACCCGGTTGGTGTAGAAAATATCGGTAACGTTCACGCGCAGAAGCCCCTTTTTATTGAATAAATTTTTCTGAAAGCCAGCGGTCAATTGTCCCAGGGGCCTTACCGTCAGGAAGCCATAGAGTTCTCGCGACTGGTAAGTGGCGTTCAAATCGGCTGACCAGCCTTTCCCGATGGTGAAGGTACTGTTACTGCTCAGGGAAAAGGCGGGAAGTCCGGCATTGAGGGAAGTACCTGCCAAATCGCCGACAAATACCCCGTAGTACCCCACCACATTATTATACATACGCCACCATTTGGCGGGTTCCACGGGTGCGGTCAGGGTAAGCCCGTAGTAATGCTGGCGGGTCAGGTTTCTGAACGTTGATACCACCAGCCGATCGCCATCCGGAGCGGGCTGCACCACGCTGATCAGGGGGTGACTGGTATTGGTATAGCTGAAAGAGGCGGTATACTTTTGCAAAAGCGTATAAGCAGCCTCCATGTTGTAGCTCAACTGGGGAAGCAGAGAAGGGTTACCGGCCCCGTAGGTAGTTGCATCAATGTAGGAGCGGAACGGATTCAACTGGTTGTAAGACGGACGGTCAATCCGGCGGCTCATCGACATACTTACTTCGTGCTTTTCAGTGATGGAATGTTTGAAAGAAGCACTCGGAAATAACTGGAAGTAGTGCCGGTCAAAACCTTCGTCGCCAATGGCCTGAAGGCCGGTGGCGTTGGTTTGCTCACCCCGTAAACCTATTTGTACGGTCGACTTTTTAAACTTCCTGTTCAAATTGATATATCCCGCTATTATATTTTCGTCGTAGATAAAATGGTTGGTTTTTCCGGAGTCAATCTGGGAGCGTCCTTCCAGTATATTGACGAACAGTACGTCATTGTCCGAATGTACCCAACTGAGCTTTGCTCCGGTTTCCAGGCGGGTTTGTTTGGGCAGGGCTTTGGAATAATCAGCCTTAACGGATTTTATGGTAAGCAGACCCGTTTGATCGCCTTTGAGTACCAGCGGAGAAGGAATACCACCCAAGGTAAAGCGGGTAGTAAGCTCCTGAAGTCGCTCACTGCGGTACTTTGCATAGTCGAGGTCGGTGGTTAATTCTCCTCCCTTGCCCATGGTGTGCTTCAGGTTCAGGTTGGCCACCAGGTTGGGGGACTTTATGGACCGCTCGTTTACCGATGTATATACCGCTTCCGGTTGTCCGGCTCTGTCAAAGGTACGTGTATCGTTTGTGCCATTTACCAGGATTTCATTCGACAGCCCACTCACGGTAAAGCCTGCCATGGTAGTTTTTGAAAGGGTATAATCCAGACCTCCCCGGAAAGAATGAGACCGCAGAGGCATTTCCTGGTAGTTGTATTGCTTGCTGCTCCCGGCCAGCTGGTTGTTTACAAAAAAATCACGCTGGAGGTCCAGCACCGAAAATCCGGAGCGGTTGCTGTAATTGTAGGTACCAAACAGGTTGATTTTCTTTTGCCGGTTGTTCAGGGATATTCCCGAGGTAAACCGCCCAAACTGCCCCTGACCGTAGCTTAGGTTGGCGCTGCCGTTGGTACCCAGTCGGGTATCTTTTTTGGTTTTAATCGAAATTATTCCCGCGCTACCGGCTGCCTCGTACCGGGCCGGAGGATTGGTAATTAATTCAATTTTTTCGAGCTGTTCAGCGGGCATGGACCTGAGCATATTTCCCAGTTCGGTACCGGTCATGGGTATCATTTTTCCGTCCAGTAAAACGAGTACCCCCTGCCGGCCCCGCATACTGATGTTATCGTTCTGGTCAATCGTTATACCCGGTGAGCGGGCAAGTACTTCCAGGGAGGTTGCCCCCGCAGCCAATGGACTTCCCTCAATATTCACAATTATCCGGTCCGATTCCCGCTCGAAAAGTTGTTTACGGGTCTGTATGGTCACCTCTTTGAGAGAGGTACTTCCGGCTGGTACCAGCGTAACAGCAGGTACTTTAAGGACGGACAAAGTACCTGCCTCAGCGCCAGGCAACACTGTCACTGCTAGCGGAGCTGAAATAAAGCGCTTGTAGCCCACCATAGAAACCTGTACATAATAGTTACCTCCGGATACGCCAGCCATTTTAAATTCACCATTTTCATTAGAATAATCGCTCTTCACAACCACGGAATCGGCAGACCTGTGTAGGGTAACCGTGGCAAACTCCACGGCTGCACCGGCCGGGTCAGCGACCTGGCCGGTTAGGGTTGACAAGCCCTGCGCCTGGGTACTTGCCCCGGGTACTAGGATCAGAACCCAACTAATCAGGTGAAACAGACAACTCATGTACATATTTTTCATGGCTATTTTTGATTGGTACAATTATTAAAAATCTTCTCGAGCAGGTACTGTAGTTGAGCAATTTCTTCTTCATTGATTCCCCGCAGGGCAATGGCCCGGTTACTAAGTACCGTAGGCATAATGTCATCAAGTAACTGTTTTCCTTCGGCCGTTACTTCCATTTGGCTACGGCGTCCGTCGGAGGGGTGACCACCTACGCTAAGCAATTTTCGGGTAATCAACAGATTAATTATTCGGGCAATGGAGGCCTGGTCTTTGAAAGTACGTTCGGCAATTTCCAGTTGAGTCGAGTCGGGTTTTTCCTGAATTACATTCAGGACGAGCCATTGGTCAATCGTAATGCTAAAGCCCGCCTGCTCAAGGGAGGCCTGGGCAAACTGGCGGTAGCGCTTGATGGCTTTTTCTATGGAATAGAAGAGGATACGGGATAACATCGGGCGTATTTGAAAATAATACCTTAAATGTATATGATATATCATATATATGGGAGAAAAAATTTATGAAAGGAATTTTCCGGTGACAAAAGGTTAGGGCTATACTTTGGGGTACGGGAGGAGTAGCTGCTAAAAGGACCACAATACCCTTAAAAGCAGCGGGCCCCAGACAAATGTCCGAGGCCTGCTGCCTGATTTTGATTTTTGTTTACCATTCCAGATTAATGGTTATGACCGTGGCTTATTTCGTGGTGGTGATAAGGTACCCGATCGGTCATCAGACCGGCACCAATTTCCATAATACCAATAATCAGGTGTGGCAAAAATACGTAGTCGGCAAAGCCGAACAACCAGGGTGAAGCAGCCAGGAATATACCGGCAACAACATCCATAGTTAGGTGCGTAGACATTTTTACGGTCTTCATTACACCGGCTTCATAATCTGTCATGATTGAAAGTAGCAGAAGCCCCGCACCAACACCAATCGCAACCCACTGTGCTTCGTCTCCATTATTAAATCCAAATAACCATGGCGAAGCGATTAGCAGGAGTCCCGTAAGATAATCCAAAGCTCCGTGAGCTTTTGTGCTTATAAATCGCATAGCTTAAATAAGTTAAAGGTTATACAATACACTTGTATTATATGATATAGTTAAAAAATACTGTGCCATTATACGCAAACAGGTACGGGTAAACTCCACCCAAATCAAAAGAAAGAAATGGTCTTTCATCCAAAAATGGGTAAAAGCAATCAAAATCAAGTATTTTGGGGTAGGCAGAGGCATAAAGCCAGAGCAGTATTAAACCGGTATGAGCCAGGAGGAGATGGAAGATGAGTGACAAATAAGGAAAATAATTGTACAGAAACGTGAATGGATTGTGGATAAGATTCCAAAAGAGCCTCTTAATCTGGCTGTTAGCTTATGTGCCTGTTTGGTAAACTCTTTGAAAGCACTGATTAGAGAAAAAAGTAAAATCAGGTTTCAAATTCCATTGGATATAAAGATATGACCCCGAAGTACCGGTGCTTCCACATCTGTTTAATTAACTATAAATCCGGTTTTTGTAAAACACTTTTTTTTTCGGGATGTTGATTAGGAGTCAGAAACAAAACTTTGTGTGTATGGAAAATGAAGAAAATAAGCCAGGAAATGGTCAGGAATCCAATTCTGGTAACGGGCAGCAGCAAGGCGGGGATGACCACACGCTAACCAACCGGCAGGGACATCCAATTTCTAACAATCAGAATATCCGGACGGTAGGAAGCCGTGGCCCGGCTACCCTTGAGAATTATAATTTCCTGGAGAAGATAACCCACTTTGACCGGGAGCGGATTCCGGAACGGGTAGTTCACGCCAGGGGAGCCGGTGCTCACGGATATTTTGAAGCCTACGGTACAGCAGGTGATGAGCCGGTGTCCAACTATACCCGCGCCAAACTGTTTCAGCAAAAAGGAAAGCGTACGCCCGTCTTTGTCAGGTTTTCGTCGGTAATTCACGGTGGGCACTCGCCCGAAACCCTGCGGGACCCCCGCGGCTTCGCGGTAAAATTCTATACTGAAGACGGTAACTGGGATTTGGTGGGCAACAACCTGAAAGTTTTTTTCATCCGCGACGCTATGAAGTTCCCGGATCTGGTACATGCCTTTAAGCCCGACCCGGTTACTAATATCCAGAACGGCGAACGAATCTTTGACTTTATCAGTCACACGCCCGAGGCAATGCACATGATTACTTTCCTGTTTTCACCTTGGGGTATACCCGCCAACTACCGGCAAATGCAGGGCTCCGGCGTAAATACGTACAGATGGGTCAATGAGAACGGCGAGGGGGTTTTGGTTAAGTACCATTGGGAACCCAAACAAGGAATAAAGAACCTGACCCAGGAAGAAGCCGAAATGATTCAGGGCAAAAACTTCAACCACGGTACTCAGGACCTGTATGAAGCCATTGAGCGGGGCGACTTTCCGGAGTGGGAACTGCTGGTACAGATAATGAGTGATGATGACCATCCGGAACTGGATTTTGACCCGTTGGATGATACCAAGCTGTGGCCCGAAGACCAGTTTCCCTGGCTGCCCGTTGGGCGGATGGTGCTGGATCGTAACCCGCAGGACTACCACGCCGAAGTAGAGCAGGTCGCGTTTGGAACGGGGGTTCTGGTCGATGGACTGGAGTTCTCAGATGATAAAATGCTACAGGGACGCACGCTCTCCTACTCGGATACCCAGCGTTACCGGGTGGGGGCTAATTACCTGCACCTGCCCATTAATGCACCCAAAAAACGGGTAGCTACCAATCAGCGGGGTGGGCAAATGGCCTACCACGTAGATGTGGCCCCGGGTGCCAATCCGCACGTTAACTATGAGCCTTCTTCTCTTAACGGGTTGAAAGAAGCACCGGCCGAGGGTAATGAATACAATCCTCAAATTGAGGGTAAGCTGGTTAGAAAGCCCCTGGAGCGCACGAACGATTTTAAGCAGGCGGGTGAACGCTTCCGGCTTTTTGAGGACTGGGAACGTGAGGAGCTGATCAGGAACCTGGTTAATACTTTAGGACCCGCGCAAAAGCACATCCAGGACCGCATGGTTGAGTTATTCACCCAATGTGACGAAGAGTACGGCCGTCGCGTAGCGGAAGGATTGAAGAACTTGCCGAAAACGGATGATTCGGGCGGACCCATTGGTTCAGCAAAATCGAGCGAAGGGGTGAAAGATGCCGAAGAAAAATCGCACCAGGCTAAACCGTATTAATTGACTTAGGTATAAGAAAGGACTGTCGCTGCGGCGGCAGTTCTTTTTTATGCAAATCCGTAAAAATAAACCTACTGACTCAGTACGGCCTGATAAATGCTCTGGGTAGTTTGATAACTTTGGGCAAGTTTCTGAATGCTTCACCTTACACTAAAAAATTTGGAAATCTAAGGATGGCAGGTACCTATATATTCTATACACTGCTAATGGTAGGTATGATTCTGTTGTCATTGCCTTCGGTTCAAACTACTACCAACAAGCAAAGCGTACTTCTAACCTCCGAACCCTATCACTATTGGGGAGCAAATCTGCTCCTGCTTATAATCCTGTATTCGTTTATTATCGGCTGCCGGTATTACGTTGGTATCGATTATGAGGCCTATCTGGAATGGTACCTTGAATTAAAGCAAACGGGGATCTATCCCCGCGAAATTGAATTTGGCTACGAATGGCTCAACTATTTTCTTTACTTTTTAGGGGCCCATTATGCCTTTCTCTTTATAATTCTGGCTTTCTTACAGATCCTTTTTTTCTATAAATCGCTGGAAAAATTCTCCTTTCTGATTCCCTGGTACATCTTCTTCTTTTTTACCTACCTGCTTATGTTCAGTAGTATGAACATTATGCGGCAGACGCTGGCCTATTTTCTATTTTTTTACGCTCTGAACCTTGCTATCGATAAACAGTACTTACGGGCCCTGCTTTATTGCCTGCTCGGTTTTAGCTTTCACAAAAGCATTGTTATTGCCATTGCCCTATTTCCACTACTGGGCTTCGACTGGTTCAAGAACAAGTACGTTCAAATAGCTCTTTTGCTGTTTGTTACCGTTTTTGCCTCCCAGATATTAGCCATAGCCCTGGAAATTGCTTCTCCGATTGTTTCCCTGATTGGCTATGGGTATTACGTAGAGAATCTGGATTATATGTATGAGATTACGGAGGAAGGGGCCGTTGGGGCGGGTACCGCCCGCATCCTTTTCTTCATTCTGGATATGTCCATCATCTGGTACAGCGACGAGCTTAAAACTACCTTTAAATCATACGATTTTTACAAGTACTATAACATCTACTTCCTCGGGGCTTTTATGGATCGTATCGTTTACGATAATTTCATTTTGGCCCGGACCAATGACTACCTGCTCAATTTCAGAGTCTTGATTTTAAGTTTTTTGTGCTATTACTTGTTTGCCAGCGCTACCGAAAAAATCCCCAAAGTAGTCCTGGGAAGTACCATTGCCCTAATGATGCTGGCCTTTTTTTACCGGGCTATTTACAACTCTGCCGCCCAGACTTCTCCCTTTAATTTTATCTTTTTTGAATAGAGAGGTTTTAAAAAACGGGAAGGGACAACATCAGTCGATCCCTTCCCGCCCAGAATATTATGTCCTTATTTCTTCACAAAAACCTTTACCCAGTCTACCAGCATAACTCCGTCGTTTGGGCCAATCTCAATCTGGTCAGCGGTGGGTATACTACCTTCTTCCCAGAAGAAATCTCCACCCACGGCCATGTTCAGGGTAAGCATCTCTAACTTTCCAAAAAGATTGGGTACGTAGCCACCGGTTTTTACGTCCACTACATTACCATCAAGTAAAAAAGTCAGGGATTCCTTTGTCCATATTACTTCGTAGACGTGCCAGCTTTCCTGTAGGCTGTTGGGGGTGTTAAGGTAGGTTTCCTGATTTTCAACCAGATTCTGGTTAGCTTTTCGACCATAGAAATAGTTGGTCTGGTAGTCATTGGGCTTGTGACCTCGGGCCTCCAGGATATCAATTTCTCCGTTAGTGGGCCATTTGTCTCCGTACGCCCAGAAGGCAGGCCAGATGCCATAACCAGAAGGTAGTTTGATGCGCGCCATCATCCTGACCTGACCTTCGGTTCGGGTTGGGGTAAATCGGGACTTTGATTCTAGGCGGGCCGAAGTGAACTTAAAGTCAGTAGGGGTAGCATCTACATCCTGCCGGTACCTGGGCCCGGTAACGTTTTCCTTAACGGCCTTGATAACAAGCCATTTATTGGCACTGTTGGCCGGGTCAGCGATCACATCCAGGTTTTCGGCATCGGCGGTGTACATTTGCAGCTCATTATTAAAAGCGCCGCCTACCCATACATTCCATTGGGAGTTAGCATTAGCCGGAGAAGAATCGAAATTATCATCAAAGGTTTTTTTCCAACCAGAGTTTAACAGGGTAGCTTCATTAATGTCGTAATCAGGAGTACTTTCTACGGTTGCGGTTCGTAGCGCTTTTGAAACAATTCTATTCGTGAGCCGGGCAGATTCCAGGGCTGAATTAATGTTTTCATTGACCGGCTCGGTCAAGGTCTGGCAACCGGCGATTGCAACGCAGGCAGCCGCCAGGTACAAGGAAATTTTCAGCGGGCGTACATTTTTTTTCAAGGGGATACAAGTTAGGTTTCGGGTGCGTTTAGTAATATTTTTATACAAAAATTAAGCCTTGTTTTCATAAAAAACCAGAATTAATCCGTCAACTTAGTAAACGGTCATCAAGGTTTATGATCCTGACCGATAGTTTGAAAAATGTGTTTTAATTTTGATTGCTGTGTTGACGGCCGGAAGCACTAAAAAATATTGGAGAAGGCAGCCGGGAGAATACCCGCCTAAAAGGAAAAGGCAGGATAAATAGTAAGCTTAGTAATTTGAAGGATAAGGTAGCTGGTACTTAAGGGAAGTACTTCGGGTAACGTCCGCAAAAAATGCGACAAACATCTGGCAGAAGGTAATCAGGTCGAAACAGCACCATGAATTCCCGGCCTGATTGTTGTATTCATGGGATGTTTAGTTACTTTTAAGTATTCAATAGTCATGATTCAGTGATATAAACTTCCGAAAGTCCGCTCTTATAAAATGCCTACCTTCAGTCTTATAATCTGTACTTATAATAGAGTTGATTACTTAAAAGAAACCATTGAATCAATTTGGAATCATTTTGGCAACCGGTTTGAGTATGAGATGATTGTGGTGGATAATAATTCAACGGATGGCACCGCCCAGGTGGCTCAGCAATACGCGCATATACCTGTATTTAAGTACTATAAAGAGCTAAAACAAGGCTTGTCGCACGCCAGAAACCGAGGAATTGAAGAAGCAAAAAATGAAGTACTGGTGTTTCTGGACGATGATATAGACATAGAAAGCAACTACCTGGACCGGGGCAATGCGCTATTTGGTGATGCCTCCGTTCAAATAGCGGGTGGCAAAGTACTGCCCTTTAAAGTGGAGGTACCTCCGTGGCTTCCCCGGAAGTTTTATTACCTGGTAAGTATTTTTGATCTGGGTAACGAACGTATTCTCACCAAAAAATTAATGGGTGCAAACTACGCCATGCGAAAGGACGCTGCCCTTAAAATCGGCTGGTATAATCCTGAATTGGGTAGAAAAGGGAATACACTCACGGGAGGAGAAGAGATTGATTACCTGGACCGGGCCAAGAACCTGGGCTATAACATCTGGTACGATCCGGGGCTGATTGTTTACCATAAAATAAACAATAAACTTAATAAAGAGTATGTATTTACATATTCTTTTCAACTCGGCCGGTCGGAGCGTATCATTGATTTACAGCAGAGTAAGGTAAAATATGGTCTTAAAGTTGCGAAGGCCTTTGCCATGCTCTTTGCTTACCTGGTGTATGGTTCCTATACTCCTGATCAAAAACAAAGAGCCTATTTTAAAATTAATCAGCAGTATTCCCTTGGTTATTTATCCGGGAATTAATATAAAATAGTACCTTGACCATTGCCTACGCAGTTCTCGTTTTTTATTCCCCTGGATGTTAACTGAAAATCTAAGTGGCCCAACCCTCAGCATATAAGTACTTGATTTATTTGGTATGAAGATATTAATGATTGCCAGGAGTACGCTGTTTAGTTCACCGGGGGGAGATACCACCCAGATAGAAATGACGGCAAAGTACCTCCGCGAGCTGGGCGTGCAGGTAGACATACAACTCAGTAATGAACATCTAAAGTACAACGACTACGACCTGCTGCATTTTTTCAATATTATTCGACCAGATGACATTCTTCCCCACGTCCAGAGTACCAGCCAACCCTACGTCATTTCAACCATTTTCGTCGACTACTTTGAGTACGAGAAGAAAAACCGGGGAGGTGTACTCAAAGTAATGAACAGCGTTTTTGACCGGGACCAGATTGAGTACATTAAAACCCTGGCGCGAAGCGTAAAAAACAAGGAAAAGATAAAGTCAGGGTACTACCTCCGGCACGGACAGCACCAGTCAATCAAGTACCTTGCTGAGAATGCCGCTATGCTGCTTCCCAATTCCCACAGTGAATACCAGCGTTTTGTGGATCTGTATAAGGTAAATCAAAGGTACCAGAAGGTGGTGAACGCCATTGATCCGGCCTTATTTAACAATTCCATAGAACCCAATAATGATTTTAAGGATCACGTACTTTGTGTGGGTAGAATTGAGGGGCGAAAAAACCAGTTGAACCTCATCAAAGCCCTGCAGGGGACTGACCTGCACCTGACCATTATTGGAAAACCTTCCCCCAACCACATTGACTACTATCACCAGTGTAAGCAACTGGGAGCCAGTGCCGGTAATGTAAAGTTTATTGACCATATCCACCACCATGAGCTGGCTTCGCTCTACCAAGCGGCCCGGGTACATGTATTGCCGAGCTGGTTTGAAACCACCGGACTGAGTTCCCTGGAAGCGGGCGTACTGGATTGTAACCTGGTTATTACCCGCAAGGGTGATACTGAAGAGTACTTTCAGAATATGGCTTACTACTGCGAACCGGATGATATTTCTTCCATTCGGGAGGCGGTACTTAAAGCCTGGCGGGAACCCGTAGTCCCTCAACTTAAGGAGTACATATTGGCAAATTATACCTGGCAACACGCCGCCGAGCAAACGCTGGCGGCCTATAAAATTGTACTAGAAAATAGGGATAGTTAAAAATTCATATACCGGAGATTTGGGTACTCTGTTTCAGATTTAAATACTAATGCATTCAAATAGACCAGATTTTATAATCATTACAATTACCGACCTATGCAGTCAGCCCCTAAGCCAGAAAACGAAGCCGAAAGATTAAAATCGTTAAAAAAATACCAGCTCCTCGATACGGTTTCGGAGGAAATGTATGACGATATTACAAAAATTGCGGCCGAAATATGCGGAACCTCCGTTTCCTTACTGAGTTTGGTTGATGAGAATCGGCAGTGGAACAAGTCAACCCGGGGTACCAAACTCAAAGAATTTGAAAGGGAACTTTCATTTTGCGCCCACGCTATCCTTGATCCTCAGGAGTTATTTATGGTACCCGACGCCCGGGAGGACAACCGATTTCACGATAATCCATTGGTGTCCGGAGAACACCAGATAATTTTTTACGCCGGCATGCCTCTGGTTGATTCCGATGGTCAGCCAATAGGCGCGCTATGTGTTATTGACACCCAGCCTCGTCAGCTCAGTGAGGAAAAGAAGATTTCGCTGAGGTCACTGGCAAAGTTAGTGCAGGCGCATTTTGAATTAAGATTGGCAAACATACACCTTGAGGAGAGTAATGACCGGCTCATGCTGGCGGTACCACTGGTTGATACGGTACTGAATGAAATAGACATGTTAAGCCAAAGCAGTCCGACACCGGAACAGGAAAACCTGATTGAAATGCTCAGGGATACTACTACTGCCATGAAATCCCTGTTTGTTGAGCCTGAGCTTCAGAGTGAATGACTACTTTATGGACTAAAAAATAAAGTACCCACCGGAGGATAACCAGACTTTTGATCGGGATAAATAAAAAATACGGAGCTGAATCAGTAATTTTAAATATAAGGCATGATACGACTTGCGATCATTGGAACAAGAGGAATCCCCAATAACTACGGTGGGTTTGAACAGGCCGCCGAGTACCTGGCGCTGGGATTAATAAAAAAGGGCTTTGAGGTAACAGTCTATAATTCACACTCGCATCCGTACCAGGAAAAGGAATGGAAAGGGGTAAAAATTATCCATGCCCAGGACCCCGAAGGTAAAATGGGTACCGTTGGTCAGTTCTTTTATGATTTCAATTGTATCATGGATGTCCGCAAGCGGGATTTTGATATTATTTTACAACTGGGCTATACCAGTAGCTCGGTTTGGGGGAACCTGGTACCTGATAAGTACATTCTGACTACCAACATGGATGGTTTGGAATGGCGCCGGACCAAGTTTTCAAAACCCGTACAGCAGTTTCTGAAACAAGCCGAAAAGTTGGCCGTGAAGCAAAGCAATTACCTTATCTCTGACTCCATTGGTATACAGGATTACCTCCAGGAAAAGTACAAAGTTAGGTCAGTATTCATACCCTATGGTGCCCATTTGTTTAACGACCCGGATGTAAGTGAGCTTGAACCCTATGGACTTGATCCCTACGAGTACAGTATGCTTATTGCGCGGCTTGAACCTGAAAATAGTATTGATACCATATTAAAAGGGGTATCAGCATCGGAAGTAGCCAAGCCCTTTCTGGTAGTCGGCAAACACGAAACTAAATACGGTGCCTTCCTGAAAGAGAAATTTGCTGATAACGCTAACATCAGGTTTGTGGGAGGGATCTATAGCTTACAAACCCTTAACAACCTCCGACATTTTTCTAATGTTTACTTTCACGGCCATACCGTAGGAGGTACCAATCCGTCTTTATTGGAAGCAATGGCCTCAAGTAGCCTCATTTGTGCCAACGACAACCCCTTCAACCGGTATATTCTGGGAGAAGACGCGCTGTACTTTACATCCCATTTAGAAGTAGCGGCGCATTTGCAAAAAGTGGATAAATCAGAAGAGAAATTTCAAAACTTGATTTCGGAGAATAGAAGAAAAATAGATGAAATTTACCGGTGGGATCGCATTATTGACCAATACGCCGAGCATTTTGAGGATATTTATGACCATAAATACCGACGCCAAAAAAATATTGTATAAAACGGAGATACAGTACCCAATAAAACCAGAAAAAGGACCCGGCGTTTACTCGCTGAGTCCTTTTTAGTAGTTCCAGCTTAGCTGCCCAAAGTTACTTTGCCGGGGCCGAATCTGAATCGCTGACCATCCTTTTAAGGGAATGGACGACCATTTGAATGGATCCCAGCTTTTGGAATTGATCGGCGCGCGGGTCATTTTCAAGCAAAGTTTCCACATCAGAAAGCAAGGGATCAAGCAGAGGCTGGATTTGTTGTATTTTCATATCTCCGGCCGATAGCCCCTCGTTGACATTTTTTATTTTGTCAAGGGTTCGTTCCAGCTCAAGTCTGGTCTTCCTTAATTCAAAATGAACATTAACAAGATTGGCCAGGGCTTTAAGGGCCATAATTTTCTGGTCCGTTAACTCCCGGGGGCGACTGTCCAGAATGCATAAAGTACCCAAAGCGTGACCGTCATTGTCCACGAGGGGTACTCCCGCGTAAAAGATAATGTGGGGGTCACCGGTGGTGAGTGGGTTGTCCATAAAACGGTCGTCAAAGCGGGCGTCAGGTACAATGAATACTTCATCTGGCTCTAAAATTGCATGTGCACAAAAGGAATGCTCACGTGGCGTTTCAGGTAATTCAATCCCCTGTTTGGATTTAAACCACTGACGATCCTTATCAACCAATGTAATCAACGAAAAGGGAGTACCACAAATTTCGGAAGCTAACCTGGTAATGTCATCATAAACCCCCTCAGATAAGGTATCGAGGATGTTATACCCATACAAAGCCTTTAAGCGGTTCGGCTCATTTTCGGGAAAAGGTGCTGGTTTCATGTGCAGTATGCTATATTTATTGAATAACAAAAGGAATTAACATGCAGTTTGAATAGCGTTCATAGATAATTGCCCGTATCCGTACTGTTCAAACAGAATGTAAGGCTGGTATTGAAATCTTACTTTTTTGAGATGTTCTACATTCATTACCAACGTAAACTTACTTCATATCGAAGATGAATTACAATTGAAAGTCAATTTATTTTTTACCTATTGTAGAAATGTTTTAATTGGTGTAATATTACCGCTATTATATGATATGGTGTCATATCTTCCACGGTTCACCACACCTACTTAACTTCCTAAATAAATCTTCCTTTTCTGTAGAAAGTAAATTGACAGTAGGCGTATGGATAATTCTTACAAGCGGTTTTTACAAATATTTTTTATACTCATTGATTTAATTGGCCTCAATATTGGCTATATAATTGCTCAAAGTCTTTTCAAAGAAAATGAAATATCCGCCCAATATTTCCGCTACTTTCAGTATTGGGGAATAGCAAACTGGTTCTGGATTATTTTGAGTTTATTGGGGGGGATGTATTTCACAAGTGCAATAACAAATTTTAAAAGATTTCTAAAAAAAACCACCTGGACCGCTTTTGTATTTCTCCTCCTGGTTTTGTTTTACCTTTACATACCCCGCCTCATTCCGCTCTCTTCTTCCCTGGTCTACTACAGTTTGCTGTTTTTCTTTTCTATCTTAATATTCAATCGATTCCTGTATATAGTAATTAAAGAATGGGTTAAAAGGGAAGTACACTCCAAAAGAAGAATTTTGATTCTGGGTTACAATTCCGTATCCAGAAAACTTGCCTCCTACATTGAGCGGGAAGAATTTAATGTTAAAATTCTGGGCTATGTGGATGACAGGACGGTGGAGAAAGATTTTGCTGATTATCCGGTATATAACAATTTAAGTGACACTTTAAGAATATCGGAAGAATTAAAAATCAATGAAATTTATTCGACTATAATGCCGGAGAACAATGCCAAGGTATATAAAATAATGGACCAGGCAGACCTTTCACTAATCCGGTTTAGAGTAGTACCCGATTTCAGAAATTTAATTGACCGCCCCGTTCAGTTGGACCAGCTTAATGATTTACCCATTTTAACCCTACGCAACGAGCCGCTTCAATCGGTGGTTAATCAATTTACCAAAAGGGCATTTGATATTGCATTTAGTCTTTTTGTTCTCATTTTTATTCTTTCCTGGTTAGTACCACTTCTGGGAATTTTAATTTATCTGGAATCTCCCGGACCCATCTTTTTCTCCCAGCTTCGCAGTGGAAAAGATAATAAACCGTTTTGGTGCTATAAGTTCAGGAGTATGCGTATAAATAAGGAAACCGAGGCGGTTCAGGCTACTAAAAACGATAGCCGGGTAACCAGGACCGGAAAGTTTATCCGCAGAACCAGCCTGGATGAATTTCCGCAATTCCTGAATGTACTTAAAGGGGAAATGAGTATAGTAGGACCCAGGCCACACATGCTAAAACATAACGAAGATTTTCAGGCTCTGGAGGAACATTATATGATCCGTCATTATCTGAAACCCGGTATCACCGGCTGGGCTCAGGTGAATGGCTACCGTGGAGAAATCACGGAGCTGAAGCATATCAAGAAAAGGGTCGAGTACGATTTGTGGTACCTGGAACACTGGAGTATTACCCTGGATTTATACATTATTTTCCTGACGGTTTACAATGTGTTCAAAGGAGAAAAAAACGCCTACTGAGTCTATTTCCTGCTTTGCTTTTTAATAAAGTTGAGGTACCCTTTTCGGTGTTCCCGCCGGAACACTTTGACAAAGTCAGAAGTAGGTGCAATGGTACTTTGAAGCTTATCCAACAAGTTTTCCATCCTATATTTTAGGATACGGAGGTTAAGAAACAGGGGGCGGTGTGAATAATCAATATTAGCCTCCGTAGCCCCAATGTTATAGGAATAAGTAAGGATAAATTCTTTGTTGAACCGGTTTTGGATTTTGTGGTAAACAATTAGGTCAGGATGGTACAAAAGTTGATAACCTTTTTTTTGAGCCCTTAACAGAAATTCATTCTCATCACCCCCCAATTTAAAGTCTCCCAAGGGGCCGATTCCCGTATTGTAACCACCAACTTTTACGGCTACTTCTTTACGAAAAGAATGATTGGCACCCATTAACTTAGGTACTATCATACGGTTTTCTCCCGCATCATAAACACTGGCCAGGTAGAAATATTTCTTCGGCAGCCAATCAGGTACCTGCGATTCAAACGGAAGTACTTTACCTCCCACTATATGGACAGAGGAGTCCTGGTATTGTGAATCAAGGACCGCCAGGTACCGGGGATGGATTTCAATATCATCGTCGAGAAAAACAATAACCGGGTACTGTGCTTCTTGTATTCCCCGGTTCCGGGCGTAGGAAAGCCCCTGATTTTTTTCGAAGATATACCTGACCACGGGTACCTCAGCGTACTGCCTGACTACGTCGGCGGTTTGGTCAGTGGAGTTATTGTCAACTATCAATAACTCGTATTTGGCGGTATCAGTTAAATGAAAGAGAATGGAATCAATTGTCTCTTTCAGGAATGAGGCCCGGTTGTAGGTACAAATAATGATACTGTATTTTATTGACATGCTTACATATTGTATGTGTGTGAACTACGATAGTACCATTTATCCATTTCATTAGCTAGTTTTCTTCATTAATTTATTATTAACAAAGCCGGTAACCAGTTGAACATCCGCTTTTGTATATATGCCGGTCAGGAAACCTATGGGTAGGGCTAATAGTAGAATTGAACCTCTTATTCCACAAGATAGCAGCGAGGAGTTTCCAACGAACAGTTGTTCAGCCAATAGCCAGACCAAAGCTAAAGTACCAAATACGAATAGTACCCGCGGATGAAACATGAATTTTATGCGGGAATCAACTTTGGAAGCCCCATTTACAAAAACGAGGCGCTCAATAAGGCAGGAAATTAACAGCCCAAGCGCCACCGAAATGGTCAGGTCGTTAAAAAAGTCAAGGTAGACCAGCAGTAAAGAAACGACAATGATAGAAACTGCAAAAATAATGGAGCCCTGGTTGAAGATCTTGAATTGGTTGCTGGCAAACAGGTAATTCTGATAAGGGATGTTGAGGGTTTTGACTAAGGCAAATAAGAGAGAAAGGATCAGAATGGGGTAGGCGCGGACGTAAATTTCTCCAAATACCAGCGAGATTATTTCCCGGCCAAAAAGGACAGAAAACAAAACCGCCGGATAAAAGAGAATGGAAATGTAGCGCTCATAGTTGGAGAGCTGGTCCAGCGTTTTTTCGTGATTTTTTTCGTGGATGTTCTGGGAGAAGACCGACAAAAATATTCCGCCCACACTTACCCCGATGCTCATGAGCAGGATACCTAACCGGTTGCCCACGTTATAGTACCCAATGGCCTCCGCCGGCACCGCATACAAGCCCAGTAGTACCTTATCAAAGCTCAAAAGAAAGCCATAGGCAATGGTAGAAGTGGAGATACTGATGGAGTACCGGATGTACTTCTTGAATATCTCAAATGAAAACGTTCCGAACTTGGCCTGTAATAGCTGAATCAATGGATAAATGGCACTCAAACCACAGGCGGCCATCATGTACCAGGCTATGGCAGTTTCAGAACCTCCAATGACCACGGCCACAATCTTGGCAATATTGATCAGGATTTGGGAAGAGAAGTCAACCAGGTTGGCCCGCAGTATATTGAGCTTGGATGACTGGTCGGTTACGTACAGGTACAGGGGGGTAAGTAGGTAATCCTGAAGGATAAATATGACAATCAGGTTAATCTGCAAATCAGTAAAGGTACCCTTGTCGCTTTGCCAGTTCCAGAGTACAAACAGCAGTACCAGCAGCGTGGTGACAATGTTGTAGAAGATGTTGACAAACAGGAAGTTTTTTAAGCCAATTTCCTTGTCATCGCTGTACATTTTCAGGTGGGCGCTGTTTACGGTATGGGTAAAAACCGATTTGATAAGTACCTGAAACGACATAGCCAGACTGATATTACCCAGGATGGCCGGTCCTCCGATGCGGGCGATAAATATGGAACTTAGTATACCAAGCACCATGGAAACAATGCTGATGGCAAAATTCTGACTTAATTTCTTTCCTAACATGAAGGATTTGAATTGGGGGAGCGGGGGAGTACGGTTGGTTTTGCTACGGCTTAGTTTTCTCTACGGGCATCGTTCAGAAGTATCATCGTCGAATTCAAACGCCCTTCTTTAAATACATCGTTGGCAGTAGCAATATATTCCCTCCTGGTGAAATTGTAGCGGATAACGTACAAACAAAGATCCACATACGAGGCTAGGGAATAGGCGTCGGCGACCTGTCCTATGGCCGGCGTATCGATCAGGATATAGTCAAAGTTATCCTTTAATTCAGCGAATAGTTGCTGCACGCGGCCACTCATCATTTGTTCGGCCGGCTGACCGGATTCATTGCCGGAGCCAATCATGTAAAAATAAAATCCCGAGGTGTTGGGGGCCACTTTTATCAGGTTTTCGGCGGTCAGGGTTTTGCTGCTGATGTATTCAGTAATGCCCGTATCCGGTTTTAATTTTAAGTAGTGAAACAAATCGTCGTTGGTGCGTAGGTTAAAGTCCAGCAGTACCACCCGGTACCCGGCCATGCTTAGGCTGGCTCCCAGATTTACGCTTACGAAGGTCTTGCCGTCCCCTTCCATGCCTGAGGTAACCATAATTACCTGTTTCCCCTCCTTATTGGCAATGTGGGTAAGCTTACTTCGAATAAACCGAAACTCTTCCGCCACTTTGGATTTAGGCTTTTGAAAAAGAATCAAAGGTTTTCGGTTTCTCTGGTGGGAAATTTCACCCAGGATGGGGGCGGTGGTCATTTGCTCAACCATAGATTGGTGCTTCACCCGGTTACTCAGCAGGCCTTTGCCCAGCACCAGAGCAAAAGGAACCAGCAGTCCGGCAAATATGGCTAAGGCCAGCACGATAACCGGATTGGGTGATTCGGGCTTCAGGGTAGCCATGGGCGGGTCCAGGAGGCGAATCTTCGAGCCGGTAGACGCCAGGTACAGGGCCGACTCCTCCCGCTTCTGCAACAGGTACACGTACAAATCGCGGCGTACGCCCTGTTGCCGGTTTATATCGTTCAATTCGCGCTCTATGTTGGGTATTTCGCTGATCCGGGAACGGTAGGAATTAACCCGGGTAGCAATATTATCCCTCGATACTTCCAAACCCCGTCTGATTATCTTAAGGTTCTCGATAATACTTTGTCGGAGGGTAGCCAGTTGTCCGTTTATATTCTGAACCAGGGTACTGGTTGGTTCCAGAGTTCGGAGCAACCGCTCACGCTCCAATTGCAAATTGTTAAAGCGCTCCGTCAGTTCCATCAAGGCCCGGTCCTCAATGGTAAGGTTACTGGGGACCAATTCAAAAAGCTCCCCCTGGCTGGCCAGGTACCTCTGCAACGACCCAACTACTTCTATCTGGGTATTTAAGCGGGAGAGTTGCTGGCTGTAATCCCGGAATTCCTGCTGGTACGACGAGGCCTCCGAACGCACATCCGTAACATTGTTCTGGCTTTTAAACCGGGCTTCCTGTCGTTCGTTTTCCGTGAGTTCGCCGGTGAGTTCTCCCAGGCGATCATCAATAAAGGCAAGCGTGGAAACGGTCAGCCGGTTCTGATCCTCTTTTTCGTCTTCGTTATAAACCTGAATCAATTTGGCTAGAATATCTTTTCCTTTTTCGGGTAACGGATGAAGGAAGTTCAGGGTAAGTACATCCGCATTTTTATTAGCCAGGGCTACTTTCAGATTTTTGTTGTATTCCACGGCCAGTTCACGAATATTCTGAAACCTCACATAAATCGGGCTTGCGGCAATCCGGGACGATGTTGAACTAGGTACTACTGTAAATACCCCATAGGGTTTGGCGATGGTCTGTCCGAAGCGGTAGGAGGTACTTCCCCGGGAATCTACCAGCGAAAAGGTACTCTGGTCTTGGGGAATTATGGTTATTTTCTCCTCAAAAGCGGACTTTCGGAGGGTTTGAATCCTGATTTTTATCGGTAATTCATTTCCATACATCTCTTCTTTTCGCAGGTACCCATCTTTAAAATAACTGGTTTGCAACGAGAGTTCTCCCAATGCCCGCTGCATAAGACTCAATGACCTGAAGGCTTCCAGTTCATTATCAATACTGGTGGCCTGTTTGAAAATAGCCAGGTCCTGAAAAGCCGGATTACCCGCCTGAAAATCGGGTCCTTTGTCAATATCCCTGACCAGAATGGAGCTAAAAATAAGGTACTTGGGTGTAATAGCGAGTAAAAACAGGACGGCCAATCCTAAGGCCATGACCAGACCAATGAGGAAGTAGTACCAATGCCTAAGGTACCTGTTCATTGATTTCCTGATATCAATTCTTCCCGCTTGAAGTTCCTGTGGGCTATTCACCTCTCTTTCTGGCATAGACACTAGTTAAATTATATTTCTATCTGACGAAAGTAATGAATGAAAACGCCAGGGCGGAAATCGCCGCCGCCCAGATTGGAATATAGCGATTGGCCGGTTCCGATTGGGCTACTTTGATGTTATTGTACGGCTCTACATACACCACATCGTTTTGCTGCAGATAGAAATAAGGAGAGTTAAAAACCTGCTTTGAATTAAGATTTAAACGAGTGGCTACACGCTCTCCGTTACTTTCCCTGATGATGAGGACATTGTCTCGTCGGGCGTATTCGGTAAGGTCTCCCGCCATACCTAACGCTTCCAATACGTTGAGCTTTTCGGCGTTCACGGCGAAAGTAGATGGCGTTTTTACCTCTCCAATTACCGTAATTTTAAAATTTACCAGGCGCAGGTTTACCACGGGACTCCTGACCACCTTGCTTATTTCAGCCGTCATTTTTTCGGTTGCCTGCTCGCGGGAAAGTCCGGCCAGGTTTATCTTGCCTAGGCCGGGAAAATTAATAAAGCCTTCTTTGTCAACCAGGTAGCCTTCGTTCAGGCGTGGTGTAGCGGTAGTGTTGTTCGGGGGAGTACCTGGTGGTAATATGATACCGCTGTTAAAAAGGATATTTGTTTCCGGGTTGACACTACTGACAATAATTTCCAATAGGTCACCGGACTGGATTTGGATGGAAGGAATAGTTGCAAGGCGTTCTCTATAATCATTTCCAGTTGCCAAATCATCAAAGTATACCAGGTTTCGGGAGGAGGAGCAGGAGGATATAACCCAGCTGATCAGGAATATAAGAGGTAGTATTCTTCTCATAATTTGTTTTCAGAGCAGCCCTTTCGGTTTTGTTTGGGTAAGCCTTTCCCGGATTAGTGCTTTATTGTAAACGGGATAGGATTATCCTATTAAAAACCTTGCCAGATTATTTAGTAAGAATTCATTACCAATAATTTGGAAAGCTGCTGATTACTATTTGGATACTTTTCCTTACAAAGTAAAGAACTTTGGACTGGAATAGGCTACTTATCTGCAATTCCGGCGATAACTACCTATAAATTTAGGGGTAAAGGCTAAGAAATCAGAATTCCTAAATTTAAGTAACCTCGCGTAGAAGCTATATGTTACAGGCAATTTTTATTTATGTATAGACAAGTTTGGGAGGTACCTTTAGAGGTAATGAATCGGCTACAATAAAGTAAATGGGTAAGACGCATCTTCCATGTTTAAAACTTTTACGTGAGTGGTTTCAAAGTTCAGGGTTTATCGTATACTTTTGTACAAAATTTAAGGAGGGGTACCTGGTACTTAATGGATTATCCTTTGCAGACCCCTTTATTTAACAATTTTAACCCTGCTCAGTGTATGTTGGAAATTCTGCAGTCGAGAGAGCTATTTATGGTACTTCTTCTGGCCTCCAAATTTGTTTGGTTGTACTTCTCAGGTAAATATACCGTCCGTTTTCTGGTCGAATTCACCTCCACCCGCATGGTTGGCATTCGCTCCGCTTCGGTGATGCCCCTGGTGCTGGCTATTTTGTGGGCCTGCTTCCTGTTTGCCTGTTAATAGTAGGTTGAATTAACAAATTATATTTTTGCGCCTGATTCCTAGCCAGTCAGGGGTCGAATATTGAGGCCTTACTTTCCTCCTCGGTGCCCAACCTGTTTCGGCTCTGTTTAGTACTAGTGGACCGAACAGGTACTAATCATAGTGAATATTCAGGTACCTGGGCCTTGGAAATGGAAAAGGAGTACTTATTTGTATACGGTACCTTGAAGCGCGGTTTTGAGAATCCGTTTGCCAGGATGCTGCCACAGTACTCCAGCTGGGTAGGTGAAGCAACCATGCCCGGCAGGCTTTTTCAGGTGAGCTGGTATCCGGGGGCTCTGTATGAACCCGAATCGTCTTGTCTGGTGCACGGAGAAGTATTCCATTTACTAAACCCAGGCCTTCTCCTTAAGGAACTGGACTTGTACGAAGAGGTACTACCGGTAGCAGCCGACAGCTTGTACCTAAGGCGGGAAGTACCGGTAATGTTGGCCAATCAAATAGAGCTAAACTGCTGGACTTACCTTTATAATCAGCCCGTGCGGGAGTTATGGCCCATCAGTAACGGATGTTTTGCCGGATAAATTAACTTTTTAAGGTACTTACCCGTTCCCCAATAATTCGTAATCCATCGAGCGTCAGTCGCCGGTCTATCTCCACAAACTCCTCCCACAGGGTGTCAATAATAGAAGATAACCCGCCCGTAGCTACCGCGATGCAGTCCCCATGAAGTTCATTTCGGATCCGCAGAATCATGGATTTGACCAGACCTTCGTAACCCAGCAGAATACCCGCCTGAATCGCATGGGTTGTATTTTTGCCAATGGCCGAGTCGGGAAGTACTAAAGGTACTTCGGGGAGTTGGGCCGTGTTGGCAAAGAGCGCCTTCACGGCCGTTTTCAAGCCGGGAACTATGGCTACTCCCAGAATTTCTCCCTGCCCGGAAACTGTCGTAAAGGTCAATGCGGTACCAAAGTCGACCACCACGCAGTTGCGCTGGTATTTGGTGTAAGCAGCCACGGCGTTGGCTATCAGGTCGGCCCCAATTTCGTAAGGATGGTCAATGGAAATGTGTATATCCGGAAAAATATCCGGCCCAACCAAAATTGGCTCCTTTCCGAAGAGTCCTTTCAGCATAGTTTGCAGGGTAGGGGTAAGGGGGGGGACTACGCTACTAAGTACCAGCGTCCCGACTTCTCCGGCAGCAATGCCGGCTTCCAGCAGGTGAAGGCGAAGGGTGGTTTCGTAAAAGACGGCTGATTCCTGCACCAGGGATCGGGTGCGCCAAACGTGTATCCAGGTGCCGGCCTGATACAAGCCAAATACGGTATCGGTATTCCCGGCATCTACGGCTAAGAGCATGGTTGGAGTTTTAATACACCGGCAAATAAACGGCATTAAAGCAAAATATCAGCTTTTTTAAGAACTTTTGGTCAAAAACCTGCCGGAAGAAAAAAACTCAGGTTTCCTTTTCTATTTTATTAACCATTTTGACTAATAAATCAAAAAAAGTCAGGGAAAATATCTGAGTGGCCAAAATGGGGGCTTAACGCATTCAATACTTTCCTTTCTCCTCGTCCTAAGTACCAGCCTGTTTTGCTGGCTTTTTGCGGGAAAAAGTTGAGTCAAAACGGCTATAAAGAGAGCTTTGTCTTTTGCAAAATTTTAAAAGAAGGTACCAGATATGGGTACTTCGTATCCGAAAATCATGGTTTTTTGACCAGATACGGACACAACATCTATCCCATTAAAGGCGAGGAAAAATTACCGATACAAGCGGCTGGACAGAACTTCTTTAATGTCCGGTTTTAGCTGAAATGAAATAGACTCCTGCTGTGTAGTTTTGGAAGGAGGTACAGGTACCCTGGTAATTTTAATGATAGATGAATTAGTTAGTAAAGGTATATGTCAGGCCCACCGCAGTGGTCGAAGCCCGGGTATCGACCACTGCGGTGGGCCTGACCTGTCGCATATTCTCCCATCATCTCTAACTTTACAACTCAATTCTCTTATCAATAATGTTTTTGGGTAATGCCGTTAATCTTTCAGCGGCAATATTATACTAAAGGAGGTTCCCTTTCCGATAGTACTTTTAACCGTAATTCCGCCTCCGTGTAATTCTACCACTTTTTTGCTGATAGCCAGTCCCAGTCCACTGCCGACAAACTGGCTGCGGCCGTGCAAACGGACAAATAGTTCAAAAACCCGGTCGCGGTAGGTCTCGTCAAAACCAATGCCGTTGTCCCGGACCCGAATGGCCACCCAGGGCTTGTCAGAAGACAAGGCGGTCGCCTTCAATTCCTCCGGGGTAGCCGGACCCGCTTCGACGTACACCTCGGGGTCAACCTCCTCCCTGGAAAATTTCAGGGCATTGCTAAGCAGGTTCTGGAAAAGCTGTCGTAACTGCACCACGTTTCCTTTGATCACGGGCAGCTGACCTACCTGTATCCGGGCCTTCTTCTCTTCAATAGCCCCATCCAGATCCTGAAGCACATTTTGCACTACTCTGTTCAGGTCGACGATCTTATGTACTTCTTTCTGGCTGGAAAACCGGGAATAGGAAAGTAAACCTTCGATTAAATCCTGCATTCGGCTTCCTGCTGAGCGCATGCGGTTCACAATATCCACGGCATTTCTGGGTAGCAGATGGCCGTATTGCCGGTCGAGTATTTCACCAAAGGATTGAATCTTTCGGGCTGGTTCCTGCAGATCGTGGGAGGCTACGTAAGCAAACTGCTCGAGGTACAGATTGGAGCGGCGGAGTTCTTCCAGCAGCTTTTCCTGCTCCTGCCGTAGCTGTACCCGGTCTGTAATATTCATAAAAGAAAGAATGAGCATGCTGTCGTTGACACGGGTCAGGGAAACATCGAACCAGGAAAGGTGAGCCTCTTCTCCAACCGGAAAAGAAATTTCAGTCCGAATGGGTTCGTCGCTTTGCAGGAAATTCCTGTAGATATCTCTGAAAGCAGATTCGCCCACCACGGGAAACAGGGAGAGGAAAGAATTTCCGGTTAATTTTTCCAGGGGAATGCCCGTGATCCGGGTAGCTCCATTGTTCGCGATTAAAATTTTAAAGTCTTCAATTTCGCCCTCTTCGTTTAAAACCGGTTCCATGGCGAATAATCCGCTGAGGGACCCGTTCAGTACACCCTGAATCATTTCTGTTTGCCGCTGGGCTTCCACCAGTGATTTATGAATGGCCGTCACATCCACGTAATTTATCACTATGCCATTCTCAATACGATGGGCAGAAACTTTAAACCATTTATTGACTGGGGGGTAATAGCGGTGTGCCAATAGCATGGGCTCCCCCGTTTCGGCCACCTTTACAAAGTCTTCAAACAGCTCAAACTTGCCTCCGGTGAGTTTCATCAACGAAGCTCCCACCACATCAAAGCCGAATATTTGTTCCAGATAGGCCTGAGCAATGTGGTTGGCCTTTGAAATAGATAAATCAACTATTATTTGATTTGTATCCCGGATGGTTTCGGCGACAAGAATGGCATTTTCAGAACTGTTCAGGATATTTTCCAGGAGTTTGTTCTGAGCCTGTATTCTGAGGCTGGCATTTTTCCGTTCGGTAATATCCTTAAAAATGGACAGCGCGCCATCATTAAGCCGGGTAACTGACACATCAAACCAAAGCCTGATTTCCCCTTTTCTAAACGGTTGCTCGATTCGGAATGCCTCCCCGGATTCGATGACTTCGGCGTAGGAGGGGATAAAACGGATGGCTTCCGGCGAAAGCTGCCGGAGGGTTAAGTTCTGGAAGTCCTTTTCCCGGAAAAAACCCGAATTAAGTACCGCCTGGTTGTATTGCGTAGCCTTGAAATCAACAATGGTTCCTTTGTCATTACGGATTGGCTCCCAAAGCATTATAAAGTCATGGCTGCTATCCATGATCTGAACCAGGAGTTGAGCCTGCTGTCGGGCCTGACGTATGACCTTTTGCTTTTCGGTACTGCTGTAGTAACTCAGCATAATTCCATCGCCGCACCTGGATACAGCTACGTAAAAACTCTGCTCATGTTGTGGGTAGTACTGCTCATCTACAAACGACTCTCCAGTTTCAATAACCTGGATGTACTTACTGAAATGCCCGATCGACTTTGTGCCAGGATACCAGTCAGTTAACAACCAGCCTACTTGCGCATTTACCCCCAATGCCGGATTTTCGATGGCCGCCTGGTTCTGGTAACTAAGCCGTAGGTTTTCTATTTGACCCAATTCATTCCGGACCGCTTCAAAAATAAGGATGCAAGTCAGGTTGGTCTGCTGAAGATGTTTCCCGATTTCCATAGCCACCTTTTCATTTGCTGCATCAGGATTGTCCAACCGAACTACCAAAGATTCTCCCAATGCTTCGACCTGGTAGTATAGTTCCTGGTTGCGGAGATGAGAATAGGCTGGTTGCAGCAGACCCGTCTGCTGAACTTTTGATTTGTAAACTTCTGCCATAGATTTTTTAAAAGGAGCGGAAGAAACTATTTCCTCAATTAAAATCGGCGTGGCGACCTGGCCAGGGCAGGCAAGCAAAGCCCGGGCCTGCTGATTAATGGCACGTACTTCAAAATCAATCCCATCGCCGCCTTCCTTTGGGTTACAAATCAGGAAACCATGGATAGAGTTATCCAGGACATGATTATATAAAACCTGTGTAGGATCTAAATTCACAAACATCACGAGGAAATTAAACTTTACCCCCTTCCTATACTGGCAAGGGCAAGTTAGATGATTGGATTAATTCCGTATTTGGAGAGGAGGAGTATCTTATTTCTAGCCTAACGGTTAGAAAATACGTCAAACGTTTTACTATTTTAGCGCCTGGCAAAATTAATATATTTTAGGAGTTTTTTATTTAAAGTTTCAATTTCTTAGAAAAGTCAGGGGCAACATTTATTAAACGGCATGGTTTTCTTATTCGGCAGAGTACCCGCGTCCGAAGAAAAATAGTAACTCTAAACCCAGGTACCTACTCCAGCATACGGTAAGTAACAAAGGCTACCTGACGGCCATCCGGTGACCAGCTGGGTACGTTAATGGTGCCCTGTCCTCCGAAAAAGACCTGCGTCAGGTCTTTAATCTGACGGGTTTCCATATTCATCAGCCTAAGCTTCACATCTTTCCCGAACGGGTGCTGGCCTTTTTGGTCTTCTAGGTAACTTATATAAACCAGCCACTTACCATCGGGCGAGGGATGACCAAACCAGTTGTCGTAGGTATCATTGGTCAATTGTTCCTGCTGACTCCCGTCCGGTTGCATCCGGTACAGGTGCATCCGACCAGTTCGGTTGGAGTTGAAGTAGATCCATTGGCCGTCGTAGGAGTATTCAGGGCCGTCGTCGAGGCCGGGCGCATCGGTCAAGCGCTTTTCCTCGCCTCCTTTGGTTGGAATACTATATACATCCCAGGCTTCTTCCCGCTGGGCACAGTAAACCAGGGTTTTTCCATCAGGTGAAATTCCATGCCAGTAGGAGGGGGCCTTCTCAGTGATCAGCCGGGCAGTACCTCCCTCGGCGGGCAATGTATATATGCGGGATTTGGCCCCCTTCGTTACCAGGGGATCATTGTGGCTGACCACCAACAGTTTTCCATCAAACGAAAGACCATGGTCATTGTTGAGGCGGTCGGCGGTGCCGGTGGGTATAATCCCCAGCTTCTTACCGGATCTGGATATTTTTTCCAGTTTGCCGTCCGCGTTGATAATGAAAAACTGGCCATTGCGGGCCCAGTTCGGCGCTTCAAAGTGGCGTTTCTCCTTCAGGAGTACCGTCCTTTTGCCGGTTTTTACATCAATAGTTTCCAGGGTACTTTCAACGTTGGTACGGGGTTGTGCCAGACTAGGTTTTACAGCCAGTGCCAGTAGCCCAAATAGTATGGTTAGTCTCATGAGTTGCGTTTTATTTTATTCTAATAAGCGAACTCTATGACCTGTTATACTGACTACTTTCTGATAATTACAGGCAGGGTAACAGGGAGGTAAGCTTATTCGCGCCAGCCTTCGGGTTTAAACGGGGTACTTGAATTAATGTACTCACAGATGGCCGTAGGTACCCGGGGCGGACCTCCGTAAATACTGATTGCTGGCATATTAGGGGGTGTCGGTTCAGGAGTAGGACGGCGGCCGATGAGAGCAAAAAATAGCTCTTCGTCCCAATTTAGAATTTCACCATTTTCATCATAAGCCCCAATGGGCAAGCCTATAACATCTTTCCGGTCGAGCCAGTAGCGCAGCTCGCTAACCGTAGATGTCGAGAAAAAACCTACTACTATTTCCTTCGAATTGGCTGCATTCCGGATATTCCCGATGGGAGCTGTAGGTGGCGTGTCCGCCAGGTTACCCGAATTCTGGGTCTGGGTTTCGACCACGGTTAATCCGGATAATCCGCGGCTCGGGTAGGTTGGTAATCATGCCATCGACTATTTGCGGGTCAAAAGCATCCACGCAGCCCGATAGTGCCAGGCAAACTGCCAACACGACCAGCCAAGTAATTTCTTTTAGGTTTATCAGAAGCCTATTCGTTTACTCAAACTTAACATTATAGGTCAGACTATGCTACCCGCAGAGTACCTTGATGGAGTAGTTTCCGTCGTTGTCGGTACCGTTGGTGGTTTTCTCGTAGTCAATCACAATCGCCGCCCGTACCAGGGGCCGGCCCGTGGCGGAGTCGCGGACGGTACCCGAGAGGGTGTAACTTTGCTGGGCGTAGCCGTGAATGGCAAGTAGTACAACAAAGGAAAAGAGCAGGTAAAAACGGGTCATAGACAGGCGTGGGAAATAGAGGAATATAGTGAATGAGGGTAGCTCCGGTAACAGAGCGGGAGAAATATAACTAAATATGTAATTAGTGAAAATTTTTTTATACCTTTTTCCACCGAAAGTGTTCACACCCCTGCAGTTCTCTATGCGCACCTATACCAGACTTTCTCTCTGCCTTCTGTTTTTAGCCCTGATACCTACCGCCTGCGTGGATAGCTACGACCCGCAACTGCCGGGGAATATTGATGTTGTCATCGTGGATGGTACCATCAATAACCTGCCTGAGCAGCAGGTTATCCGGCTCAACCGCTCCAAAAGCGACCCCATCAATGGCCGGCCCGGCTTCATGCCCCTGACCAAAGCCATGGTACTTGTTATTGTGGATTCTTCGCAAGTAGTGGAAGCGCACGAAACCGTGGACGGTGTCTACTACCTTCCTGCCGACTTCCGGGGTAAGATCGGCCACGCCTACCAGCTGCGCTTTACACTCAGCGATGGGAGTACCTATCAGTCTACCCAGCAGATTATGCCGGATGTACCTACCATCGGCAAGATACGGGTGGAGTTTAATCTCAATAGCCTTTCCCCTACGCTATTGGATGGCTACACAGCTGCGCACGATTTCTATATTGACACACAGGACCCGGAGGGGCAACCCAACTATTACAAATGGGACTGGAAGGTCTGGGAAAATCAGGAGTGGTGCCGTTCTTGCGAGAAAGGTCTATATTCTATTGATACTGTAGAGGTAAAATATTCAGCAAATGGATTTATGTACTTTGAGACTGGTAACCAATTATTTGAAAAATGTTTCTACCCACCTCCTTCAGTCAATACTGGTAATATACGACCTTACTGGATCTATGATTATAAGTGCCGGACCAAGTGCTGGGCTATCTTCTCTGGTGCTGAACTAAATCTATTTGCCGATAGCTATACCGATGGAAGACTTATTTCTAACCGAAGAGTCGCGCAGATTCCCTTCTACCAACACGGCGGCTCCCTGGTTGAGCTCCGGCAATCAAGTCTTACCCCCTCGGCTTATCGCTTCTACAAGGATATGGAAGAGCAAACCCAGAACATCGGTAGCATAGTTGACCCGCCACCCACTGCCTCGGTAGGTAATGTGCAGAACGTTGCTAACCGCCGTGAGATAGTAGTAGGCTACTTTACTGCTGCGGGTGTCGCTACGGTCAGGTACTGGTTTGACAGGAAAGATACCCGGGGCGAGCCCCCTGGTTTGTTCCTAATGGTAGGACGCGAACCTACCCCCGAGCCTCCACCTCATGAAGGAACAATTGTTCAAATTCTAGATAAAAATAGCTTGCGCGCGCGCCCCTATACGGCTGTTTGTGTCGATAGTGAAAATCAAACCTCTTATATGCCGCAGGGATGGAGGGAGTGAGGCTGCGGGTAGTAAGGCAATTTCATTGAGGATACCATCACGGGAAAGGTCATGATCGAAGTACTCAACTACTACTGGGATTTCACAAGAACTATCTAATCCCTACGATTTGGTGTAAATTACCAGCTAAGGAAGCAATTATGTTCTATTATATCCGGAAGTAGCCTTTCAATAAAACATATATGGCAAGTGAAAGAATACAGTGCTTTTTAATTATAATATCGTTTTAATTTCGTTATAAAAATAACTAATACAAATTTTTTAAACTTCTAATAAATTGGAAAACTCTTAAGAAACTTATAAAAATGAGAAATTAGCAAAGAGGATATACTTGTACAAAAACCAGTTCCCGTTAAAACCTTGGTGTAGCTAATTTATTCCCCCAATTCCCAAAGCTCACTCCTGAAATAACAGGATGAAATGAAAGCGCCGGGGAAATCACCTGTACCCAGACCTGGATATTCGGATGGTTGACTTGCCGAATAGTTGAAAATAAATACAAATCTTTTGAAGTACTTCCCGGTTTAGCAAACAGATAACTAACTTATCCGAAGTGAAGAAGCCGGAACAATTTCATACAATCCTCAGCTACGTCAACAATTTTCATTTAGCAGAATTTTTTTCGGGAAGAGCGATTTAAGATACTCTACCGGTAGTTGCCGAAAATTGAAATAAGTTTGATTTGCTAATTATTTAAGTAGCGTTTTATTACTTCTGATAATTAAACATTATCGGAAGTAATAAAATGACTAGTCGAAACAAATTCAGCCTAAGGCTGCTCTGGGAAGCTGTGAATAGGAGAGGGGGTACTACTGTACTACTAGCTGGAAGTTACCATCATAGCAATGGTTGAAAAATGAGCTTAGTTGTCGATTTAGTATGATTAAGAATCACACATTTATAAAAGATGTCTGGAACTGGCCTAATCAGCAGTCTAAATGTAATCAGTATGAACACCATCAGCCAGATAACCATACTTTTCCGGAGAGGCCCTGCATCCATTCGAACAGGTAATTGCCAGAAGTTGCATTAATGGCCTCTACAGGCTAATGCTCCACTGGTTAGCTCCGTTTTCCTGTAAATGAAACTCGCGGGTACTTTGGCTGCCGTCCGGCTTAGTAACTACTACCTGATAACGACCGTAGAATCCTCTGAAACGGGCTCGCCCGTTCTTATCGGTCGAAAGACTTTGGTTTTTGGTCATCCAGTCGTCTTTTATTAATTTTTTGAGTCGGTTGTAGACTGGCTTAGGATTAAATTCCCGGTCTACCAGACCTCCACCTTTCAGCCAGATCATGCGGTCAGAGAAGCCCCACCAGTGGATAGAAACCATCGCCGGATGACTGAAAGCTAAGGTGTAAAACTGCTCGGCAAAGTCGGCCTGGGTTTCCTCGGTCCAAGTACCTTCGCGCCAGCTGCCGGTAATGGCCTTACCCGACGACTGCGGAATAAACTCGGTAATATGCAGGGGTAATCCAAATTCGTGGAGCCGGTCAAAGGTTTCCATCACCTCAACCGGAGAAAACCACCGGTCCTGCGGTTCGTGCGCCTGAATACCAATGCCCGTCACCGGCACGTTGCGTTTTTTCAACTCTTTGATGAGTTGGTAGTACTTCTCGCGGACTTCGGGTCGGGCAATTACGTAAAATTCATTGATGATAAAGTCTCCCGCCGAATCGGCCTGGTGCGCCCAGCGGTACGAATTTTCCACCCAGGGAATGGTTTCTTCCAGCGTAACTCCCTTTACGTTGTAGCGGGTACCTTCGTTAATTTCTCCCTTTACATTCTGTGAATCTTTCAGGGCCCGTTCCCAGGGAACGGTAGTAACCGGTTCGTTCACCACGTCCCACATCGTAATCTGGTCTTTGAAGCCGGCCACCAGGTTCTGAATCCGGGCCCGGTACAAATCAGTGGCCTGGTCGGCGGGTAGTTTCAGGAGCCAACGGGGGGTACCAGCGGTATGGGTCCAGCCCAGGGTGTGTCCCTTGGGCGTGACGCCGTTCTGCTTACACCAGTCAAGTTTTTCCTGAAGCTTCTGCCATTCGGGCTTGCCCTGCTGCCCCTCGTAGGGAGACCACTTGACGGTTAGCTCGGTAAAATTGAACAGCCCTTTGAACATCTCCGTGAATTTTAGGGCTTCCTCCGGTTTGAGGTTGGGTCGAAGTACTTCCTCGGAAAGGTTGCCGAACAGAAAGTCCTGCGTTAGCTGATTGACCTCCACTTTTAGGTTGCGAAGCACCTTACCCGCCGCGTCAGTCACCGTCAGTTGGGCCTCACCCTTGCGGTATTTTTCAATATTCTCCCGGGCCTGCCGGAAATACTGTTCTTCAAGGCGCTGGCGCTCTGCCGGGGTTAATTCTTTCGAAGTACCCGTTACAGCCGCTGTATTTTGTACCTGCTGGGCCGAGGCCGGTTCAGTACTCCAAAGCAGCAGTAGCGCAACACCAAAAGCGATTAGGTTTTTCATGAAATAAGTTTTGCATTACGTACGGAAGCACCTTTTATATACATACTTCGGGTATTTCCTTACTCTAAGGTACCTAAAAATAGGAGTTACTGGCATGCCAGCAGGTACTTCATGCCGGCAGGATTGCTGTCAATGGTTTTGAATACTTCCTGGGCTTTTTCCAAAGGAGACACTTCGGTAATGAGGGCATCCAGAGGTAGCTCATCACTGGCAGCCAGCGCAATAGCTTCCTCAAAATCCTGCGGCTCGTACACCCGCGCCCCGATCAGTTTGATTTCCCGCCAGAAGAAGCGAAACAGGTCCACGGATTTGGGCTGCGCGTGAATAGCTACCATCACGATGCGGCCCCGGGCGCGGGGTAGTTGGGTCATGGCCGTTACGCCCGCCTGTACTCCCGATACTTCAAAGACCAGGTCAGCCATCGCTCCCTGGGTGAATTCTTCCACGGCTTCTGTCAAATCCTTTTCCAGTGGATTCACCGCCGTCAGACCAAGCGTTTCGGCTAGGGCAATGCGGCTGGAGTTTACTTCTGAGACCAACACCCGCGCCCCTTTGTGCTTAGCCACCAGGGCAATGAGCATACCTATGGGCCCGCCACCAATGACGACCACGCTTTCACCAGCCTGTAATTCGCCCAGACGGACATCATGGCAAGCCACGGCTAAAGGCTCAATGAGCGCGCCAATTTCCAGGGAAAGCGATTCGGGCAGGCGGTGCAGGGTGTGCGCCGGAACGTTCCAGTATTGCTGCATGCCGCCGGAGGTATCGATTCCAATAAATTTCAGGTTTTTGCCAATGTGATTCTGTCCGTAGTCGGACGCATGTTCGGCACCTGGTTGCAGGGGGCGCACTGCCACCCGGTCGCCAATCTGCCAGCCCGTTACACCCGCCCCCAGTTCGGCGATTTCGGCGGATACTTCGTGGCCGATCACCTGCGGAATCCGGACCCGCTGGTCCATGTTGCCGTGGTAGATATGTACGTCGGTACCGCATACTCCACAGTAGGCTACTTTCAGCCGGACTTCGCCCGGTTGCAAAGGTACGGTGTCGGCTTCCTGGACTTCAAACTTTTTATTTCCTGTATAATATAGGGCTTTCATAGTAAGCAGATTGAAAGTTTCTAAATAGAATTGTTCAAGTAAAGCACCAGATCACCGTGGTCTTTCGACAAGTTGTAATACATTATTTTCCGGATCAAAGAACGTCCGGACCCTTCCGCCTCCTGTAGCGGGAGAAAGTACACTGGACCATTTAATCTGGTGAGCATCCAAGTGTGTAATGGCCGCTTCAATATCGTCTACCTTGAAGGCGAGGTGCGACCAGCTTGGTGTCAGGTTGGTACGAAAAGGCCTTTGCGTTTCATCAATTGGTAAGATTTCCAGAATTGTTCCATCCTGAGCTTTAAGTAACCAGATAGGTCGGGGGTCTACGAACAGGAGTTCATAGCCTAGCACATCACAGTACCAGTTGGCCAGTTTCTCTCCATTTTCGGCAGCCACCGCCGGGTGGTCTATTCCTTTAATTTTAAACTTTTCCATTGAAAATAATTATCAAGTCTGATCGAATAAGTAAGCTAAATGACCGGCAGGTCACGAACTATCAGGGAGTTCCGCCCCTTTCCAGAATCTGTATCATGTTACCTTCGCCGTCCAAAGCGTTGCGGACTTTTCCGCCGCCGATGGCGTTGATGATCTCGCCGGTCCACCGAATCCCTTTTCGATCCAGAATCTGGATGGCCTCTTCCAGATTACTCACCCGGAAAGCGATATGCGACCAGCCCGGAGTCCAGGTGGTGCGTTGCTGACGTACCGTACCGTCTTTGGGCATCACTTCCAGCAAGGTACCGTCGGGAGCTTTCAGCATCCAGACTGGTTTGCCCTGAGGGCTGCCCGTAGGGTGATGAAACCATTTCTCATAGCCCAGCATATCGCAGTACCAGTTGCAAAGTACCTCCACATCGTCGGCGGCTACCGCCGGATGGTCTACGCCCGTAAAATTGAGTTTTTCTTTGTTTTCCATTTTTCAAGTAGTATTCAGGACTCAGGATTAAGTACCCGTTGCAGAGAATAAGTTCCCTGCTCCTGTATGACGTCCCAGCGCCGTCCGTGCCCCGATACCATCAACATGTTATTTGCCATTCCATCCTGCAAATGCAGCGTCCAGGTATGCTTCCCGTTGGTCAGGGTGTGGCTATTTCCTGCTGATTCTAATTTCCAGCCACCAATAGTGGCACTATCATCCAGGGCCAGGGCGTGGACAACGGTACGGTGGGTATGACTTTCTTTTTCGGTAAAGCGGTACACCAGGCCACTGCCGGGCTTTCCTTCTCCCCGTTGGTTGGGTTCTACGTGGTAGGCGTCGTGCACGTAGCCGTACACCGGATGGCTCAGGGTACTCGTTCCGAGATGGAAAAGCCGTAAACCTGCTCGGTTTCGTTTTATGGTTAAGGAATTATCCTTTGACTCTACACGGGTATTTCCGTCCCGGTTATTGACCAGCCAGTTCCAAACCGTCGTGACGGGCTTTTGCGACCTGATGGAATCTACCACGAACACAATATGACTACCCGCCATAATCCAAATTCTGGTAAACTCGGTGAGAGGAGCCCCGTAAACGGCACTTACCTCCGCTCCCACGACCGATATACAGTCGTCCCGCCGGGCGATCAGACGGTGGTTTCCGCGGTTAATGGGCGCGCTGATTCCGCTTTCCCGGATGAGCCGACGGGCCAGCACGCTTTTCTGTTCCAGCAGCGTGGCCTTGGCCAGGTCTTCCTGCAAACCCAGACTATCATTTTCGATCAGGAAAGTACAGGTATTGTGCGTTTGGGAAGAGCTTTCCAGCCCGTGAATCAGGTTCCGGTAGCAGCTATGGCCCGGGTCCACCAGTAGGCGCTCCTGGTTATAAGCCAGAATAAAGCTGTTCAGGTCGCCGTGCAGGTGCCCCGGACCGTGCAGGGGCTCGCCGCCCCCATTGATAGCCAGGATGGTACTCCCTTCCCAGTCATCCCGAACAAACAAGTTCCCATTACTAAAATGGCTGACCAGAGGTAGCCCGGCTTCCGTCGGAGAAACCGGCCTTGCGGTCTGTACCAAAAGAGGAAGCGTCAGGAATCCCCAGTCATTGACCATGCCAAAGGTAGCCAAGTCGTGCGGCCCCTGGTAGGGTACCGGCTCGTAGTAGGTCGCAAACAGCCATCGGGCCAGTCCGGCCTCGGTTGCATCGGTATGGCGGCTGGCGATATGTAGCAGCAGATCGCCCGAAGAGCGGAAAAGAGCCGCGCTGTCGTTAAAATTAGCGGCGCGGGCGCGGGGCTCTTCTCCCCAGCCCGTCACGGGTTTGGCGTAGAACATGCTACTGGCAATCCACCGGGTACCCCGGGCGTAGGCGGCTACTTCCAACTGCTCCGCTTTCTGAGGGTACTTTCGGACTACTGCCTCGTACGCAAGCATCAGGGCGTAGGCCAGGTAGTTGCCGTATTGCAACGATTCGGCGTAGGAGCCATCCGGTTGAAAAGCCTGCGCGCAGGTTTGCCATTCGGCCAGGGTACTATCTACCGTAGCCTCCTTTTCCAGCACTACCGCTGCAACAAGAAGTCCGGAGGTCAGGATGCCGCGCCAGTTGGCCAGGTGAGAATTGGTCTGCAGCCAACGCTGACACAGTGTGATTCCTTTCTCCCGCAGGGCTCCTTTAACTTCGGCTACTTCATTTTCTGAAAAAACAGGTTGCGCCAGATCCAGAACGGCCGACAGGGCCCAGCATAGGTGAGCCGTTTCCAGGTGGCCGCTCAGGGGCTCGGCGTGGCTCCGGAAGGCGGGGCCAGCCCAGTCGTACAGGGAGGCACCCGCTATCTGCAGGGATTGGATCCGAATCCATTCGGCCAGGTCAGCGTCGGGCTGTAAGGCGTACAGCATGGCAGCGTCGGACAGGTACTCGGCGGCCGGATAGTACCAGGCCGTGGTGTCTTCGGCCTCCTGTAGCTGTTTTCTTTTGACTCTTCGGTAAACCCGCTGGTACAGCGCATCAAAAAAGAGAGCGGTCAGGCGGTCCTGCGTCTGTAGTCGCTGCTGAATGGCCTCCCGTTCACTATCCGTAAGAAACGCCCGACCCATCAAAAGTAACCTCCGTTTTTTACCACGTCGGTGGGGGTCATGCCGCTTTCCACCATGTCTTTTATGCCGGACTCCTTATCCAGAATGGCCTCGGCGGCGATTAGTACATCATAGGCAATGTCCTGCGGAATGGCGATAACGCCGTCAATATCGCCGAAAATCCAGTCACCGGGATTCACGATAACCTCCCCCATCAGGACGGGCTTCTGGTAGTAGTACATTTTAAAGCGTCCCAACATACCCGTGTTAGACTTGTACTTATAAAAAACGGGGAATTGCTGGTCCAGAATCGCCCGGGTGTCGCGGATTCCGTTCACAATAGCGCCCCGGCAACCGGCCCGCATGGCCGCCATGGTCATAACTTCTCCCCACTGGGAGGTAACCGTGTCGCCGGTGCAGTCCCACACCACTACTGAGTTATTGGTCAGGTCTTCGAGCATCTGAGCCCGTAGCTCCATCTCACCGTCGGTGGTTATGTCGGGGGCGCCTTTGACGGTAAAAGCCTGACCGGCCATTTTCATCTCCTCCCGCAGGGGAGCAAAGTGCGAGGGCAGGCTGGTGGCGTGCATTTTATAGTTGAACCGTAGCACGTCATTGACTGCGCCCGTGTAAAGACGTAGGTACCGCTCACGCATTTCCGAAACGGGAATGGGAAAAGGAGGCGCTTTATGTTTGCCGTTTGATTTCATAGGATTGTCAGGCTAAAAATTTCATGTTATCAAAATTAATCTCTCTTATTACTACCTCTTCGGGTTGGTTGAGCACAAATACGATGACCCTGGCTACGTCTTCCACTTTCAGAAATTTCTCGCGGGGTACCTGCCGGTCGCCCCAGTAGTCGCTGTCGGTTGGGCCCGGATTTACGTCGGTCACTTTAATACCCAGCTTGATGGCCTGGTCGGCCAGACCACTGCTAAGCCCACGGGCACCAAACTTGGAGGCACAGTACAGGGGAGCGTTGGGATTGGTCCGCTGACCCGCCATGGAAATAACTGTTATGATATGGCCATGTTTCCTGGGCTTCATGACTTTTAGGGCTTCGCGGTTGCTGAGAAACACCCCCCGCATATTCACGTTGACCATTTGCTCGTAGGTATCAAGGTCCGTGGTGGCCAGGTCGAGCGATACCATTCCGATACCGGCATTATTAATAAGCATATCCACGGTACCAAACGCCTGTAGACAATCCATAAAACCGTTCCTCACGTCATCTTCCACGCTCACATCCCCCCGGAAAGACCGCAGATTTGGGTGGTCTACTTCATCAGCCAGTTGTCGGCTGCGGCTGAAATCAAATACTTTCGCCCCAAGTTCCAGGAGACTTTTTGCGGCTGCTTTGCCAATACCACTCGATGCACCGGTGATAAATATTACTTTGTTTTCTATGTAATTCATTGAATTCAGTTTAAAGATTAGAGTAAGTCAGGGTCCCGCCAGGCGCGACTTAGTCGGCGGGTGTTTTGATTTTGTTCATTCGATTAGGATGGTGGGGTGGTTGGACAGAATCTTCCGGCTCATTCTTTCTCATGGCCCACCAGATGACTCCCCCAATGAGCAGACACACAATACCTGATGCAATGGACAGCGTGCCGCTGAGTTGGTCGAGGTAGGGCAATCCCATACCGATGAAAAGTACGGCGGAGAACAGGAGCGAAATAGCGTACAGGTACTTAAGAGCTTTTTCAAAATTCCGGTCGACGGAGGGTTTGTCCACAATCGGGCTGTTCAGCACCTGGAAAAGGGCCCGTACCCGCTCGCGGTAGGCGGCATTTCCGTTGTTTTGTAAACCCGAAGCCCAAAAGATGACCAGACAAATTATAACTTCTATGGTAGTGGCCAATTCCCAGGAGAAGTACTGGGGAAGGGCGTTCAGGGTGATTCCGGTAATGGACCCTACGATGATGGTCAGCATGGCCCCTCCTGGCGTAGCTTTTTTGTTGACAATTCCCAATACCAGCGGTATTCCTACCGGAATGGCTAGTATACCGGTAAATAACTTATTGGCTTCGAATGCTCCGCCAAAGTCGTCAATGAACAAGGCGCCCAGCAACACCAACAGCCCTACCAGGACGGAGGCCACCTTGGCCATCATAAATAGCTGCTGGTCGGTCGCATTTTTGTTAATCAGGCGCTGGTAAACGTCTTTGGACAATACGCTGGCCACCACGTTGTACTCCGAGTTGAGAGAAGACATCGTAGCCGCGAACATGGAGGCGATCATGACGCCCATGAGCCCGGGGGGTAAAAGCAGGCTGGATATAGCCACGTAGGCCATTTCTTTGTCCGGCAGCTCGGGCATGAGCATGCGGCTTACGATGGGCGGCACCATGAACAGGATGGGCGTGACCAAAAACAGGGCCGCCGTGAGGTAGCCTACCTTCTGCGCATCTTTTTCGTCCCGCACCGAATAGAACCGCTGGATGAGTGTCCAGTTCTCGTTATACTTGATGATAATCATGAGGTAGTAAATGGCCAGCCAGAAAAACTGCCCCTTGGGGCCGTTAAACCAGTTGAGGTGCTCAGGAATCTGGGCTTCAATGGCCGAAAATCCTCCTACCCGATTGAGCGACAGCCAGAAGAGCATAATAGAGGTAAACAGCAGGATAATAAACTGTACCGTACCCATGATAGAAACCGCCCATAGCCCCCCGTAAAGCGTAAAGCCGATAACAATGACGGAGGAAAGTATCATGGACATGGGCAGGGAGAGCGGGGTGACGGCCGTCAGAAAGATACCGATGGCGTACAACCGGACGGTATTGTCCAGAATCCGCATCAGGATACCTACCCAGCCGACGGTCTGCCGCAACGAAGCGTTAAATCGCGTTTCCAGGTACTCGACGGGCGTGGAGACATTGGACCTCCGCCACTTTTTGGCAAATACCGCGGCGGCAATTACACAGGCGGGTACTGTACCCATAAAAACAGTAACCGAAACCAGCCCGTGCTCGAAGGCAATGCCGGCATAGGCAACAAAGACGAAGGTACTGAACAGCGCCATGAAATTGCTGATGCCCGCCGCAACCCAGGGCAGCGCCCCTGACCCTTTGGTGTAGGCATTCAGGTCCTTCACGTACCACTTGAAGAATATACCAATACCGGCCATCAATACCATGTAAAGTCCAATGGCGACGTAATCGAGGGTGACGAGTGAGGTCATAATAAGCTGGCGTCTGTCGTTAAATCTTGTGTATTACCGGTAGTTACTGTAAAGCGCTGTGGTCGGCAATAAGTACCGGGTAGTCGGGCACCGGAATGCCGGTAAACTCGTAAGCAGTACCCTTTTTCTTCCAGTTAGCTTTGGGGATTTCGTAGATGGTACCGGTAATGAAATCCACGAGAACGGGGCGGGTAAACTTTCCGTTATTCACCGTCACGGTCGTTGGCTTTGGCTCATAGGAATCGGCCGGACGGGCCTCGCCGCTCCACAGAGTAACCAGGGTACCTCCATTGGTAGTGTTTTTGTACTGGAAGGCCGCAACCGTGGACTGGTCTACTGCCGGTTTTTCCTTCGGGAGGAGTTGAATCTCACTATCGAACAGAGAAAACACGTGCTGAGCCGCCTTATACGCTGTTTTGGGTCGTTCAATGGTTTTATCCGGATTGGTTTTCAGAATCCCTTTTGTATTTACCCCTACCATGTGGTCACCGGCGGCATAATGTATATCGCTAATAGTAAAGAGGTTGGTCGCAATGCCCCGGCCGTGGTCGCCCAGCATGCGTCGCAGGTCCCACTTGGCCTGGGTAAGTTCAGACCAGTCGTACTGGCGGAGGGCGCCAATGGTGACGTTGCTGGGCGTTGAGGGAGCGCCATTTTCACCCTGCATAAATATAATGTCCGGTCTGCCGGCGCCCCGGTTGTAGCTCCACACCAGCTCACGCATTTTTTCTATCTGAGGATAGGAGGTGTCGGGATTGGGGGCGTAGCCGTGGTATGTCAAGATGTCGATGTACTTCAAGCCGTCATTTTCTTTCAGAAAATCCAGGAAATCCCGCATGAAGTCAAGCCGGGTCACACTCGCCATCCCCAGCGCGATGAGACGGGCATCCGGCTGAACCTGCTTGACAATTTTGGCCGTGCGCAGGTAAAACTCTCCAATTTCCTTCCCCGTATGTTCTTTATTGAGGTCCGGCTCGTTCCATATTTCCCACTCGGGTACCTGGCCCTTGTAGCGGGTCACCATGGCCCGCACCCAATTGTCCCAGGCCGCCAGGGCCTCGGGGGAGGTAGGTATATGCCCGGCCAGCTTGGCCTCTCCTCCTCCTTCGTAAATAGGGTTTCCGTACGACAGCTCCACCCAGGGGGCCACGCCCCGCGCCGCGGCATCGGGTATGACGGCATCCAGCCAGGCAAAGTCGTACTGACCTTTCACTTTTTCGGTTTTGGCCCAGCCTCCCTGCAATCGGATACGCTTGGCCCCCAGGGGGCCGAGGTAGTGCTTGTAGGACTGGTAATCGGTGTAGTCGCGGTCCATGGTTTCCCCACCAATGGACCAGGTACTTGATTTGATGTCTTTGGCATCCCGGGTTTTGAGCTTCCCGATTTGCTTCCAGTCCGGTTGCATCTGCGCCTGCATGGCCCCTCCGGAAAGGAGAAAGAGGAGTATTAGAAACTGTTTCATAATTTTTTGATTTTTAGGACGGATTGGTCAGCAATCAAAACCGGAGCATCGTAGACCGGAAGGTTCCGGAAAGTGATGGCATTTTCCTTCCTTACTATTTGATTGTCAGGAATTTCGTACACGCCCCCCGTAATAACATCCACAAAGACTGGCTTGTCAAAATTGCCATTCACAACGCTAAAATTGATCGTCCGGGTCTGGTTGGAATTGGTAGGTATGTTTTCGTCCACCCACAGGGTAAATACCTGCTTCTTTGTCTCCTTATGTTCATAGCCATAAACCGCCAGACTCCGGTCGGTACCTTTGTTGTACTTCACCTCGTTTGGGCCTGTTTTGGCGTTGAGGTTGTGCGTATCTTGAAGGTCTTTGATCCGCACCAACTGGTCATCAAATACCGATGCCACATTTTGCATGGCGTAGTAGACAATCTTGGGACGAACGGCTCTTTTTGTCGAATCCGATTCTATCAATCCTTTTACGTTAAGTCGCTGGATGGGGCCGCCGCCCATAACCGCATAGTTCATGTCAATAATACCCAGAATGCTGGATTCAATGTCGTGTCCCAAGTCGCCCAGCATCCGGCGGGTGTTCCACTTGGCCTGTGATAATTCCGTCCAGTCGTAGTCGCCGAGGGCACCGCGACCGCCACCACTAAACGACGGCGAACCGTTCTCGCCCTGACGCAGCTTTACATCAGGTGCGTACTTATCCAGTACCCGCCGCAAATCCGCTACCCGGTCGTAGTTGGAATCGGGATTGTAGACATAGTCGTGGTAGGTCATGTTGTCGAATAGGTGCATCTTTCCTTTTTCATGAATCCTTTTGAAAAAAGTATCTGCCCACTTCAGGTCAATGTGGCCCATGGATAAGCCCGAAATCCGGGCCTGGGGCTGAATCCTTTTGATGATTTCAGCCGTTCGGATATTCAGGTCAGCTACCTCTTCCGGCTTATTGATTTCGTTGTCACCAAAATTTGGCTCATTCCAAACCTCCCAATCCTTTACCTTGCCCTTATAGCGGGTAACGAGTGCTTCCACCCAGCGGTCCCAGGCTGCCAGTGCCTGCGGAGAAGTAGGGATGCCGGCGCTGAGATTGATTCCACCACCACCGGGGTAAATCGGGTTACCGTAGGAGGTTTCCAGCCAGGGCTCCAGGCCCCGGTCGGTAGCATCATTGATGATTTTGTCGAGCCAGGCCCAGTCGTACTGACCCTTCACTTTTTCGGTCTTGGCCCAGCCAGCCTGCATCCGCAACCTTTTGATTCCCAGTGGCACCAGGTACTGCTTATACTGCTCGTAGTCGGTCATGTCCCGATCCAGCGTTTCGAGGCCAATAATCCAGTTGGACGATTTGATGTCGGTCGTACTTCTGGGCTGGATGGTACCAATCCGTTTGAATGGAATAGCAAGGTCCGTCTTTACCCGATGGGCCGACGTGTCTATTTTTTGGGCTACCGCCAAAGGAGTATAGCCCAGGGTTAATAAAAAGAAAAGCGATAAAAACTTCATAAAAGGGTACTTTCTATGGATGTACTGCAATGACTTTTATTCCTTCAGAGTCTTTAAAAGGCAAACTGGTGATTTTACGGTTTCCTGCTTGCTCAGGTAGCATTCCGCGTGCACTTTTTCTCTTCCCATCGCCACCGGTAAAAACAAGCACAAACAGCCAGGTACTTACTGCTTTATCACCAGGGCTTTTTCTACGATAAGCACCGGCGAATCGTACAGAGGAATATTTTTAAAGAGAATTGAATTTCCGGTTTTGGTCCAGTCAGATTTGGGTATCTCATAAATGTGCCCCGTCATCAGATCCACGTAAACCGGAGCTGTAAAACTCATGTTGTCGGCCTTCACCGTCACCGGCGTAGTCCTGAAATCGTTGGTGGGATTCTTGCCGTCCAGCCACAGGCTGATCAGGTTCTTTTTACTGCTCCTGTTCTGGTACCCATACAAGGATACTGATTCCCCGGTATCGGCGGTCAGGCGTGAATCGGGGTCGAGTTCAAGGGTATTGTCAAAAACAGACGCCAGGTTCTGAACGGCATAGTAAGCTACTTTGGGCCGTATGGCCGCCATGGTAATATCCGACTGAATAAGTCCTTTGGTGTTGAGCACCGCCCTGTCTCCCCAATTGTAATAAATATCAATTATAGTAAAAACGGAGGTCTCGATATCGTGTCCGAGGTCACCTAATAACCGCCGCATGTCGTATTTGGCCTGGGTGTATTCGGTCCAGTAGTACTTGTCCAGGGCAAAACTTGGGATGTAGGTGGAGGGAGCCCCGTTTTCACCCTGGCGAAGCTGAATTTCCTTGGAATACTTTTGAAGTACATTCCTTAACCCAAGTACCCTTTTTTCAGTATAGGCCGCCTCGGGAGGCATGGTATAGCTGTGGTAGGATATCCAGTTGAACAAGTCGAGCTTTTTCTGGTCAGCGATAACCTTCAGAAACCGGTTGAGATAGGCGGTATCGCTGTTGGACGCAAAGGCCAGGCCGGCAATATTGGCTTCGGGCTGAATCCGCCTGATAATGCTTGCCGTACGAATATTCAATTCAGCCGTTGTTTCGGGGGTTATTTTTTGGCCCGGATGGTCGGGTTCATTCCAGATTTCCCATTCCTTTACCCGGTCCTTGTAGCGTATGGCTAGTGCTTCCACCCAGCGGTCCCAGGCGGCATAGGCTTCGGGAGAGGTCATCAGACTATTGAGCAGGTTAGTACCTCCGCCTCCTTCGTAAATGGGGTTGCCGTACGAAGTTTCCAGCCAGGGTTCGAGCTTATGAGCCACCGCGTAGTCAATGATCTCGTCCAGCCACTTCCAGTCATACACGCCTTTTACCTTTTCACATTTGGCCCAGCCCGCCTGCAATCTTATTTTTTTGACACCCAGTGGGGGCAGGTAGGCTTTGTAGTTGGCCCAAACCGTATGGTCACGGTCCAGGGTTTCGCAGCCTACGGTAATCCGGGACGCTTTGATTTCCTGGCTTGAGCGCGGGGTTAAGGTACCTAGCTTTTTATAGGAAATAGTAAGGGGCGTTTTGACCCGGTCGGCCGTGGTATCAATAAATTGTCCCCTTCCGGAAATGGAAACGCAAATACAGACAACAAGTACTAAGCTTCGCTTCAAGGAAAACATGGATACCGCTGGGTGAGGTTGTCCCCGGCCGGGCTATTAAACGCCGGCCGGAGGTAGTTTTTCAATTAGTTCAAAACTAAATACAGCAATGTACAATCTTAAGTACTTAGTAGCCCGGATTCTGCTCCAGTTTAGCGTCTTTGTTCGCTTCGATTTCCGAGAAGGGAATCGGGAAGAGAGCGTGAAAATCCTGAATATTGGGCGCGTTGAGCGGGTTGTATTTCTTCACGCGCTCCACTAATTTACCCATCCGCGAGAGGGTTACCCGGCGGTCCTCTTCGAAAATGAGTTCACGGGCCCTTTCATCCAGGATGTAGTCGAGCGTCACTTCGGCGGGAGTTACAGGTTTGGCTTTGGCCCGGTTGCGTATCAGATTGATGTCGGCAGCGGCTTGAGCAGTATTGCCTTTCATCAGGTAAGCTTCTGCCCGCAGGAGTATGGTTTCGGGCAACCGAATCATATACATATCCCGGAAGGTAGCTCCCGCACTGGCTTTCAGAGTCTGTTTGGCGGCATCCTGCACGACACCCGCCGGGTGCTGACCGGGCGTAGTAATTTTCGACGGAAACGGATACCAACGCCAGGAAGCAGCTATCCAGTTGGGAGCCGGAAAGTCAATCAGGCTTTTACCCACATAATTCGGTGAGGCCGGATTGGTGTAGACAAAATCGCGGACGATGTTGAATGGCGAGGTGCGGATGTCGGTGACGGAGGCATCCAACTTGCGGTTATCTTTCTTGGGGTCCAGACCCCAGATATCGTAGGTCCAGTAATCGGACGGACGGACGAATGATACCCCGCGCCCGCCACTGTTGAGTGTCGAGGCCGACGCATTGTCGAGCATGGCGGCTTTGCCACCGGGATCAACAAGGGAGAAAACCGCCGGCGCAACCCCCCGTTCGAGGTTATTCATGGAGCTACCCGACGAAGTCAACACCCCGCCGATAACATCTAATTCGTACTGAATGACCCAGATAGACTCCATATTACCGGACTTGCGGTTTTGGTTGCCCACCCGGAACAGGTCGTAGAACACGTCACCGGGTTGCGATCTAAGGCTGCCAAAACGTTCGGTCATCAATTTCAGGTTCGAATTTTCAATGACTTCTGTAGCGGCCGCAATGGCCTTGTCGTAGTCTTTGAGGGAAAGGTAGGTTTCGGCCAGTACGTGATTCGCCACGGGCTTACTCAGTTTGCCGTCTTTTACGGCATTGATAGCGGGCAAATTAGCGGCCGCATCGCTGGCATCGGCAACAATCTGCTGGAGTACCTGCTCCTTGGTGGCCCGCGTAAAGTTACTTTGCGGACTACTTACCTCGTTAAGAATCAGCGGAACACCTCCGTAAAGATGAACCAATTTGAAGTAGGCATAGGCCCGAAACAATTTGGCTTCCGCGCCAATGAGTTTCTTCTGAGCCTCTGTGAGCTGCGACGTACCTACCCGCGCAATGATGGTGTTGGCATTCGAGATAATCTTGTACCACCGAATCCAGTGCTGTTGCGGAATATCGCCCTGTGGGGTAAGCGATACGGTATAGTTACCCAGCCGCGACTGGTCTAACCGGGCGTTAAAGGCAATATCCGTACCCAACACTTCGGAGTACTGGTTTGCCCCGGGATCCACACTCTGAGTGGCCCGGACACGGGCGTATAGATCGGTGAGGGCGGCATTGAAGTTGCCTTCGGTGATAAAGGAGTTTTCGGGGCTGTAAAAATCCAGCGGCACCTCGTTCAGAAACTCTTCTTCCTTGCATCCCGCCTGGGACAGCATGACACCAGCAAGGAGTGCTATTATGAATTTGTTGGCTTTCATGGGATTATCAAGAATTAAAAGGTGATGTCGAGGCCGAGGGAGTAGGATCTCATGACCGGGAATGCATTGATCGAAGTAACGCCGAGGGCGGTGTTGATGCCATTGGCCGGACCACCCACCGGATAGAGCGTGGTGTTAGTTTCAGGGTCCCAGCCTTTCCATTTTGTAAAAGTGAGCAGGTTTTTGCCGCTCACAAATACTTTGCAGTTAGCGGCTCCGATTGTCTTAGCGACTTTGTCGGTCAGGCTATACGACAGGGATACATCCTGCAACCGCACGAAATTGCGCTGAAAGAATTCGCGTCCCCCGGCGGGGGTGGAAAGCCACGGATTGGGATGGATGCCACCCGGATTACGGGGCGACCAGAAATCGGTAAAATCGAACCAGTTTGAGTTAGTGGCCTGACCGGGCGTACCGTTGTACCCGTAGGGAACGTTGGCGCTCAGGTAACTGTTTTTGCCGCCCTGAATGGAATTGATGAACGCCCGTAGCGTAAACTGTCCGTAAGAAACGGTATTTTGAATTCCGAACGAATAAGCCGGTTCGGTATTTCCAAGAAACTGCCGGTCATCGGCAGCCGTAATTTTTCCATCCTGGTTTACGTCCTCTATGCGGTAAGTACCCGGCAGAAAACCCTCCAGTTTTTCGTCGGTTAGCTGGTAGATTCCCTGCACCTTGTAGTTGTAAATGGTTCCAATGGGTTTGCCAATAAACAAACCACTGGCAATCAGGTCGTCTTCTACGCCATCATTGTTAAGGTCTTCGCCCAGAATTGAGACCACTTTGTTGCGGTTTCGGGCGAAGTTGACCGTCACGTCCCACGATAACTTGTTGGTTCGCACGGGCTGACCATGCAGCATAAACTCAAAGCCGGTGTTGTTAATCTGCCCCAGATTGGTAAACACCTTGGAGAATCCTGACGTTTGCGGCAGGGTTTGCTCCCACAAGAGGTCTTTGGTATTTGAGTTGTAGTACTCCACGTTGCCGTCGATACGGTTGTTCAGGATGGCGAAGTCAAGCCCGATGTTGATACCCCGCGTCCGTTCCCATTTCAGGTCGCTGTTAGCCAGGGACGACACCGAACGCCCGATGGCCGTCAGTCCGCCATCACCAAATACGTACTTCGATGCGTCGGTAGCCGACACCCGCGCCAGCGAACTGTACCGACCTACCTTGTTGCCGTTTTCGCCGTAGCTGCCCCGGATTTTCAGGAAGTCGATGTTGGGTACTTCAAAGAAATTCTCTTCCGAAATTACCCAGCCCAACCCAATTGAGGGAAAAATACCCGTCTTATTATTTTTTGAGAATCCACTAAACCCATCCCGTCGAACGGTAGCTTTGACAAGGTACTTGCTGCCGTAGTTATACGATACACTACCGAGTTGGTACAAAAGGGCTTCTTCCCAGGCTTCGGACGAAATTTTCTGCACCTCAGCTTGCTGCAGACTGTTATACGACAGGTTCAGATCCGAAAAACCTGTTCCCGACGCTACCGTACGGTTAAACTGAGAGGTGTTGTAACCATATACCGCCGTTACATTAATATTATGCTTGCCAAAGCTGCGGGTGTAGTTAAGGATGTTATCTAAGGTTTGGTCATACTGGGTGGCATCGTTTTTGGCCGCCGACCCCGTTTGACCCGCTCCGTAGATACTTGATGTGTAGTTCTTGAAGAACTTCAGGTTGTTGCCAAAATTGAGCCGGTAGCTGAAACCCGGAAGAGACGGAATCCGCACGATGCCGTAGAAATTGCCCACCAGACGGCTCTGTACTTCGTACCGGTCGTTTTCGGCTGCCAGGAACGGGTTGACGTTGAAATCACCAATCGGGTTAACGATGTAGTTGCCGCTAGCATCGCGGGGCAGCACGAGCGGATTAGTACCCACGATAGAATTCATGTCGGGCGAATCTTTATAGAAATTGGTAAACGAACCCGACGTATTGGCTCCCACTGTTAGCCACTTCGTCACCTCGGTGTCAATGTTGGTTCGAATGGTATAGCGGGCATAATCGTCGTTTCTGATGAACCCCTTTTCGTTCGTGTACCCGCCCGAAACGAAGTAGTTGGTCTTGTCGGACCCGCCCGAAATGCTGACGTTATGGTTCTGGATGGATGCATCCTGCGTCAGGTCGCCGTACCAGTCGTAGTCATTACCGGCAGCTACGCCCGCCACCGAGATGGGGAACAGCTCCGAGTTGGCAAACGTCCAGGCCGGATTCAGTTCTGTATAGCCCGACTCTTTGGTAAAGGCCGTGAGGTAGTTGATGTCTCTGATTTTTTCTAAGAACGCATCCCGACGCAGCAGTTTTGCATTGATGGTTGGCGACGAAACCGCGAAATTACCAGAATAGGTGATGGTTGGTTTGATCGAGGCCCGGCCCGTTTTGGTCGTTATCAGCACAACCCCGTTTGCCGCCTGCGAACCGTATACAGCCTTACTGCTGGGATCTTTCAGCACATCAACGCTGGCCACGTCGGCGGGGTTAATATCCGAAAGCCGCCCGTTGAAAATAATCCCGTCCACAATAATTAGGGGCGAGGTGTTGCCGTTGAGCGTCGAGGTACCGCGTATGCTAATGGAGGCTTCTTCGCCCGCCCGGTTAGTCTGGCCAATGGTGAGACCGGGCAATGAGCCTTTCAGTGATTGCAAAATACTTACATTCGGAGATTCTTTGAAAGCAACCAGGTCAGCCGAAGCAATGGAGCCCGTCAGGTCTTTTTTCTGTTGGGTACCGTATCCTACCACAACTACCTCATTGAGCATCCGGTTGTCTAAGGCCAGGGTAGGACTTATCACACCTCGGTTGTTAACCGCAATTTCCTGAGGTTGGTAACCTACAAAAGAAAAAACCAGCACGGGTTGGGGAGTGGTTACCCGGAGGCTGTACTCTCCGGAAGCAGTGGTAGTGGTACCCGAAGAGGTACCTTTCTCTACGACGTTTACGCCGGGCAACGGTTGCCCGGCCTCATCCAGTACTTTGCCGGTGACGGTAGCCTGGGCCCACGACATTCCGGAAACCAAAACCCCCGCCATCATCAGAACGACGAAGGCTAAGAGTTGTGGTTTAAGGGTGTAATGTTTGTTCATAGTTAGAGGTTTATTTTATAATACTGAATTATAGTTTCACAATGCAATAATATAGTACAATTTCAATTAATCAAAATAAAATAGGATTTTTGCCTTGTAAAAGGAGTTGCGTGAAAGGTATAGATCTTGGTATTCTCCAATAATTATTAACCAGCATACCATTGTTTACTTGTTTTATTACTAAATGTGTATCTGAAAAATAATTTTCAACATTCTGAATTTTTATTTACTATTGCAATGTTTAAACAATACTTACTTTAACATAGATAAATAATGAATATCCCTGGATTATTTTCATTAACTGGTAAAACAGCTCTGGTAACGGGTTGTAAAAGAGGCATCGGAAAAGCTATGGCAATAGCCTTAGCCGAAGCCGGTGCGGACATTATTGGCGTTTCTGCTTCGCTTGAAACCAACGACAGTGAAGTAGAGCGGGCCGTAGTCCAAACGGGGCGCGCCTTCAAAGGGTACCAGTGTGACCTCAGTGACCGCCAAGCCCTTTATCAGTTTATTGAAATCGTCAAAAAAGACTACCCTATTATTGACATTCTGGTCAATAACGCGGGTACTATTCTGCGCAAACCAGCCCATGAACACCCGGACGAGTACTGGGACCAAGTAATAGAAACCAACCTGAATGCTCAATTTATTCTGAGCCGGGAGCTTGGTAAAGAGATGGTTCAGCGTGGGGAGGGCAAGATTATCTTTACCGCTTCCCTGCTTACCTTTCAGGGCGGGGTAACGGTACCGGGCTACGCGGCAAGCAAGGGGGCCATTGGGAGTCTGGTAAAAGCCCTGGCCAATGAATGGGCCGGTAAAGGCGTCAACGTAAACGGGATAGCTCCGGGCTACATCAGTACGGATAATACGGAAGCCTTACGCAATGATCCGGAGCGAAGCACTTCCATTCTGGCGCGTATTCCGGCTGGACGCTGGGGTACCCCCGACGATTTTAAAGGCATTACGGTGTTTCTGGCTTCACAAGCCTCCGACTATGTACACGGAAGCCTGGTGCTGGTGGATGGTGGATGGATGGGGCGCTAATTTAATATTATGAGAGTATATAGTAGCTAATTCCTGAACTCCTTTATATTTGTGCCGCTATAACCTCACTACTTCCACCCATATATGGTATTAGTTATTATCAAAGCGCTTGATATTATGGAATTGGTCGCGCAGGATCAGGAACGGGCCTATACCCTCACCGAGATCTCGGAAAGACTGGATCTGAATCAGGCAACCTGCGCCAATATCCTTAAAACGCTGGTCAGTAAGAATTACATTGAACACCTGGGCAGAAAGAAGGGATATAAGCTGGGCCCCATGGCTTTTAATCTGACTAATAATCTTTCTTATAATCAAAATCTTATAGTTTCGGCCCGGGATGTGATGGAAGCGCTTACCCTGGAACTGAACGAAACTTCATTGTTGGGCATTCTGCGAAATCAGAAAAGGTACATCCTCCATATAGTACATAGTGACCAGGATTTGCAGGTAAGGAGCCGTACCGAACGCAATGTGTACGAAACGGCGACCGGCAGATTACTCCTGGCCCACCTGGCACCCAAAGAGCGGGAAAACTTTATTCAGGCCAATGGCTTGCCACCGGTAAGTACCTGGAAGGATGCGGCGACTCTACCTGAACTGGAGGAAGCGCTGGATAAAATTAAAGCGGAAGGGTTTGCCTTTACCCTTGATTCGGTAAAACACATAGTTGGACTGGCTGCGCCCATACGGAAAGAAAGTAAGGTAATAGCCGCCTTGAGTATTTTTCTTCCCGAATCCCGGTACTCCGGTGCTCGAAAAAAGCTCCTGATGCTATCTCTGAAAGAAGCGGCCGATAAAATTTCGGAACGAATGCAGCAGTAGTTGTTTGAATCCTGTTGCCAGCCCCGGCTAATAAATAACCGCAGGAAGTAAAAAACAGAGCGGTAAAAGAAATTACCGCTCTGTTTGCTTTATTATCCAATCAATCAATGTTATTCCGGGTAGCAACGTACCTCAAATACCGCCGCGGGAGAATTTTCCGAAGGGTGTTCGACCCGTAGCTGTAGCTTTGAAGTACTTAGGGGTTCGGCAAATGAGATAGTATTCCGGGTCTGGTGGTTGTCTCTCTCCTCATAAACTATCCGTCCCTGGTCGTCCAGGAGCTGGTACTTGCGGATACAAAAAGGAGCAATAAATTCCGGATGCACCATCAGTACGTTTTCGGAGGGGTGGTCGTGGTCGGTATCAAAAAACAGCTCAACCCTCCCAATATTTTGCTTTTCGGGCCAGGTCAGGGTCAGCATAGGGTTTAAGTCAGCAAAATCGGCGACCCAGGCGTTGGGCTGGCTGGTAGGGCGCTGAACGCCGTTGCGGATGTTCTCTGGTCCAAAACAACGGAGACCTTCCTCAATTTTTAAAGCCAGGTTTTTTCCTTTGGGGCGGCGCTGCGGACACCAGAATTCAAAGGCATCCACGCCGATATCTTCCGTGGGCTCCTGTTTACCGTAATTCGACACGGCCGGATTGATGGAATTAAACACCGACAACAGCCCCGTCACCCGCTGGCTGGACATTTTTAGTGACACTTTCGGATTGTTCCCTACCATCAGGTACGCGTAGGCAGGTTCAGTCAGGACGGAATCAAAAGCAAGCTTGACACAATTACGGCCTTTTTGTAAGGGTACCACCTTTTTTTCCAGGATAATATCGGGAGAATGGCTGTCCTTACGGCTGCAAATGCGGAGTTCCACTTCCAGTTCGGTAGGTCCGTCGGCGTAAGGATGAATCGTAACCTTTGGTACTATACCAGCTTGCAGGGGCAGCATCTGGGCGGTAGCAAATTCCATCGGTTGTGGCTTGGCCTCTTCCGGTAGCTCGGTAAGTACCATTTCACTTGAAGCCTTTATGCGAGCTTTTTGTACCAGATCCTTTTCGTCTTTCAAACGGAGATTTGGAATGTGCTGACCACTTTTCAGTAGCTCGGTTTGCAATTCTGCCAGGCCGTTTTGTTCAAGCAGCTGGCGCGGCTGAATTCTCTTTTTTGAACAAAGCGCGGCCGCCATTCCTACCGCCTGACCGCCGTGGGCCGCCGTAGCCATAACTCGCGTCGAGCCAAAGGCGACGTGCGAAGCAGAAATGATACGACCGGCAAGAAATAAGTTACTGATATTGCGCGAGTAGTAACAGCGGTAGGGTATCCCAAATATTCCCTTGCTGTGCCACTGATTACAGCCGGGCTTTTCGCTGAATACGCCGTCGGCCGGGTGCAGATCAATGCTCCAGCCACCAAAGGCCACATCGTCGTCGTGGGCGCGCTGCTCCACTATATCCTGCTGAATCAGCATATAGTCTCCTTCAAACCGGCGGCTTTCGCGCTTGCCGGGTATAGTACCCACCCATTCGAGCGTCAGATTTGCAGCTTCGGGAAAATTACCCGAGTTCTTAATGTAGTTCCATACCCCGTACACCACTTTCCACAACTCCCACTTGATGGTTTCGGTATCGTGAACGGTATCCAGTCGTCCCCCGTACTCTACCCACCACAGCTTGCAGCCAAAGTCCTGCGCGTTGAAGCTCCGGAAGCGAGGTATTTTGGTAATATCATCCAGCGCAAAGCTGGGTGGCACAAACCGAATGGGACGACCCACATCTTTGGTATAAAAGTACAGGGAATGCCCCAGCAGCTCACCGTACTCTTTGGTAGGGGCGAATTTTTCTCCGAACTCCTCGGCCGACTCGGCTCCCATCCGAAAAGCCGCTCCCGACAGAAAGCCCACAATACCGTCACCGGAGGCATCACAAAACAGCGGCGCCGAAAGCTCATAGCGGGTGGAGTTCTGGCTGCAGAAGCCAATTACCTTGGAAATAGTGTCGAATCCTTCCTTCTCCACTTCAAATACGGCCGTATTCAACAGCAGGGTAATGTTGGGCTCCTCCACGACCTTTTCCAGCAGAATGGTATCAAAAATCAGGGGGTTGCTGTCGGGATTTCGGTAGAGGTTCTCAACCAGGATTTCATCAATAACGCCACCTTCGCGCGCCCAGCGATTGTTGTTGCCCATGTGCGAGGTAGCCCCCAGTACCCATAGCCGTACCTCCGAAGAAGAGTTTCCACCCAGTACCGGGCGGTCCTGTACCAGGATTACTTTCGTACCCGCCCGGGCCGCCGTAATAGCGCCGCAGGTCCCGGCCAGTCCTCCCCCCACAATCACCAAATCGGCTGTAAAGGCAAGCGTTTTGGCGGTTCTTTTATCAGTAGCATCCAAATGCATCATACTCTTTTATTTATATAGTGTGGATAATCCACGGTGGCTTTATCCACTCATTCCTGGTAATATTTTAAATCAATTTTTTCCTCAACCGCTACAAAGCCCGTTGGCTTCATCACCCTGACTTGTACTTCCTTTTCAAATCCCCGTACCGGTACTGCTATTTCCGTACTACCCCCGGGTTGCAGATCCGGAATAGGCAAGGTTTTGTCACCCGCAATCAGGGTGTAATTAATAACCGGATAGGCCGGAAAATCGGCCCGGGCTTTTACCCGAAGTACCAGCTGATGTACCCCCTGCGCACCGGGTGTAAAACGGACCTTCTCCACTGTTACGGGCGACATTTCTTCCTGATAAACCTGATATACAGGTCGGGGTGTTCGGTCTGGTCCTACTATTCCCCACGGGCGGTAGCCGTTGGCATTGGTACCGTGGAAGCGGCTCTGGTAATCGTTGTAGGTCCACCAGGAAGCACCCACCACGTAAGGACGGCTCCGGATTTCCTTCATGATATCAAGCAGATGCGCTACCTGCCCTGGCTCCCCGGTCTCGGTGTCGGCCCGGCGGCCCCACTCGCTGATGAAGATAGGCTTGTCGGGGTAGAGCTGGTGGATGTGGTCCAGTACTTTGGCGTGGTTGCCGTAGGTATTGGTCGAGACAAAATCCACGTACTGACTAGCCTCGTCTTCGGGCTTTTTAGGAAGTATATTTAGCCGCATGGAGGCGAAAGTATAGAGCCGGGTGGGGTCCAGTTCGCGGGCGTAGGCGATCATATCTTTGGTCCAGCGCTGCCCGGCGGGCTGCTCCGACAGGTACTCGTTCCCGACACTGTAGGCAATGACACTGGGGTGGTTCCAATCGCGCTCGGCCATTTCCCGAAACTGGTTTTTGAAATTTTTCCGGATGGAATCCGTGTCCATTTGCGTGGGGGTCAGCTGCCAGTTACCGGCTTCGGTTATGATGAGCATGCCGTAACGGTCGGCCAGGTTGTAAAAGTATTCGCTGGGTGTATAGTGCGTCAGACGCTGCAGCTCCATGCCTGCTTCCTTCATCAGTTTAAAATCCTTTTCAACCAGCCAGTCGGGCTCCATCGAGCCCAGGCCCGGGTAGTCTACTACCCGATTACCCCCTCCTACTTTAATGGGCTTGCCGTTGAGCAGGAGCTGCGCGTTGCGTACCTCTACTTTTCTTATTCCAATATTCGTAGTCAACGTATCGCCCGGAATAGTTGCCTGAAAACGATACAGGTTGGGAGAGTCCAGGCTCCACAGCTGTACCTGCGCCCTCGGGATGGTCGCTTCGGCTTCGAGTATACCGGTTTGCCCGGCAGCAATCCGCCCGTTGCCACCTTTCCAGTTTAGCGTCAGCGACTTATCGTTGTAGAAAACCTGGTAGCTGGCTTTGGGAGTAACGGCTTGCCCGGTGGTATTTCGAACCCGTAGCTTCACCCGGATTGCGGCGGTACCAGCCGCTAAATCGGGGGTAGCTTCCACCTTGATGTTTTCCGCGTAAACCTCCGGCTCCACCGTCAGGTATACCGGACGGCTGAGGCCGCCGTAGTTCATCCAGCCCATAAAAGGATCGTTTGGCTGGTTGTTGTCTTTGCCGCCGGGGATGGTGCCGGGCTGCCAGGTATCGTTGTTGACCGAAACAGCCAGCCCATTTTCTCCTGCTTTCAAAAACTCAGTTATGTCAAAATGGAAAGGTGTATAACCTCCCTCGTGTTTCCCAACCTTTTGATTATTCAGCCACACGTCAGTCATGTAATAGGCGGCGGCAAAGTGCAGGATCACGCGCTTACCCGGCGTAGGCTGCCAGGGGAACTGCTTGCGGTACCAGACGGTACCTGTATAAAAACCATAGCGCGGGTCCACCGAAAAGTTATGCGGAACGGTAACTTTATCCAGGCGACTGGTAGGTACTTTGTCGCTGTACCACTCACCCTTCAGGCCCATTTTAGCGGGATCAAGGGCAAAGTACCATTCACCCTGCAGGGGAATAGCGTTGGTTTCCCGAATCGAATATTGTCCGAAGGAGGGTGCGGAAAAAAGAAAAGAAAATAAAAAAAGGTAAGCGTACTGTTTCATTAGTTGTTGGTTTAATTTCTGGTAAGGGTTTCTTTATCCTTCCTGTTCTGATCGACTGCGGATTCTTCCGGGGCAGTAGGCTTATTTGTACTTGTCCACCCCACCCAGGCCCCTATCGCTACAATAGCCATACCAATGCCCGCGATCAGGCCTACGTCTTCGCCTGCGTTAATACCCAAACCGGCAATGCCCAGCCCGGTAATAGCCAGGCTGATGGCGATGGCTCGCAGGGCAAAGGTGTTTTGTGTGGCAGAAGCTGCTTCCGCCGTGGCTGCTTCATTAGGTACTTTGGCTCTGGCGAGAGTACGTCCGTCCAGCCACTCCTGGTACTGAATGTACTGTCGGTCCTGTTCTTTATTTCTATAAAGTACCCACTCAAAAAGAGCCAGTAAAAGAAACGGAAGCCCTACCCCCACCGACATTTCGAGCGCGCGGCTCAGCTTGAACGCAAAGAAGGCGGGGGTAACGAATTTAAAAAATAGCCCCGTACCCAGGCTCACCAGCGATACGAACAGGATGGAACGGGCGTCTTGTCGTTTGGAAAAAAGGGTCCATACGACCGGCAGCAGCAGCGAACCACCCGAGATAGCGCCTACGCTGAGTACCAGATTAACCAGGCCGCCGATATGGGGTACCGCCAAGGCAATGCCAATGGTGATAAAGCCAAAAACAACGGTCATCAACCTGCCTACCTGCACCTGTACGGTTTCGGAAGCTTCCGGATTGATCAGTTTCTTGTAAACATCATTGGTAAATACCGCCGCCAGCATGTTCAGCAGGGTATTGGCGGTACTGGCCGTAGCCGACACCATGGCCGCCAGCATCAAGCCTATGAGTCCGGCCGGCAGTACCAGCTGGGCCATGAGCATGTAGGCTCCTTCGGTTTCCAGACCGCTAAGGCCAGGGTTCAGGGAGCGGTAGATCATGGGCGGCAGCATCCAGAGGAACGGACTGACCGAGTATAAGCCAGCAAAAAGGTAGGCTACCTTTTTAGATTCGCGGGGGGTACTTACGCTGGTGTAGCGCTGCACAAAAGCCCAGCTGCCGCCGATATAAATAATATGATACATGACGAAGGCCAGTGTAAAGCCGAGGGTATATTCACCATTAAATACCTTGAAGAAATCGTCAGGTACCTTTTGAACAAATGCCCCGAAGCCATCGGTACGTTCCAGCGCCAGGGGTACTACAATCAGGACGGCGGCCAGCAGAATTACAAATTGCAGTACGTCGGTAACCAGTACCGCCCACAGTCCCCCCATGGCCGTGTACAGGATGACCATCAGACCCAGTACGATGATGCAGGTTTCGAGCGAGAAGGGAGTAGCCACGTACACCAGCTTCCCCACCGGATACAGTACCCCACCGATGGTGAACAGCGTGAACAGCGTTAGCAGGTACGTAAACAGCTGCTGCACCCGGGTACCAAGCCTCCGGCCAATGTACTCAGCAGCGGTCATGGCGTTGGTCCGCTTCCAGCGGGCGGCGATAAAATACGCCGTTACCAGTCCACCAATACACATGGATAGCTGTATGGTAATAGCCACAAACCCCAGGTCGTAGGCGATGGAGCCCCATACTACAAAGGTACCTGCCGACAAAAAACTCATGAACAGCGACAACCCGCTTACCCACCAAGGAGCAGCTTCTCCGGCGGCAAAGAATGATTTGGCGTCGGTACCCGTACGGGAAAAGGCCAGCCCCACCAGCATCTGGAATACCGCAAATACGGCCATTACTATAAAATCAAGTTGTTGCATGCACTATGGTATTGTTGATTTTATGTGTTTAAATGCAGAGAAAAAAGAGGTAAGCGCAGAGTTTCGCAGAGGGAATATTTTTCCTTCGACATTCAGCAATTGATACTCGCAAATTAATCTCTCATTCACTTCTGCTATCATTCAAAATTGACTACTTCCATTCCCCAGGCAGGGAGCTGTTTTTTTACCGGGCTACGCTGCGCCATAGTGATATTAAACTCGGTCGGTTGCGCGCGGTTGTTCAGCAGGATGACAAACCTTTTGTTGCTATCAACTGCTTCGGCCAGAATATAATCCACGGAGGGATTATTGATTTTTACCCAGTCTTCGCTGATGACCAGTCGGGCCTTCTCGCCGTTGACGGTACCGGGCGCGAAGCCGTAGGTCTGGTGTGGTCCTACCTTCGGTGTGATGAATCCACGGGGGAAGGATACCTTTCCTTTTGAGCGAAGTTCAGCTTCGGAGAGCAGGTAATCGGTAATCCAGCCGATCTGCCACCACGCATGGTGCGGGAAGGGGCCAGCGCCCCGGTTCATGGCGTTCCAGTAGTAGGAGGCCACGCTGGTTTTGTGGTCCACAAAGGCATCACGGCCGATAGCGGCGGCCCGGGCCATGTCGGCAAACAAGGTTTCGCCGGTCAGCTCATACATCCGGATAAATAGTCCCGCGTGGCTGGCCAGCTGGATGGGACCTGTGCGGTTGGCAGATCCAAAAATTCCACCGTGCTCAAAGCTAAGTCCGGCCTGAGCAATCTCCCAGTCTTCGCGCTGGATACCATTTACATTTTTGATTTCCCGGTCCGGAATAGGATGGGTATAAACAGAGCTGGTGTAGATTTTGGCCGCTTTGATGGCCGCATCTTTATAAGTTTCATTCTTTGTTATGTCGTACAGGTCCAGCAGGGCCTGGGCCGACTGACCGGTAGCGAAGTCGGGTGCGTAGCGGGCATCACCACAGACGCCCAGAAAGCTTCCCCGGTTCACCCCATTTTTCACAAACCAATCCGCGCCTTTTTTAGCGGCTTCGAGGTACTTCGGATCTTTAAGCATTCGGTAGGCAACCAGCAAACCGTAAAAGGTAGGACGGTAATCGGCCACATCCTGAAAAAGTTCGTTCAGGCTTTTATGATCGTAGGCTACGGCCCAGCTCCCGTCGGGTTTTTGCCATCTGAGCAGGTTCTCAGCCCCCAGCCGGAGGCGCTCTTTCAACTCTTTGTTTTCCGGCTCGAACAGCAGCATGTTGCCCACGTCCAGCATGATGTAGTAGGTCACAGCCATAGGTTCTACTATTTCACCCCACTCTTCCACAAACTTCTTCCGCTTCGCCAGGTAGTACTGCCCGATGGCTGCTCCCTGAAAAAAGCCGGGCTCGGTTTGCTGCTGGGTGAGTTTGAAGTTCAGAGCGTAGGGTATTACGTTTTGGGTCAGGTCCGGGTCTTGCGTAGTGTGGGCTAGCATCCACATGGCGCCGTAGTCGGAGTTTTTCATGGCGTCCTTCTGCGAGCCGACCACGGCACCCAGGTACGACTGCGCCCCAATTTTAAGCCCCTCAAACTCCTCAATATTCCACAAGGACGTTTGCGGGTCGGTGAGGTAGTGGTGCATCTGCTCGATCCGACTCGTTAGTGACTGCTTGCTTTGCCGCAGTTCCAGCCCTTCCTTAAACTTATAAATGTCATAAATCGCATGCTTGAGAGTCTTAAACCAGTCACCGTCCACCAGGCTGTACCGGTAGTTGTAGCTCAGCTCCTGTCCGGCTTCCCGGCCCGACTCGTACTCACCCAGTACCGGGTAGTAGAGGGTGGGCGAAAGCTGTCCCTTGCGGTTGCGGTGCGACAGGCCCACTTGCCATTTGGTTTGGGTAATCTTGTTCTTTTCCCACGGATCACGGGCCAGGCCAGGCTCGGGAATGACGGTCATCGTTACCTCACTCTGAGTACTCAGTAGCGGTGCCAGGGTACTGGCGGTACGTTCGCGGTAGATAACGGGCAGCTTGGGTACACCAAAACCGTAGGCGTAAGCCTTGGCAAAATTGTCCTGCAGGTAGTTGCCCTGAAAATAGCCAGGTACCGAAGCCCAGCCCATTTTTTGGTCGGGCAGAGTAGCTACCGACGGGCTGGCGGCCGAGAAGTACCCCTTCTTTTTGGGGGTGAGGGTCTGGGTCACCAGCACATCCGTTGGGTACTTTTCATCCAGTTTCCAATCTGTCGTCAGGGTTGCGACATCGGTTTCAGAAACAAACCGGATGTGATTCTTACCCAGCTGTTTACCTGACGAAGGAAAGAAATGATACGCTTTTCCGGCAGTATTGAGGGCTACCGCCGTGGTACTTTCCTTCCACTGCTCCTGCTGTAAGTGGTAGTTATCCTCGGGGAACTTACCTCCGGTACTTTTTTCAAATCCCCGGGCCGCCTCACCGGATGGTTTTTCCTCCGAATAAATCAGCGTATACTCCCCCGAAGGTGTGAAATCATTGTTCCATTTTTCCCCTTTGAGTACGGCTACCCTTTGTATCTGCCACCCCTGCGGGCTTGCCTTCCACTCTACCTGAAGGTGGCTGTTGTTTAGTCTTAAGGTTGTCTGCGCCTGGGTTGCCAGGCTTACAACCCCCAGCAGGGCCATCAGAAATACCGTTCGTAGTTTGTGCATTGTTTTTTTCATTGTAGTGTAGCCCCTACGGGGCTTTCTCACTTTTCCAATTATGGCTGCTACTAAAGTGTCGCCCCGCTGGGGCTTTTATTCATGACCCAGGCAGCAGCAGTACCACTTTATTCCCGAAGGCTTGCCAGCACTATGTAAAGCTATCAACTGCCCCGGAGAGTCAGACGGCCAAAGCCACGACTCGTAGGTAGTTCTAATCCATTTCAGAATAGGAACGGCCGACCGTTCCTATTCAGCATTCGTTTCACGACACCTGCACCTCATCCAGGTAGCAGCGTACTTCAAAGATTTTGGCGAGTGGGTCGCCGTTTGTTTTAAGTACCTTGATGCGGATGGATTCTACTTCAACTGGTGCAAAAATGTGCTCTACCCGTCTAAGATAGTTGTTCTCTACCCGTGCCACTTCCTGGGTACCCTTTTTGGTTTTAACCTCAATGGTATAATCAGAAATGGTTTCGGGCTGAGCATGCCGCTCTTGACTGTTATACACACCATTATCGGAGGAAATCAGCAATCGGCGGTGTAGCCCCGTATCGAACATGAGCTGGATGTTGTTGATTTTTACCGGTTTGTTCCACGATAGTTCCAGCCAGGGTTCGCCCGCCTTCATATCGGCCCGCCACTGGTGGGTTGTGCCATCCATGACATCGCGGTTGTAGCCGTCGAGTACCTGGGCCGCCGCTCCTTCCTTGGTTTCGGACGAAGCCTTTACTTTTGCCAGACGGGCCAGGTCTTTCATGTCCTGGTTTTTCACGCCCAATATAGGCTGGTCCTGCCGTAGCAGCAACTGCTGATAGCTGGCCAGGTGCGCCTCCTGATTGGCCAAAGTAGCCGGTTTAATGTTATTCTTTGTGCAGTATGCCATGGCTGTACCAATAGCCTGCCCCATGGTAGCGCAGGTAGCCATAACCCGGGTCGACGACAACGCCACGTGCGATACACTCACGTTACGGCCCGCCATCAGCAGATTCTTGATATTTTTACTGTATAATGATTTAAAAGGAATTGAGTAAGGCGCTTTGAGCGGAATGGAAATATAAGGTACCATGTCGGTGCTGCTCATGCCCTCGGGTGGGTGGTCGTCGAGGGGCCAGCCGCCGTAAGCAACCCGGTCGGGAAACAGCTTGGCCGACTGCACATCCTCCTGCTTCATGATATAGTCACCGATCAGGCGGCGGCTCTCGCGCTTCCCGGGAATCATACCTACCCACGACAGGGCCCAGTTTTCGGATTCAGGATGGTTGCCGGAGTTTTTGATGTAGTCCCACACACCGAAGAGGATCGTCAGCAGGTCATGGCGGAGCTTTTGTCCGTCCTGGATAATATCCACCATACCGCCCAGTTCCAGCCACCAGTAACCGAATTCAAAGGTATTGATCTTGCGGTGCACGAAATCCTTTTTGGTAAATTTCTTGGCCCAGACGGGAGGCGTGTAAGGCATGGGACGGTCGTGCTGGCTGGACATGAAAAGCAGGCTGTTGCCCATCGATTTGTTATCGGCTTTATCAATGGCCAGTGATTCACCCCATTGTGACTTGGCTTCGCGGCCCCGCATGTACTCGGCACCGGCTATAGCGCCCAGCGTGGCGTCGCCGGTACAGTCGGCGAAGTACTTGGCTTTTATTTCGTAGATTTCTTCGGTCTGCGAGCAGATGGCCCGGATCATCTGAATTTCGCCGTTGGCTACCTCGGCATCGTACAGGACCGAGTCGAGCAGAAGTGTGATGTTCTTTTCGGAAATAACTTTGTCATACATCACAAAGTCCCACATTTCGTAGGAACGCTGCTGGTTGGTCACGGCTTCGGTCAGGAAAAGCTCTTCCAGAATACCCGTTTCGCGCCATACCTGCCGCAGGGCCGTAGCCCCCAGTACGTGCATCCGGATTTCGCTGCTGGCGTTTCCACCCAGGCGGGAACGGTCCTGAATCAGGATGACTTTGGCGCCGTTGCGAGCGGCCGCCAATGCGGCACACACACCGGCCATCCCGCCACCGGCGATCAGGACATCGGTTGTGTACTGTTTCTTTTGGTATACTTCTTCTTTGGCTTGCTTCGCCAGTTCTTCGGGTGTTTTGCCAAACAGGGTAATCGGGCTGGCTAAAAAGGCTCCGGAACCAAGTCCGACCGCTTTTAAAAATCCTCTTCTTTTGGTTTCCATTCCGGGTAAGTTTAGACTTTTGACAGATATAAATATTGGGATAAAAGATACCTTCAAGGGCACCATCTACAACTTTTCACGCTTACTAAGTATCTTTTTTACCTCCTTGTGCTTTTCCGCCTGACTCTGAAAAAGCTGGTACGTCAGCGAAGCTATTTCCTTCACCGGACTTTCCAGGAAGGGTTCCAGCCGTACCAGCGACTCCTGGTTCAGAGCGGCCTGGTTGGTCTTCAGCAACCCAAGTACCTTGGTAGTTTGCTGTTCGGTCATTGATTTCAGGTTTCTTGTTAATTCATCGAGCGTACCACTGTGGAGTGGGTATCCTTTCAGCTTATTAAGGAGCTCATTCTGCATTTCAAACTTCACCCGACCCACCATGCCGGCCAGCTCCTTCTGATAGGTTGGCGTGGTCCAGACTACATCGGGTAGTTTCTCAATGGCAAAAAAAGGTACGTAGGAATCTCCGCTAGCCATGAGTCGAATCAGGTGGGGAAGGTACTTAGGGGTACTTTCCGATGGTATTTTTTTCAGAGCATAAAATTGGTACTGAAAGTTATCCGCCTGTAGCATGTCCAGGAGCATTGAATTCGTGAACCGCGCTTCGGTATGCTTGAGTATTTTCTCCGCTACTTCCCCGTTGACAATATGCCAAAGGGTATGGGTCGTGTAAAGGGCTCCGCCTACTACCTCATCCCTGATAGTGGCGCTGGTAGCTCCGGAGGTGGCATCCACCACGCTGGAAGTTCGCTTTTCCTTTTCATCTACCAGGGCTTTCATGTCGTAATCACGCAGCAGGGAAGTCTTATTGGACAAAATGGTCTTTAATTTCTTATGGTCTTCTTCCGTAAATGGATCGTGGTCAAACTTCGTCAGGGGCGCTTTAGGAGGTAGTTTATACTCCTTAAAATTCCCCAGCAGATCCCAGGATAAATCAATCACTACCAGGTAACAAAGGCTGTCTTTGCAGACGGGCGTTCTGACGTGGCTGGTATAGTACTCAGGCTTACCAGCCTGAGTATAGGCCAGGTCAACCTCAATCAGTACCGAATCTCCGAAATAGGTTTCAAAGGCTCTCTCCTTCCGGATAAACTCCACAGGAAAATAAGACCAACCTATTAGCCAAAGGAATAGCGGTATGAAAAGAAGGATAACTTTCATTCAGAAAAAAGGAATTACTTATTTTTTGAAAACTGATTCAACTCAACTACCCCTACTCTGTTTGCCCATTGATTGTACTTCCTGATTAGCTGCTGGGTCTTTTTACTATACTTTGAGCTAAGGTCCTGGCTTTCAAAAGGGTCGTTTTTTAAGTTGTACAACTCCCATTGTTTAACCTTACTAGTGGCTACCAGCTTCCAGTGACCGATTCGATAGGCGCGGTTTCCTTCGTGTTCCCAGCCCAATTCGACTGTATGAACTTGGGGTTTTCCTATCCAGGTTGGAACTAGTGTTTTACCTTCCAGGGGTAAAGTGGGTTCACCCGTGGCCGCCGTAGCGGGATAAGTAGAATTAGCCAATTGCATCAGGGTTGGAAAAATATCCATGATATGGGCGGGCTGCTCTTCAACCCTTCCTTTTGGCAGCAACATAGGGTAATGTACAATTAATGGAGTTCGTATTCCTCCTTCGTGAACATACATTTTATACTTCCGATAGGGGGTATTACTAACCGTGGCCCATTCCTGACCGTAGGAGGTCCAGTTATACCTATCACCCGGCCTGGCAGAAGCTCCTTTGACCGGTTTAACATGAGTAGCTTCCCCTCCGTTGTCCGATAAGAAAAGGACAAGGGTATTCTCCAGCTGCCCCGTTTCCTCTAATTTTTTAATAATTCGTCCAATACCTTCATCCATGCACGTGATTTGGGCGGCATAGGTAGCCATGGCCAGGTCGAAGGAATCCTTTTCGGCGGTAGAGAGCTCTTCCCAACGCATCTTTAGACTATTCTGCGGTAACTGGGCATTCTGGTGGACTAGCCCCTTTTGTTTCATTTTGTTGAAGCGCTCCCGCTGCAACACCTCATATCCTGATAGATATTTCCCCCTAAACTTTTCAATATCGGCTGCTTTTGCCTGAAGTGGAAAGTGAGGAGCGACGTGCGCAACGTACAAGAAGTAGGGCCTCTGCTGATGTCTTTCCACAAAGCGAACTGCATAATCATTGATAGCATCTGTTGAGTAAAAGGTAGTGGAATCAGGCACAAATACTTCTTCATTGAGTAGGAGTGAACGGTTGATCCGAGGAGGATAAAAGTAGAGGCCGCCACCTCCCTTTATTAAAAACTGCTCGTCAAAGCCACGACGTAAAGGCTGTACTTCGGGAGCATTTCCAACATGCCATTTACCGGAGATACCCGTATCATATCCTGCCTTTTTCAACATTTCTGCCAAAGTAACTGTATTACTTTTTAGCTGTCCCTGATAGGAGGGAAAACCCTTATCACTATCCATATCACCAAGGCCTGCCTGATGCGGATAAAGCCCTGTAAGCAGGCTAGCCCGGCTAGGACAGCAACGTCCGGCATTATAAAACTGACTCATGAGCAACCCTTTACTTGCCAACCGGTCCAGGTTTGGGGTAGGTATCTCAGAACCCATACAGCCCAAATCTGAGTAGCCCATATCATCTGCCATAATCAGTATAATATTAGGCCGCCGAGTATGAGGATCAGGCACTTTATCCAGATAGTGAAATCTAATAAAAAACAGTAGAATGTGAAACAGTATCATGTCATGCCGTGGATAAAGTAATACAGGTACCTTGGAAATTTACCTTAGTACCAAAACAACCTGTTATGCAAGAAAGAAGGACAGCTCCTGACTAGCAGGAGCTGTTCGAATCTTCTATTGCCACGCTTGGTTCTGGGTGAGCTCAGGGTTGGCATTTACCTCATCCTGTGGGATGGGGAAGTACTTGTTCTTGGCCTGCACCGGGCGGTTAGGGTACACCGAGTTCGTGGCTTTGGGTACTACTTCCAGGAACTTACCGGTACGAGTCAGGTCATACCAGCGGTCGCCTTCGGCAAAAAACTCCCACGAACGCTCCTGAAGTACCGCGTCAATAAATGCATCCTTGCTCAGTCCGGTGCCCAAATTAGGTAAACCCGCCCGGGTACGTACCGCATTAATAAAGCCATATGCTTTGGGAGTAGCCCCGTTGAGGCGCGCTTCCGCTTCGGCGGCAATCAGGTACATGTCCGGAAGCCGTAAAATAGGGATATTAACAATGGTACCCGTTGTGGAAACCGGATCGCGGTACTTACGGATGAGTACACCCTCAGTGGTTATAGGTGTGATGTTTTGCTGAGGTACAACGTTGCCCGCCCGGTTGATATAAGAAGTCTCCATCAGTTGACGGCGCTTATCGGCCGGGTTAAAGGAATTATAGAAGGACATATAGGCAAACATAGAACCAAACGAGGTACGGGCGTACTCAACACCAGCACTACCCGATGGTCCGGCCAGTCCTACCAGCTGGTGGGAGTTACCCGGCGAAATGGGATCGGCTTCGTAGGCCCAGATATTCTCTATGCGGGCGGCATCTTCTGTCCGGTAGTCATATACATCCAGCACGTTAGGTAGTAACCTATACTTACCAGAGTTAATCACCGACTCCGCCTTTTCCAGGGCTTTGGCCCAGTCTTCGTTATAAAGCGCCGCTTTGGCGTACAGGGCATTAACCGCTTCGCGCGAAGGACGACCTTTTTCTACCGCCGGAAACGAAGCTAAACCAGCCGCCAGGGCCATATCAAGGTCGCTGTAAATTTGTTGATACACTTCCTTGATGGGACTTTTCCCTACGTAGGCTTTAGCTTCGGAAGTACTGGGTTCGGTCTTTACGGGCACTTCCCCGAAGTTTTTGGTCAGCATCCAGTGGTAAAAAGCCCGCAGGAAATACGATTCACCAATGATTTGCTTCTTACGGGTTTCGTCCATGGTGGCATCAGGTACCTTGGCAATAATCCAGTTGGCTTTTTCGATGCCGCTGTAGGCAGCAGACCAGATTTGCTGAGGTGACTCGAAGATGCGGCCGGCGCTACGCTGGGTGGTGTAGGTAGGCTCTACGGTAAATAGCGTAAGGGTATTACGCCCTACCACCGCCCGGGGATACACCTGGTCGGCGCTATAAGCAGGTACCATAATGGCAGCCGGGCCACCGTACAAGCCACCCAATGCATTATAAACGGCAATGAGTCCTTTTTCCGCGTCGGTACCTGTTTTGTAGAAGTTTTCGGTGAAGATAGAAGAGTACACCTGCTCTTCCAGCTCACAGGATGTCATACCCACGCCCAGCAGGAGCATCGGTAGAATCTTATAAATGGATTTATATCTGATTTTCATGTCGATAGAATTTTTATGAGGTCAAATTAAAACGTAACCTGAATACCGCCCAGGAATGACTTTGCCTGTGGGTATACCAGATTGTCGATTCCGATGGCGGTGTTAGAACCCGCGTAGGTGTTCACCTCGGGGTCGTAGCCCGAGTACTTGGTCAGCGTCAGCAGGTTATTGCCACTAACGTAGATGCGCGCCCGACTGATGCCCTTAATAGCTGGCAGGGTATAGCCCAGGGTGATGTTCTTGAGGCGTACATAGGAGCCATCCTCAACCGGATAGTCAGTAATAGGCAACCGTCCACCTTGAAAGGCGCTAACATACTGGTTATTAGGATTAGTAGGTGTCCAGCGATTGACCAAGCCTTTAAACTGATTACGGTGGCCAAGGGGGGTTTCAAAAGATAGATGACTCGCATTGTAGATATCATTCCCTTGTGAGCCCGACAGGAAAGCACTGAAATCGAAGTTCTTGTAACCCAGGTTAGTTGAAGCTCCGAAGATAAAGTTAGGGTTAGGATTACCCGTTATAGTCTGATCTTGGGCGTTGATGGCACCGTCGTTGTTCAGATCTTTCACCTTGTGGCCCCCTATACGTCCGTCATAGCCCGGAATGATAGCGTCGCCAGTCTGATTGATACCATCAAACACGTAGGTCTTGAAAACACCTAGGGGCTGTCCGACACTCAGGATGGAGAAGTTGGTTACGAATCGTTCCTGAGTAGTACCACCGTCCAGGTCCAGCAATTTGTTTCGGTTGGCAGTAAGGTTACCAGATACCGACCAGGTTACGGGACCATTCAGGATTATAGCATTGGTAGCAAACTCAAATCCCTTATTTTCCAGCGAAGCATAGTTACCGGTAATGCTTGAGTAACCCGACGACAGCGGCAGCGTCTTCACGTAAAGCAGGTCATTGGTTTGCTTGTGGTAGTAATCCATAATGACCGAAATACGGTTATTAAGCATGCTTATATCCACCCCAAAGTTAGCCTGAGCCGATTTCTCCCAGCGCAGGTCCGGGTTGGCAATACCCGAGGGACTGATAGCGGTCAGGTAGGCATTATTCAGGTTATAGCCACCACCCGAGCCCACCGTAGCCAGGGACTGGTAAGGCGAAATACCACCGGCATTTCCCGTTATTCCATAGCTGGCCCGAAGTTTAAGATCCGAAAGCCAGTTAACGTCCTGCAGGAATGGTTCTTCAATCAACCGCCAGGCGGCCGAAATAGCCGGAAAGAAACCGTATTTGTGGTTAGTTCCGAACTTACTGGAACCATCGATCCGAGCTGTCAGGTCCAGGAAGTATTTGTCCCGGAAACCGTAGTTAACCCGACCCATGTAGGAATCCAGCCGCTGCTGCGAACGACTGCTGCTTACATTGCGGTTGAGGGCTAGCTGAAGAGCCTCGTTACGGGTAGCGTCATTCGGAAAGCCCGTTGCGGAAATAGAGTTATTGTTAGAGTTTTCAATTTGGGAAGCAAATACACCCGTAAAACGCAGGCTGTGTACTTCATTAAATTTGCGGTTGTAAGAAACAATACTTTCGTGCAGCAGCCCGATGAAGTTGGAGTTGGATTTAGAAGCTGAGCCTGAATTGTCGTTAATATCCGCCCTGTTAATGATTGAAATCGGTGAGTAGTAATCATCCAGTCGGTTTTGAAGGTCCGCGTTAAAGGATGCCCGGTACGATAGACCGGGGAGAATCTCATACTCGCCAAAGAGATTGACCAGGGTACGCTTGATATCCCGCTGACGCAGTACCTCAGTGAAGTTCAGTGGGTTCACCACCTCGCGGTACTGACCTTTGCCTTGTTCGCCAAATGGAAAGATGGAGCCGTCGGCCCGGTAAGGCTGTAGAGTTGGAGGCGCTCCAATGGCAGCACCCAGTACGCTGGTAGTTACCACCGCGGCGTCACCAATGGTAGTACTTCCGGCATCCACCCCATTACTTATATTGTAACTTCCCAAGATACTTGTCCCAATCTTGAATCTGTCCGTTATTTTATGATCAAGGTTGAGTCGGTAAGAATACCGCTTAAAGTTTGAATTTATAATGATACCATCCTGGTTAAAGTAGTTGGCCGATAGCGCTAACTGGGTCTTTTCGTTACCACCGTTTATGGAAAGTTGGTGACTTTGAATGGGGGCCTTCTGAAAAATAATGTTCTGCCAGTTGACACCCTCGCCTAGTGAAGAAGGATCAGGATAGTCATTATTTTTATAAATCTCATTGTCGAGTTGGGCAAATTCGGCTGCGTTCAGTACATCCAGGGTTTTGGTAGCCTGCTGTACGCCGTAGTAGCTATCAATTGACACCCGGGTGGCACCGGCCCGTCCGCGCTTGGTGGTAATAAGTACTACCCCGTTGGCGGCGCGTGCACCGTAAATGGCCGAAGCCGAAGCATCTTTCAGTACCTCAACCGACTCGATGTCGTTGGGGTTAATGGTCGAAAGTGGACTCACGTCGTTAATCCCACCGCCATTTGAAATCTGAATACCGTCCACTACGTACAACGGCTCCGAATTTCCGTTAATAGAGTTGGTTCCCCGGATGCGAACACTGATGTTCCCGCCGGGCGCCCCGGTGTTTTGGTTGATCTGAACGCCCGATACCCGCGCCTGTAGGCCCTGGGCTACGTTGGTAACCGGAAGCTGAGTAAGCTCATCCGCCTTAACGGAAGCGATGGAACCGGTAGTTTCTATTCTACGCTGCGTACCGTACCCAACTACCACCAATTCATCCAGCGCCCGGGTATCAGTCCTGAGTGATACATTAATGGTAGAGCGGTTGTTGACGGGTATTTCCTGGCTCACATAGCCCAGGAAAGAAAATACAAAGGTAGCGCCCGGGGCCGCACTCAGAGAATAGCTTCCGTCAACATTGGTAATGGTACCACGTTGGGTTCTTTTTACCGTTACACTAACGCCCGGAATCGTTTCGCCGTTTTCGTCCGTTACTTTTCCGGTTACGGTCAGGTCCTGTGCCCGAAGTTCTCCCCAGGCTGCGATGCACAGCAGCAGTAGGAAGCAGGTTTTTGTTAAAGTTTTTAACATGCTGGTAATGATTTGGGTTTAAGAATAATCATATTAGAATAATGCAATTTTTAGTAGGGTTTTACATTTTGGTTGCGTCATATAAGGGTATAAGAAGAATTAGCCTTTTGGTACTGAGCAGCGATTTTGTAGTTAAATATAAGGTAGGGGAATAGTATACAAGGAATAAATAGGGCTAAAATATCTTAAAATTAAACAAAAAATATCGGTAACGTTTGCGCAAACGTTACCGATATAAAACTTTACACACTAATTATATAAAAATATCAAATCAGCTCTTTTTACGTATATTTGGTTGCAAGTCAGGATATACCTAGTTCTTATATAAATATATTACAATTTTTATGATCCCTTGCGTTAAGTGTCAACAAGTAGAAACCATCATGAAAGCGGGCTTTGTGAGGGGAAAGCAACGGTACCTCTGCAAAGACTGCAACTACTTTTTTACTTTGCCTACGGGTACGCCAACCGCCAGCCAGCCCCGGCGGCGGCGGCACCAGACTACCATTATTGACATAGCCCGAACCCTGGGCGTTTCGAACTCGACGGTGTCAAGGGCTTTGCACGGTCATCCCGATATTAGTCCGGAAACACGACAGCAGGTACTTGATATGGCCACCCAGCTCGACTACCAGCCCAACCAGCTTGCTTATAGTCTGGTCAAAAGCCTCACCAATACCATCGGGATCATAGTACCGGAGTTTTTTACGCCATTTTTTCCCAATGTTATTGTGGGGGTACAGGAGGTACTTTCCCGGGCAGGGTATCACCTTATCATTATGCAGTCAAGTGAGTCGTACGAAACCGAGGTAGGTAATACCAAAGCGATGCTAGCCAACCGGGTCGACGGCATCATTGCCTCCCTCAGCCTGGAAACTAACAATTATGACCATTTTGAAGTCTACGAAAAAAGGGGAATACCCGTCGTTTATTTCAATCGGGTTTGTCACGAACTGGCGGGCCCCAAGGTAGTAGTAAATGATTATATCGGTGCCTATAAGGCGGTGGAACACCTTATCCAAAATGGATACCAACGCATAGCTCACCTGGGCGGTCCGCCCAACCTTGTAATAAGTCAGGAGCGCCTTCGGGGTTATAAAGCTGCCCTCCAGAAATACGGCTTTGACGTTCGACCCGAACTGATTATCCACGGTGATCTCACCCAACACAAAGCCCGGATCTATGGACAGTACCTGCTGGACATGGACAATCCTCCCGATGCTATATTCGCGGTGAATGATCCGACGGCCATTGAAATTCTGCTGCTGGCAAAGGCCAAAGGACTGCTTGTCCCGGAAGATCTGGGGGTGGTAGGATTTAGCGACGACCCCATCGCCGCCCACATCGGCAACGGCCTCACTACCGTTAAGCAACCTACCCACCTGATGGGTACCATGACCGCCGAAATGATTCTGAGATTGATTAACGAAGAAGAAGAACAATGGAAGCCCGAAACGAAGGTACTTGAGGCCGAATTGGTAGTAAGAGGTTCGTCCGTGCGGAGCCGAAAATAAGGCACCAGTAAACTCGTACTACAAATTTACTAGGTAGACACCGACTCAGGTTTTTTATGGAAAAGAGCAAAGGTTTATTTTATTTAAAATAAAAATTATTTCGGCCAGACTCTGGTAAAAGAAAAATCTTTTTTTAATATTAGTTCCGATAATTTTTGTCGCTAAGTCAAAGCCTTCATAATAAATATTCGTTTCATGCAGGAAGATTTTCAGGAGGACAAAGCCCGGGCTTTGGTTCGCTATTCGGATAAAGTTGCCCATTATGCCCAGGCCGGATTGGAGGGAGCCCGCAATACCCAAAGGGCTTATCAGGCAGACATCCGGCACTACTACGAATGGTGCCAGCTACAGGGGCTGACTGCCTTTCCGGTGGATGCGGAGGTACTTGCGGTTTACGTGACCCACCTGGCAGACGAATGCAAATGGGCTACCATACAGCGGCGGATGGCGGCTCTCCGCAAATGGCACGAGTTGAAAAACGAAGAATTTCCCGCCAGGAGCCGGCAAGTACAGGCGGTGCTGGAGGGTATCAGACGGGTCAAGGGTATTCGACAAAAACAGGCTCCGGCCTTTTCGCTGGACGAATTCCGCCCTTTGATCCAGTCGTTCGACCCGGAAAATGTGATTGAACTACGCGATAAGGTTGTGCTGCTGTTGGGCTTTACCGGTGCCTTTCGCCGGTCTGAACTCGTGGCGCTGAACATTGAAGATTTAAGTTTTTCACGACAGGGGCTCATCATTACGCTGACCCAGAGCAAGACCAATCAGTACGGAGAAATTGAACAGAAAGCTTTTTTCTACCATCCGGACCCGCTGCTGTGCCCAATCAGGACCCTGGAAGAATGGCTGGCCCTGCGCCCGGCTCAGGGGCCGCTGCTGGTGAGGTTTCGGAAGGGGAAAACCCACGGAGAAGTACGGCTCACCGAAGAACGGTTATCGGATAAAAGTGTGGATAACCTGGTTAAACACTACCTGGGAACAGAATACTCGGCGCACTCGTTGCGGGCCTCCTTCGTGACTGCCGCCAAGCTCAACGGCGCTGATGACATGGAAGTTATGCAACAAACCAAGCACCGGACCTCGGCCATGATCCAACGCTATACCCGCACAGATGATATTCGGAAGTTCAACGCGGGCAAAAAATTAGGGCTGTAGAACTCATTATAATATATTGAAAATCAAATAGAAACAAAAAATTTTACTGAAATAAAAAATAATTATTAGCAAAACAGTACCAGCAAGCATTTCACTACGTATATTTACCTGAATTATATAGTATATATACGCACACTAAACTAACGGTACTCCTTGTATCGTTGCCCTTTATCAATGAAAGAACTCATGCAAGAACTAGCCCTGCTGGGTAATGATGCCTGCAAAAAGGTATACCTAAAGCACGGTGCCCAGGAACCCCTCTTTGGTGTAAGAACCACTGACCTCAAAAAACTACAGGTCAACTACCCAAACCACCACCAACAGGCGCTGGATTTGTATTGTACCGGAAATTCCGATGCTATGTACCTGGCCGGCTTACTAGTTGATTCCGAATTAATGACACCGCCGCTGCTGGATGAGTGGGTACAGGCAGCCAACTGGTACCTGCTTAGCGAATACACCGTTGCAGTTGTGGCCGCCGAAAGCCCTTACCGGCTGGAAATGGCTAGAAAATGGATAGATGCGGAGGAAGAAATGATAGCCAATACCGGCTGGGCAACCTGGGCTTATATGATTGGTTTTCTTTCCAACGACTATTTTGAAGAGGAAGAAATCAACTACTTACTGGAAAGGATCCGGATAACCATTCAGGTTGAAGCCAATCGGGTTCGGTACAGTATGAATAATTTCCTGATTGCGGTAGGAAGTCTTTACTCGCCTCTTAGCGAAAAAGCCTGCCAAATAGCCGAAGAAATTGGCCAGGTACAGATTGAGTTAGCCGGGAGGTCTTATATAGCTCCATCGGCGCTTACCAGCATTGCTAGTATCCAGAAATCCCTGGGGATGGAAACAAGACGTATACCTGTCATCGTCTAGGCTTGTTCTCAAAGATAAATTTATTTTCAGGGAATCATAGAGCCTAACCCAGGTTTTGCTGGCCTGGGAGGCCGCTGGCTGTATTGTCTGTTTTTGATTGTAAAGGTTAAATTAAAGCTATTTCGGAGTAATTTCGATGGTTCTATAATCTACCTTATGTTAAGTCAATTAGGTTAGCGAAAGGCATAATTGAAACTATCCCGTTTCACCACCTAATTACCCTGTTCCATAAATTGATAGCAGAGCATGTGGCAAATAGTCATGTGCGCGTCCTCAACGCGGCCGTAGTGTTCAGAGTCAACCACCACTACTTCCTGCGCTATTTCGGCAAGCTTTCCTTTTTTTCCACCCACCAGGGCTATGGTGGTTAACCCGTTGGCGTTTGCCCAGTCAATGGCTTTGACCAGGTTGGGCGAATTGCCGCTCACGCTCATGGTAAGTACCAAGTCGTTGGGCTGCGCGTAGTTTTGCAATTGGCCCAAAAACACATCGTCGTAAGAATAATCGTTGCCTAAAGCGGTTATCCAGGCCGTATTGTCATTAAGGGACAAACAACGAAAACGCTTCCCCAGCGCATCGGAGGCTCCTTTCCCTAAGTCGGTCATGAAATGGGATGCATTGGCGGCGCTACCCCCGTTACCAAAAACAAACAACTGACGGTTGTGGGTCCAGGCTTCCCGGAGCAGCTCGGCAATCTGCCGGACTTTATGAAGCGGAATGGAATCCAGGGTAGTTTTTTGTTGGTCAATGTAAGCGCTGTAATAGTTTGTTTCCATGAATTGATCAGTTTTTTGCTAATAGTAAAGCACCCGTAGGGACTACATCTTCGCCAAGCTGAGAAAGTGCAATAACAGGTACTGGTTGAAAAACAGGTACTATATAACCGGGCAGAGCCTGGCGCACCGCCCGAAGAAGCGGTTCTCCGAGTAACGATACGCCACCGCCCAAAATAATAATATCCGGATGAAAAAGGTGTACCACGTGAGAAAGTCCAAAGGCCAGATCATCAGCGTATTGGTTTAGAATTGCCCAGGCGGCGGGGTCCTCTTCCAGAAGGGCCGTTGACAAATAGCGGGCTTCCTGCGAGGTAGCCGACCCGATTGCTTTTTTAAGTGCGGAACTTTCAGGAAGCGCTGGAATTCTATTGCGGATCAGCCTGTCCAGCGCCCAGCCGGAACAGCACGACTCCAGCGTTGCCCCTTCCTTATCCAAACGCAGGTGCCCAATTTCAGCTTCCCCCGGAGATGCGCTATGAAACAATTTTCCATAATTGACCATTCCCCCCCCTACTCCACTGCCCAGGGTACTATAAAAAACGTGGTCGTAATTCTTTCCCGCTCCACACTGGGCTTCGCCCAAGGCTGCGACATTGGCATCGTTTTCCACTTTTACTTTGGCTCCGGTCAGTTCATGAAGCCAGGTGACAATATCAAAACCCGACCAGCCCGCTATTTGGTGGGAAGTGGCGATCCGGCCAGTAGCCCGGTTGACGGGTCCACCAAAACCAACGCCGATGGCCGTTGGGAAGGCAGGAAGCGCACGAAGTACCTGTTCAATGGTTTCCCGGATTCCTTGGGCTCCTTTTTCTTTATCCACCTCAAACCGGAAACGTTCCCTAATAAGACCGTCAGCCTCACCGGTGACTACCTGTATCTTGGTTCCGCCAATTTCAATGCCGACATTCATTTATTTTTTGTCAATGAATTGGTAAAATAATAGTTAGAGCAAAGATGCTAAAATTTTACTGTCTGAATAGCCTGGTCAAATATTTATTGAATTTCCGGATGGTATCCCATCAAGAATAGCCTGCCAAACAATAGCGGCAGTGGCTGGTTATGCATAGGATTACTTAACGTATAAGGTTATGAAAACAAAACAAGGGATAGCAGGATTTCTGATAATCCTGGGCATGGCTACCGCACCCATAGCTTGTGAATCCAAAACCGAACGGAAAGCAGAGAAAGTACAGGATGCCTACAAAGACGCCGTGGATGCACGGCAGGAAGGCGATACCAGCGAAATGCGGGAAACGCAAGCCGACCTGGACACTGCCCGTCAGGAATATCGGGAATTAGCTAAGGATACTGTCCGAAAGAGAAACTAATTTCTCCATTTACAGGAGCCAACGTACTTTCTATAAAAGGTACGTTGGCTCTTTTTTTATGACGAACAGGTATATATTTTCCATAAGCTATTTTACTACTAATCTCTTGCCCCAGCTTATTGATAGATGAATTAGTTTGTAAACTTTTGTCAGGCTGAGCGGAGTCGAAGCCCGGGCTTCGACTCCGCTCAGCCTGACAAACCTAATCGCATACTTTACAACTCTATTTACTTTTCTATAACGCCTCTAAATAATGGGTCAGGACATTGTAGATTAAAAGTGAGAGAATTTGAACAAATAAAAGAAAGTAATTTTTTGACAATGTGCTTACCAAAACATAAAGGATAGGAGCTGGTTAGTAGGTAAATGAATGCATATTACCAGTAGAAATAAACCTAATAGTTATGAAAAAGTCTGGAATCCATACCCTAGATCAGCGCATATACCGAAGGGAATTTATCCACTACGCAGGTACCTCCGCCCTTATGCTGCCGGCCCTGTCACTGCTGTCAGGATGCGGAGGAAAAGAAAATCAGTCTTCGGAAAAAACCGAGGCTACCGATGCCTCCGGCGACAGGCAACTAGGAATAGCCCTGGTGGGGCTGGGCAATTATAGCGAAGGCCAGCTGGGACCGGCTCTGAAAGAAACCAAGTTGTGCCGACTGGCCGGTATAGTAACAGGTACCCCCGAAAAGGCCGAAAAGTGGAAGAAGGAGTACGGCATTCCGGATCAGAATGTGTACAACTACCAGACCTTTGACCAGATAAAGGACAACCCCGAGATAGACATTGTATACGTAGTACTGCCCAACGCTATGCACGCTGAATATACAATCAGGGCGGCGCAGGCCGGTAAACATGTCATTTGTGAAAAACCAATGGCAACTACCTCAGCAGATTGCAAGAAGATGATTGACGCCTGTAATCAGGCTGGCAAAAAACTCGGCATTGGGTACCGCCTCCACTTTGAGCCCCACAACCTCGAAATGATGCGCCTGGGACAGCAGCTGGAGTTTGGGCAGGTAAAACGGATTATCGCTCAGAACGGTCAAAAACAAGGAAACGACACTCCGTGGCGCTTTGATAAAGAATTATCGGGTGGAGGTCCCCTTCCTGATGTTGGTATATACTGCATTCAGGGAGCCATTTATACCAAAGGCCAGGTACCCGTTTCGGTAACGGCCCGGTACCATCCAGTGACGGATCAGGAGAAATTCAGTGAGGTGGAGGAAGGAATGGATTTCCAAATGCAGTTTGAGGATGGCTCAGTGGCCGATTGCAAGACCAGCTACAACGACAAATACAACCTGCTGCGGGCCGAAGCGGCCAACGGCTGGTTTGAACTGGACCCTGCCTACCCCTACGATGGTCTTAAAGGCAGAACCAGCCGGGGCCCCATGGATATTGAAAATATCAACCAGCAGGCCCGTCAGATGGACGCCTTTGCGGCAAGTATTATTAATAACGCTGAAAATCCGGTAACGGGCGAAATGGGTATGCGCGATGTGCAGCTCATTGAGGCTATCTATCAGGCCGCTGACTCCGGCAGAAAAATATCAACCACCCAGGTAGTAAAGGTACTTGACCATTACCAAACAGCCTAAGTACCTGAGTGAATAAAGACCTAACCGGTGTAATTATAAAAGCAAATCAGGTAGGGGGTGTACCGGGTTCAATGTGAATTAAAACGCCGGTAAACTGGGGCAGTTCCGTTTGTATTCTTCCCTTGACCCGGTGCGCTACCTCGTGTCCTTTTTCAACCGTGAGGTCTTTATCTACCCAGATGTGCAGGTCAGCATAATTCATTATGCCCATTTTTCGGATATGACATTTTTCTACCTTTATAACTTCCGGAACCTGCTCGGCCAGGTTTTTTACCCGGATGGTCAGTTCGGGATCCAGATTTTCATCCAGTAGCTCGCCCAGCGCGGGCCGAAGGATCAGGTAAGAATTGATAATAATGATCCCCGCCGCGAGTAAGGCAGCCCAGTCGTCCGCTACTTCATAGCCTTCCCCGCCCAGTAATCCGATGGAAATACCAATAAAGGCGGCAACCGACGTTATGGCATCGCTCCGGTGGTGGAAGGCGTCGGCTTTTACCACTTCACTGTTCATTTCTACGCCTGTCTTCAAAACATATCGGTACATCAATTCCTTAATGGCTATAACCACTATCAGGATACCCAGCGTAAATGGAGCCGGCGCTTGGTGGGGGGTCCGGATATTTTCGATACTCTGACGAATAATAAGTACTGCTGCGGTAAAGAGGGCCAGAGAAATACCCACCGCCAGCAAAGCCTCTATTTTGCCGTGGCCGTAGGGATGGTCTTTGTCGGCGGGTTTGGCAGACCACTTCAGGCCCAGCCAAAGCATTGCCGAGGAAAAAATATCAATGGTTGACTCAATGGAATCAGCGATCAGGGCGTAGGAATTACCAAAAATTCCACCCAGCGCCTTCATGATAGCCAGCACTGCACTAACGACCAGCCCCAACAAGGTAGTTTTGAGGCCTTTCTCGGAAAGGTGGGTTTGGGAATATGTAGGTTGGTCCTGCACGATTATTTAATATATTCGGTACAGTCGGCGGCGGGTACCTTCACGCCACCCGCCTGCTGATATACCACCCGCGCCCCCAAATGCCCGGCGTACATAAGGTACCCGGACCCGACCAGCATCAGGCAAAAAACACCCATTCGAAGTACCTTCCTGTACCGCCGAATAAGCCCTGAAATCAAACCCAGGTCAACGGCCGTGGCCCCGGAAAAAATATAAGCCGTGTAGTAAGCAGCTATCTCGTGGTCTTTTAGTACGGTTGGGTCACAAATAGTACGGGATACAATACCATCGGCCAAATCGCCGGTGTAAATAGCTAACCAGGCCGAAATGTAGCCTCCATATAACAAATAAGAGCCTGCCCTTTGCCAGAAAGGTGCAGACTCTTTTAAATTTACTACTGCAACCAATTGAAAAACTGTTGACACCAGCAGCAGGACCAAAGGAAAATGCAGTACCAGCGGGTGCCATATTTCAGTCCGCCAAAAGTCCGGTTCAGTCATTGGTTATTCGAGTATTCTCACGGCGCGGGGTTCTAAACGGTTACCTACCTTTTCAACTTCTACTTCTACCCTACCCCCTTCCCTAAGCTGGTCAAAATTTACTGTCTGGCCATTTTGGGTAAGTTCGGTAGATTCATTAAAATACAGCTCCAAACGTTTATCGTCTTCGGTCTTTACGTAAATTTCAGATTTTTCTGCCTCTACTTCGTCAATTACTCCCTGATAGGTGCCCGATTCTACGACATCCGTTTTTTCCTGGCAAGCGTAAAGAAACGGAACAAACAATAGAAAAGCCAACAGGATTGATTTTACATTTTTCATAGTGTTAAAAGGTTTGATGGATGAAAGTTATAAAGTACCTTCCTGTACTTTTAACAGTGTATACCTGAACCTCGAAAAAATACCATGCCATTCATGCCACCTCAGCCCGCATCACTAGCGGGACCTCAGAAACGACAAGCTGCAATCCAGTTCACAGGACGGGAAGAGTACCAGTGTATCGCCCCGGAACCTGAGCCGCTGGTAGAATACCGGACTCAAATTATTTATAACAAATCCCATCTGTTGTTCACCCAATACGGTGGTATCTATCCTGTAAAAACGGCTGCTGTTATAATATTCCAGCTCGTCGCCCTGGGTCATGAGCGTACCTTCATTGGTAAAGGTAATGGTTTGGGGTGGGGTAGCCGGTATGCTCCTGACAAGGATGAGCGAGTCGCGCGGAATCCGGCGCTCTACCAGCCGCCAGGTACCTACCACGCGCGGATCAGCCCGGCCTAACTGCGGGTCTGGCCGGGTACAAGCCGTAACACAAAGTGCTGCCAGCAGGGCCAGTCCATAACCTTTAAAAATATTTTTCATGCCAACCTTCTGATTGTTTTTGGTCTTGCCCGCCAACGGAACATTTAGCCTGGCTTAAACCGTACCCGATAAGTTCCAATGCTGCGCCAAACTGGTCAGGAAAGATACGGTAATAGGTTTGGATTCAAAACCAATAACGATAGGATACGCCAGCGCCCGTACTTCGTCTTCCGGATTGACGGAGGAAGAAAGTACTACTACCCTTGTTTCCGGAAACCGGGGCAGGAAGCTCCGCATAAATTCTTCCAGGAACTCCCAACCGCTCAAAACGGGCATATACAAATCAAGGAAAACAATTCGGGGATAAGAATCGCTCAACTTGTCTCCCGGCTGGATCAATTCTTTATAATAGTCGATAGCGGCAAGACCGTTCGCCAGAGAAATAATATTTCGCGCGAATCCTGCTTTTTTTACGACCAAAGCACCCAGCATCCGGGTTACTTCGTCATCTTCTACAATAAGTACACTCTCAATCATGGGTTATTTTTGAAAGTTAGTGTGAAGGTAGTCCCGGCATCTACGCGGCTTTCAATGCCTATATCCCCGCCCAGGGCTTCCATTTGCGACTTGATTAGATAGAGTCCCAGGCCTTTGCTGTCGGGTCGGTCGTGGAAGCGCTGGTACAGACCAAACAGGCGGTCTTTGTAACGCTCTACCTCCAGACCGATGCCATTGTCTTTAAACCGGAGAACAACATTTTTCCCGTTCCGGCTGGTACTTATCTCTATTTTCAGAGGTCGGTGCGGGGACCTGAACTTCAGGGCATTTGTCAATAAATTTAAAAATATACTCTCCAGATAAGACTGATTAAAGTACACGGCCGGGGCCTCCCCGGTGTTGATAAGTACTTCGGCACTTGCCTCCTGTAGGGGTACTTTCAGGTGCATGAGTAGCTTTTCAAGTACTTCGGCAAAGGTAATTTTTTCTTTCTGAACCGCGGGGCTATCTTTTATTATCAGGACCTTAACCAAATCATTTATAGTTTCATCAAGTACCAGCGTTGATTTTTTTAAACCGTCCAGAATATCCTGCAACAGCGGGTCTTCAATCGGGTTACCTTCAACCAATTGCATCAAACCCAATATATTAGAAAGCGGAGCCCGAAAATTATGGGAGGTTATGTAGGAGAACTGCTGTAAATCCTTGTTGGACTGGGTAAGTACTTCAATAAGCTTTTCCCGTTCATTCAACTCATTGATTCGTTGGGTAACGTCACGTGAATTCACCACAATCCCCCCCACCGATGGGTCATCGGTCATGTCGGTCACGATAGTCTCGATCCAGCGGTAGTTTTTATCCGAATCAATAAAACGGAAAGGCTCTATCTGGATGCGCTTCTCCTTACCCAACAATTCAAAATACCTTAGTATCCGCTCGCGGTCGTCCTCGTGTATAAAAGCGAACGCGCTTTTTCCCAGATATTCCTCAGGCTCTGTACCTAACACCTGCCTGGTACTGGGGCTTACGTAGAGGTAGTTACCCTCCTTGTCCAGAATACCAATCAAATCAGACCCGTCCTGGATCAACCGCCGGAACCGTTGTTCCCTCAACTCCAGCTTCTGCTTGGCTTTAACCATGTTGGTTATATTTTTAAGGTACACCGACAGGCCCGTACCGGACGGGTAGGCGTTTACCCCGTACCATTTGTCCGAGACTGGCAAATATTCCTCAAACTGCACAAATCTATTTTCAACCACCGCTCGGTGTAATTCAGCAGTAAATTTTTCGGAAATCTCCTGAGAGATAACGTCCCACAATTTCTTCCCCAAAAAACTATTCTTACATACCTCCAGGATACTTTGGGCCTCCCGGTTCAGGTAAATTACTTCCCAGTCTTTATCAACCGCAAAAAATCCATCGGTTATACTTTCCAGGATGGAACCGATGCGTTCATTGTAGCGGACAATCTCCTCCTCGAGTCCTTTCTTTTCGGTGATATCCTTAACCGAGGCGTACAAAAGTTTTTCCCCCTCCACAGGTATACAGTCCCAGGCAAGCCATTTGATATCGCCGGTTTTGGTGATGTACCTGTTTTCGCCGTAGAACGGTACGTTGTCGTTAAAAACTTTATCAATGGCGCACTTGGTAAATTCCTGGTCGTCGGGATGGACAAATTCGTAGTAGGGTCTGGAAAGCAACTCCTGTGTTGAGTAGCCAAGTAAGCTGGTAGCCGTGGTGTTAATTTTCTTAAAGTAGCCATCAGCACCAAAAATGCAGAGAATATCCGGAGAGTGATTAAAAAACCGATTTAATTCGTCCTCACTTTTCTTGCGTTGAATATCCAGGGCAATCTGAACGGCTATCTGCTGGAGGAGGAGGGAAATGCTTTCGCCGTAGGTAATGTTCGTATCAGTCATAAAAGTAAAGACCGCAATTACCTCTCCCTTATACAAGATGGGTAAACCAACGACCGCGTTTAATCCGGCCAGCCGGGCCTGCTCCGTTCGCCGGATCTTGTTATCAACCTGGATATCATTCCATACCTCCAGCTGTTGGTTCTGCCATACAATGCCCGGAAAACCTTCTCCGCACTTAAATCCCGACCGGTGGTTATAACTGAATATTTCCGCGATAGCTTCCTCCGCCCAGCCTCCTTTCCGAAGGAGTTCTTTTTTATCCATACTAATAAGCCAGGCTTCACCCATCCTGAATTGCATGAATGTCCCAATCAGGCGCAGGGTTTCGACGAGGGCATCGTCTATACTTTCGAATTTTCCCAGGGCCGTAATTATATTCTGCACCAGTATCTGTTCCTGCTCTTTTTCATAGAGGATACTAATGTCCTGGCTAATGCCGGCAATCCCGATTATTTCCTGTTTTTCGTCCCGTAGTGGAATCTTTGTGGTTTTAATCCAAATTCGTTTTCCTTCGGGGGTTTCTACCAATTCTTCCCGGTCGAAGATAGGCTGACCGCTATGGAATAGCTGCAAATCGTCCTGATGAATAATTTCGGCGATTTCGGGCGCAAAATAATCGGCGGCGGTTTTCCCCAGCGTTTCTTCTTCTGTTTTGGCTCCCAGCAGTCTAAGGTTGGCCTGGTTGTTAATTACATGCCTCAACTCCCGATCTTTTACAAATACGTAATCCGGCAGGTTATCGATAATGGCTCGCAGCAAATTGCGTTCTTTCTGGTTGGCCTGCTCCTGTTCCTTGGCTTTGGTTATGTCCTGCAATGCCCCCACAATCCGGATGGGAGTACCGCTCTGCTCACGGACAATAATGATGTTTTCTTTTACAAAAGCATAGGCACCGTCGGACTTCCTAAAACGGTACTCGCCGGTCCAGGAGGAGGCTTCCGCGTTTTCTATAACTTCCCGGATTCTGGCACTTATGAAACCAATATCGTCCGGATGTACATTAGATTCCCAAAAATTTTCGGGCCATTTCTGAGCTGGAAAATCGTAGCCATACAGCGTATTGTAACCTTCACTCCGGTATATTTTACCTTCTTTGATATTCCAGTCCCAGATAGCATCCGAAATAGCCTGCGTGGCGAGAGTCAGGCGTTCGGTGAGTTTTGCCAGTTGATTTTCCTGCTGCTTCCGGGCGGATATATCCCGAATAAAGCCACAGAAAAACTCTTCTCCATCCTGTTTTAAGGGTAGTACTGTAAGTTCAATGGGGAATTCCTTTTTGCTTTTATTAACCGCCGTAAGTTCCAACAATACGTTAAGAGCTGGCCCGTGCCCAGTTTTCACATACCTGTCTACACCCTGCTCGTGGCGCTTCCTGAAAGCAGGCGGTACAATAAGGTCCGAAAGGATCAGGCCCATTACTTCTTTTTCCTTCCAGCCGAAAATTTTCTCCGCTTGTGGATTCCAGAAAGTAATCGCTCCCTTTTTGTCAATGCAGATAATGGCGTCAAGGGCTGCGTTCATTATGAAATTCCTGCTTTCCACATTACGCTCTTGCAACTCCCGGGATTTTTTTTCCAGCAAAGCGTAATCTGTCACATCCACAATTGATAAGGAGATATATTGTATTTCTTCCTGATCGTTAAAAATTGGATGGAGCGTTAGGGTCCAATAACGTTTCTGGAAAGTATCGGTACCGGGAGCAGGTACTTCATATTCATGGTTTTCCAATTTTTGGGAGGTACCCGTGGAAAGTACCTGAAACAACGATCTCCGCAGGTTCTCCAGACTCCCGGCATTTCTATCCGCACAAACCGGAAATACTTCCAGGAAACTCTGGCCGGTAAGCTGTTTTTCCTGACCTGCCAATAATTGAGTAAAGGCACAATTAAGTTTTACAACGGTAAAGACCGGCTCATCAGGCTTTAGGATGATACCGGCAACCGGAGAAAAATTAAATAGTTCCTCTGACTGTTTAGGAGATAACATTCAAACTTATTATGGTGATTAACTATATCAAATTAAACAATTTTCATGGTGCTAACCAACTATTAGCCAGAAACAAAAAAGGATAAATTTTAGTAAAAAATATTCAATACACTTGATAAGAACTGTAACTCCCTTAGCAGGACCGCCTGAACAGCCACATCGATTTTATAACGTAGATAGCCATACGAAAAAACTAAGCATTTTTTAATCCTGCTGGAAGTACATCCAATCAAGAAAAAACATCTCTTTCTGGGCACCCGCGGTGCTTTTGAACGTAAAATAAACGTCGTGCTCACCAGCGGTTCGTTTTATTGGTGCCAGAATTTCTTTCCAGCCGCTTGTGAAATCCGAGGCATTACCGGCGGGTATGGACACACTACCTACCAACGGTCCTTCCGGTTGGTCCAGGTGTACTTCCAGCCTTCCGCCCACCCCGTGCTCAAGTACTCTAAACCTGATACTCCCGATATTTGACAGGTCAATCTGGTTTAATTTAACGTAGCGGTTGTGGGTGACACGGCGGATATAAGAAATAAAACCAGTCATTTCGGTGGCTATAACTACCCCCACGTTCCCTTCATCAAAATCTTCCAGCTCTACCTTTGGGTGACGAAGGACTATCTGGGCCCTCGTCCGGAGCGGTTCTATCCCATTTGCCCCTTTGTCCTCGTAGCCCGCCAGTAAAACATAGGCTCCGGTGGTACTTTTGCCCAGGTGCTCGGTGAGCCGTATTTGTCCGCTCATCGGCAAGCTGGCGGGTTTCTCGTCCAGCGAAAGTATATAGCTAACCAGGGTTTTCGAGTCGGTGGCCGACAAGTCCGGATGCGGCGACATGGCATAGGCACCCCAATTTCCACTACCTCCCTTAATTACTTTGTCGGCCAGGGTTTCCACCGCTCCCGCTTTGCCCCGGTACCGTAGGGCAATTTCCTTGAGGCTGGGACCAATGGACTTGGTATCCAGGGCGTGGCAGGCCCGGCAATCCAGTGAGGCATATAGTTTTTCGGCTTCGGCATACCGTAGGTTGCCGTGGCTGCCGCTGGTTATGGCCCCGGCCAGATCCTTCCCGAAAGGCAGGTAGTTGAAGGTAACAGAAGCTCTTGCAGGGTCTATTTTCCCGTCCTCCGGGTCTTTAATTGTTACCTGGTAGTCAAGGCTGGAATTGTCCCAGTAAAAGCTTCGGTTGCCCGTGGTACTGATTCTTGCCACGGGTGGGGTATTCCCTACTTTTACCTGAACAGTAGTCACTCCTTTTCCACCGTGCTGGTCAGCGGCAGTGAGCGCTACGTTATATACACCCGGCTTTGTAAAAGTATGCTTTACCTCCTTTCCCTTTATTTTTTTTGTTCCAATTGTCCATTCAAAGCCAAGCTGATCCCGGGGGTCGGAATCCTTTGATTCTGCCCCCGAAAGGGTAACGGTCAGAGGAGCCGCTCCGTAAAGCTGACTGGCCTTGATGGATGCCTGGGGATTCCGGTTTCCTTCGCTGTATTCTACCCGAATTAAACCGGCGTCCGCGCTTTTGGCGAACCAGTTGGTACCATAGGCCAGAAGGTACATAGCACCGTCGGGTGCTATCTGCATATCCATGGGAGCAACTACCTTCAGGTGCGGCAGAAACGGCTCCATGCCCGCGTAATTCCCGTTTTCATCCAGCGTTACCGCCATCATCCATTTCCTGATCCAGTCATAGATAAATAGTTTACCGTGGTAGTAAGCGGGTAGTTTGTAAGGCGCATTGGGGTACAGGTCGCTGTAGTAGACCGGTCCCGCCATGGCACTCGCCCCTCCCTTTCCCACGAGCGGAAACTGCCTGGACTCCCCTTTGGCGTACCAGATCAGGGGAGGCTGGGCGGGTGGGAGTTCTCGGGTACCTGTGTTGTTGGGCGAATCATTGATTGGCCGTAATGGATCTTTTCGGGGCCCCTCCTTCTTTTGGGCAAAATCGTACTTGGGAAACGCTTCGTTATTTCCCAGAAAATACGGCCAGCCGTAAAAGCCCGGCTTACGGGCCTGGTTAATTTCATCAAAACTCATAACGCCTCCTTCGGCCGAAGGTACTTTGGTATCCGGCCCTACGTCTCCCCAGTATACATACTGATTCTTAGGGTCTACCGACACCCGAAACGGGTTCCGGCTGCCCATGATGTATATTTCGGGCCGACCCCGGCTACCGTCTTTTGGGAAAAGATTTCCGTCGGGAATGGTATAAGGGGCAGTCGCACCGTCCGCTGTCGGCCTGATTCGTAATATTTTACCCCTCAGGTCATTGGAGTTGGCCGCCGTAGCCTGGTCATCTGCCAACTCCCGGCCCGGTCGCTCGTCTACCGGCGTATAGCCTTCGGTTTCTTCGGCGTTGGTATTATCACCGGTCGAGATATACAAATTTCCCTTTACGTCAAAGGTAAGGTACCCCGCCGAATGGCAGCAGTACTTTCGTTGGGTGGGGAATTCTAATAGTACCTTCTCCGTAGACTGCATTAGCTGGTCCCCCCGTAGTTCCATCCGGCTCAGGCGCGTAACCGCTTTTTCGCCGCCTACACCATAAAAGAAATAGATCCACCCGTTGTTCCTGAAATCAGGATCAATGGCTACGCCTAACAGGCCGTCCTCAATACCACTGAACACATTGAGGTGGGCAAGCGTTTTCAGCTGCTTCTCCTGCGCATCGTACAGGCGTACCCCTCCCTTCCTCTCCACAATTACCACGTTCAGATTGGGCAGAATCGCCATTTCCATCGGTTCATCCAGCCCCTGTGCCAGCGTCATGGCGGTAAAGCGACTACTATCCGGCGCTTGTATATACCGAGCCTGATTCGGTGAAAATCCTTCGGCCGGAAAATAAAAGGAAGCCAGTAGCAGGGTGCCGGTCAACACTAGGTTCAGGTACTTGATAAACATGGTTGGTTTAAGGTTTTACCACTGATTTATTCGATTAAACTTTACTTTTGAGCTTTTCTATTTGGAGGCCATATACCCTTAAGTACCTGTTTCAGGCTTTGGGCCAATGGGTTTCAACTCCCTGTTGCCGAAGTACCTCCTGAAATTCCTTGAGGTGTTGCTTATCCTCCCTGATGGCCCTGGGAACTACTTTTTTCTTCAACGATTGCGCCACCAGCATGCCTACTGCCTCCCCGATACTCCACTCTACCGGATGCAGACGAAAGCAGCCGTTGGTAATATGGGTAGTACCAATGTTTTTATTGGCTGGCAGAAGGTTTTCCGTGCGTTGGGGAATGAGGGCTCCCAGCGGAATCTGGAAAGGAAGCGAGCCAAAATCGACGTAGTTATTGCCCGCCGAGCTGGGGTGCAGATCAATGTGGTAGTACCCAACCCCCACGCTGTCGTAGAAATCGGCGGCGGTATTGCCTGACTCCCTCCCGGTAACCTGCACGCGCTGCTGCGCGCCTACGTGTTCCTCAAGTACCGTAAAAAGCGCCTTGATGCGCCTCGACTCCCGAACGTACGGGTACTTGGCCAGGCCATCGTCAGTACCCATTATATCCGGACGCAAACGGAGGCCCGGCCAGCCCTGACCGCCATCGGGGCGGGGTGCCTCGGTCTGCAGCCAGTACAACAACGAAAGGCTTTGCTGCCTGGCCCGCTCTACGTGCCGGTTAAATTCTTTTTCGGTGGCACCCACGATATTTCCCAGCAGGTAGTCATTCTGGGGCCAGTTGACCAGGGTAATATCGCCGGAGTAGGTACTTGGGGCAAAGTTGTTCCGATTGATAATTTTCCGGTAGTTCCAGAGGTTCAGGCTATCGCCGGTTTTTATTCCCTCCGGATGAAAGCCCAGTACCTTGGGTACGGTAGGGTTGTTGGGAGTTGAGTACCACAGCGACAGCATTTTTCCCGGCCAGACCGGGGCCATGGTGGGTACATAGTTGCGCCAGAAATTATACTCGCGGGGTTTGGTTATGACATGATTTTCGTCTTTCACATAATCCATAGCAAAACACATCGTAAATGCCTGGTTATTTTGTGGATTTCCCACTTCGGGCGCGTGCAGTTCACCCGTTTCCTTTCGGGATTCAGTGCCCATCACAAATTCAGTACCCGTTAGCGGCAGCAGGTCGCCCAGTTCGGTGGCATCTACAAAGTACGGGGCCGAAAGTACCAGGCTGTTGCCCCAGCGGCGATTTTGTACCTTCAGCGCCTGTACCTTATCACCATCCACCTCGGCTCCTGTTGCTTTGTGCTCCAGCAGCAGCGTTAGTTTTCCACTACTCAGGTAAGGCGCCATCGTATCGAGCAGTACGGCCAGTGCGACGCGTGGTTCGTGGCAAAGACGGGATACGGAGCCATCACCCGGATTCAGGAATGGACGCGCCCGGGCCTCGTCGGTTAACCGGTAGTGCTTTTTGTAGTAATCCCTGACCCCCGTTCGGAAGTCCCGGTACGACTGCGGCGCTCCGTGGGTTTCTATCCACGGGTGTTCGTCGGGCGGTACGCCCTGCTGGGTTATCTGCCCACCGATCCAGTCCGTTTCTTCGGTAAGAATAACCGTGAGGCCGTTTCGCAGCGCGGCCAGGGCGGCGGCAAAACCACCTAATCCTCCTCCCGCTACTACCACGTCAGCTTTTAATTCACGGGCTGGCACTTTTTCAGTGGCAGGAGCCGTCGGGGAAAAAGGCACCCAAAGTACCGACGAAGCCAGTACTCCCCCACCGGCGGTTATGTTTTCAATAAAGCTCCGGCGATTCATTTGGTCTGCATTGTTACCATGCTTTTATAATGTGAGAAGGTAAAAAGTAAGAGCGTTTTTAATCCAGGGTACTCCATGTTATTTTCTCTCCTGCGTAAAAACAAAGACTCCCTTTTTATTCGCAATAACTATATCAATAAGGCCATCCCGGGTAATATCCTCCGCCACCACGTGAACTCCCACGCCCGAGTCGTTATCAATCAGGTGAGGTGTCCAGGTAGGGTTTTTACCCGGTTTATATTCATACCAATACAGTACCGGCGACTCATACTCGCCCGGGTCTTTCCCCATGTGCGCGAAGTAGCGTTTGCCCGTAACCAGGTCGGAATGACCGTCGCCGTTTATATCTACCAGCGCAAGGCCGTGGGTCTGGGTGAATTGGTCGGAAATCAGGTGGGTTTTCCACTGGGTCGCCCCCTGCTCATCTTTGGTTTGCTCGTGCCACCATATTCCCAGCGCGTGGGCCGAGGACGAAATTACATCCTGGTCACCGTCGCCATCCAAATCATGGGCGTACATCTGGGCGCTGGCCTCACCCAGTTTGGCCGGATGGAAGGTCCAGTCCGGTTGCTGCCGGTTTTGGGGCGCTTCCCACCAACCTTCCTTAACCAGGACATCGGGGCGGCCGTCCTTGTTCATGTCGCCCATACCCAGTCCATGCGAGAATGGTTCGGAACCCGGCCCATTTTCGGGCCCGATAGAATAAGCTTGCCAGGTAGTATCATTGGAAGAAATCGGTGCGCGAAACCAGGTCATCTGACGCATTGAGGAATTGCCGCCCAGCAAATCAGGCCGACCGTCTCCGTCCACGTCATAAAACCCAGCCGACTCGTTTCCAACGGTCGCGTGAATGGGATGAACTTTCCAGTGTCCTTCCTTATTTTTGGGGTTTTCGAACCACTGCGCCGCTTTTCCCGGAAAGCCGACCCGCACAAAATCCACCCAACCGTCGCCATTGACATCCATGCCCTTGCTGATAAAGGCGTCGCTGTACCCTTTGTCATAATGAAATTTCTGGGGCGGGGTCAGTTCGTGTTTTTTCCAGTCGGGCGCTTCGAACCAGTAGGCACCGGCCAGTACATCAATTTTTCCGTCCCGATTGACGTCCCCCACCGCTACGCCTTCGGCGATGAACTCGGTATGCAGAACCGCCTTTTTAAACGTGATGGTACCGGTCGGCTTTTTCTTTTGGGCCTGGGCATCCGGGCTAAGCCACAAACCGCCAACCAGAAGGACACTACACAGTATAATTTTTTTCATCTGGGGTAAAAACAAATTTATGGCTGGTAAAATATCTCCTGATTATTACCCGAGCAACCGCCGGTCAGGATTTTTATAATTTAAATTAAAAGAATATCGGCCGACTTTTATATCGTATTGGTAGGAAAAGAAAAGTAGTACCTATTTGTAAATCTTCCCTCTGCCCGAGGAAATGAAAACCAGCCTGTTTCTATTGTCCTCGAAAGGGAGTACTTGGATTTGTGCCAAATGGCATGTATATTGGTGCCATAATGCAAGTAATATGGATGTCAGATCAAAAAACAGACGGGTACCTTCCACTCCTCAGGTGCAGAAAACCGGTCCATACGGATTAATTGAACAGGCCCGCGAAGGAGTATGGGGCCGGGACGCCGACGACCTGGCGCTCCGGCTGGGCCTCACCGACCAGGAAATGGCCCGGGTACTGGCCGTGTCGCTACGGACGTACCACCGCCGCAAGGCGGACGAAAAGCTGGGGCTGGTCGCTTCGGAACGAATCCTGCTGTTTCAAAGGCTGGCCGAGCACGGAAAAGAGGTATTTGAAGACGAAGGAAAATTCAACCGCTGGCTGCGCCGGCCCCTCCAGGTACTTGGGGGTAACTCCCCGCTGGACCTGCTGGATACCACTACCGGCCTGAGCATGGTTGATACCCTGCTGGGGCGGATTGAATACGGTATCCATAGCTGATATGCCGCTGGTATACCGAATACAGAAGCGGCAGCATCTGGCTAGTATTCTCTCGGGCGTAGGGGCCCAGTTGTACGGCGGGCGGTGGAATCCGGTGGGAGTTCCCCTGGTGTATACTTCTTCCTCGCCGGAGCTGGCGCTACTCGAGTCACTGGTCCATACCGAAGGTACCCCCTGGGCCGATTTGCCCCCGCTGGTCCTGGTGGAGTTAGAGATTCCCGATTCTGTACAACCCATTGAGACGGAAGACTTACCCAACCACTGGCAGGATTATCCGGTACTCCCGCAAGTACAGCAGTACCTGGTCCCCTACCTGAACCAACGCCGGGCGCTGGCCTATTCGGTTCCGTCGGTGATAGTACCCTGGTCGAAGAATTTGCTGATCGATCCGCTACATTCTCAGATTGAGGCGGTCCGTACGGTTCGGATTGAGGAGTTTCAGTACGACAAAAGGCTGATGTAAGCGGTTCTACTTAAATTTTTCCGGCCCGGGAAGGGTATATTTTATGTATAAATTACCTTATTTGTCAAAGTCTGAAACGGGCGTTCCCTTTCATTCCTCGCCCCACGTGTCAATTCTCACATTAAAATTCCTACTACCTACCTAAAAAAGTACCCGATGCAGAAATTACGATTCGTACTAATCGCTGTTTTTACCGCTAGCCTGCTGGTTGTCACGCAACTACCCGGTAAGGGCCAATCCAAAGCTAATAAACCGCTGGTGGTATTTGTTACCGGCGACCACGAGTACAGTGGTGAACAAACGCTGCCCCTGCTGGCGGCCGAACTCGAAAAAAACTACGGCTTTCGGACCAAGGTACTTAAAGCGTCACCCAACCAGAATGCAGAACAGAATATACCCGGACTGGAAGCACTACGCGAGGCGGATATGGCCGTATTTTTCCTGCGCTGGCGACAACTCCCTTCCGATCAGTTAAAACACATTGACAATTACCTCAACTCGGGCAAGCCGGTCATGGGTTTCCGTACCTCTACCCACGCCTTTAACTTTCCAAAGGGTCACGAGTCAGAGGTCTGGAATGCGTTTGGCGAGCGGGCGTTTGGCTCGCCTCCGGGCTGGGGTAAAGCCGGACACACCCACTACGGCCACGAAAGTACTACGGATGTTTCCATTATTCCGGAAGCAGCCAAACATCCCATAATGACCGGTGTTACTCCCGCCTTTCACGTACCTTCCTGGCTCTACCGGGTTCGGCCCGACTACCCACCCAAGGACGCGACCCTGTTGTTGTTGGGAAAATCGGTAAATCCGGACAAGGCAGCCATTGAAAATCCCGTGGCCTGGACCTGGAAAAACAAACACGGCGCTAAGGTATTTTTTACCACGCTGGGTCACCCCGAAGATTTCAAGGAAGAAGGCATGCAACGTATGACAGTCAATGCCATTCATTGGTTGCTGGATAAACCGGTACCTAAAAAGTGGAAAGGCAAAGTTGATATTCAGGTACCTTACAGGGGAATCGTAAAGTAAAATCGTCATTACCAAAAAGCTCTTTTGCTGCCGACAAAAAGAAGCCGGGAGCTAAAGCAAAAAAAAAAATTTACCTAGCAAGTTGCAAACAATCATGGCTAAACCCCTCAAAAAAAGCATTTACGGCCTACTGGCCGGACTTGCATCCATACTAATCGCTTTTAGTGCCTTTCAGTTTAACCAGTCTGAAACGCTCCTCCTAAAAAAAGGCACCCACCTGGTGCTGATAGGCAATAACCTGGGTTCACGCATGATGAACTACGGTCACTTTGAAACCGAAATGCAGGTGCGCTACCCGGACAGCCTCCTTTTTATCCGTAATATGAGTGATCCCGGCGATACCCCCGGCTTCCGGCCGCGTTCGGCCCGTTTTTCTCCCTGGGCGTTTCCGGGGGCCGAAAAATTCCAGACCGAGTACGCCAATCCTTCGGATAGTCAGGGACATTTCGAATCGGACGACCAGTGGCTCACGCGCCTTAAGGCTGACGTAATCATTGCGTTTTTTGGGTACAGCGAGTCTTTCCAGGGCAAAGCCGGACTGGTCAACTATAAGGCCGAACTGGATGCTTTTGTAAAACATACGCTTAACCAGCGCTACAACGGAAGCACTCCGCCTCAGCTGGCCCTGGTGTCGCCCATTGCCTTTGAGGATTTGTCGGCCACGCTGGACGTGCCCAACGGTAAAAAAGAAAACGAAAACCTGGCCCTATACGCCAAAGCCATGAAGGAAGTGGCCGAGGACAATAACCGGACCGCCGGGCGGGTCCTGTTCGTAGATGCCTTTACTCCTTCTCAAAACTGGTACGCCACTACCACCGAGCCACTGACCATTGACGGAAGCCAGCTGAACGAAGAAGGCTACAAAAAATTAGCGCTGCTGCTTAGTGACCAGGTATTTGGAAAAGCCGCCCCCAAAGCAGAAGCCAACCGTGCCCTGATTCACGAAGCCGTCATGGAAAAGAACTGGATGTGGCACAACGACTACAAAATACCAAACGGCGTACACGCCTATGGCCGCCGGTTCAAGCCCTTCGGACCGGACAACTACCCGGCTGAAATTGAAAAAATCCGGCAAATGACCGAAATCCGGGAGAAAGCCGTTTGGATGGCTGCTTCGCAGGGTAAGAAAATGGACGTGGCAGCCGCTGACAAAAATACCGTGACGCTCCCCCCGGTAAAAACCAACTTTAATCCGGAAGCCAACGGCAGCCTGACCTACCTGTACGGAGAGGAAGCCCTTGAACACCTGAAGGCGGGTGAAGGCTACAAAATAGAAATGTTTGCTTCGGAGAAGGAATTTCCGGACCTGGCTAACCCGGTCCAGATGACCTTTGACAACAAAGGCCGGCTTTGGGTGGCTACCATGCCCAGCTACCCGCATTACAAGCCCGGCGATACCAAACCAAATGATAAACTACTCATCATTGAAGACACCAACGGAGACGGCAAAGCCGACAAGCAGACGGTTTTTGTGGATGGCCTGCACGTTCCGGTTGGTTTTGAAATTGCAGCGGAGGGCGTTTACGTTTCGCAGGGTACCAATTTCATGCTCTACACCGATACCAATGGAGACGACAAGGCCGATAAAGCCGAGATACTCCTGAGCGGATTTGATGACCACGACACGCACCACGAAATAAGCGCTTACGTAGCAGATCCTTCGGGCGCTATTTATATGGGAGAAGGGGTATTTTTGCACACGAACGTCGAAACTTCCTACGGTACAGTACGGGCTACCAACGGTGGTTTTTACCGCTACGCGCCCCAGCGCCGCCACCTGGAACGCACCGCTCAATTACCCATCCCGAACCCCTGGGGCATTGCCTTTGACGAGTGGGGGCAGCAGATTTTTGCCGAAACCTCCAGTCCCGATGTTCGCTGGATGCTACCCGGTACGGTCCTTCCCCTTTATGGTGAATCCCATGATAAATCGGTTGATCTCATTGAGCCGGCGCACCGGGTACGTCCCACCTCCGGCCTTGAATTTGTTTCCAGCCGGCACTTCCCGGACGAGGTACAGGGCAACTTCCTGATTAACAATACCATTGGGTTCCTGGGCATGAAAATGCATACCCTCAAGGACAAAGGCACCGGCTACCAAAGTAATTTTGTGATGGACCTGGTGAAAAGCGCCGATCGGAATTTCCGCCCGGTGGACATGGAATTTGCGCCGGATGGCTCACTCTATTTTATTGACTGGCACAACATCCTGATCGGCCACATGCAGCACAACGCCCGTGACCCCCTGCGTGACCACGTGCACGGCCGCATTTACCGCATCACGTATCCATCACGTCCGCTGGTGCAACCCGCCAAAATTGATGGTGCCAGTATAGAGCAGCTCCTGGACAACCTCAAACTTCCCGAGTTCCGCACCCGGTACCGCACCCGCCGCGAGCTGAGGGGAAGAAATGCCTCCGAAGTACTTTCCAAGATGAATACCTGGGTAGCCCGTCTGGATAAAAATGATCCGCAGTACGAGCACCACCTGGTCGAAGCCCTGTGGGTTAGCTGGGGATTGAATAAAGTAGACCAGAAACTCCTGCGTCAACTCCTTAAGGCTAAGGATTTCCACGCCCGGGCGGCGGCGGTACGGGTACTTCGCTATACGGGACACCAGGTAGCCGACCAGCCCCAACTGCTCATGCAGGCCGTCCGGGACGATCACGGCCGGGTCAGGCTGGAGGGTTTGGTAGCGGCCTCCTGGATCGGGAAAGAAAAAGGATTGCCCATACTGGCCGAGGCCAAAAAAAAACCCCTGGATGAGTGGATGGTGGCCTCCCACGAAACCGCCGTTGCTCACCTGAACGGAGAACCAGCCCGCAAGAAAAAAGAGGACGCCGTAAAATCTACTTTGAAAGGAAAAGACCTGGCGCTGTACACCAAAGGCAAGGAAATATACGCGCGGGATGGTTTTTGTATGACCTGCCACCAGGCCGATGGTAACGGCTTGTCGGCCTCGGGTTTTCCGCCGTTGGCGGGTACCCAGTGGGTAGTTGGCAACGAAGACCGCCTGATAAAAGTAGTCTTGAAAGGGTTGCTGGGACCAATTGAAGTGAAGGACAAAAAATACGCCGGACAAGTACCTATGACTCCTTTCGGGAGCATGCTCAATGACGAGGAAGTAGCCGCCGTCCTGACTTACGTACGCAATTCTTTTGGCAACAAAGCGCCGGCTGTTACTCCCGAAAAGGTGAAGCAGGTAAGAGCAGCAACCGAAAGTAAAAAAGATTTTTATGACCCTTCGAGGCTTCTGAAAGAACACCCGATGGAAAAATAAAGGCCAACCGAATTTACAGGAAAGCGGTAATACAAACCAGGTTCAATGGGTACTATAGCGAGTATAGTACCCATTGCCATTTCAACCTATACCCCACCCGCAACTACCCGGCTTTCTCCTTTCGCAACCTCATATTTTTCCGTTTGGCCGTTCCCAACCGAATCGAAATGTTCCTTACCTTTAAAGTTATTTTTCCTGTTTATTGACCGGTGAGTACTATGCCTGCCCAACAGCCTTCTTCCACAAAAGAAAACAAAAAAAACCGGCCCCAGCCCTCAACTACCTCTACTGAAACCCCTTTGTACCTGATCGGGGTAGGCGCTTCGGCCGGCGGTTTGGAAGCTTTACAGGACTTTCTATTCCATTTTCCGTCGGACCTGGCTGACGTGGCTATAATAATTGCGCAGCACCTGAGCCCCACCCATAAAAGTATGCTGGTCCAGCTACTTAGCAAGCAGACAAAACTCAGCGTTTCCGAAGCAAAACATAATGCCCAAATTCAGAAGGATTGCATTTATATCACTCCCCCCGACTCCGAAATTACCATTGTCAATACTAAATTTTCGCTGGTCAAACCTCATTCTCCTACTGGTCCCAAGCCTTCCGTAGATATCTTGTTTAAGTCTATGGCGGAAGGATTTAAAGACAAAGCCATTGGTATTATTCTGTCGGGAACGGGTACCGACGGTGCGGCGGGGGTAAAGGCGATTCGGGCCAACGGGGGATTTATCATGGCACAGGAACCCCAAACCGCCAAGTACAACGGAATGCCACTGGCCGCCATTGAAGCGGGGGTCGTTGATGTAGTACTTTCTCCGGATAAAATGGGGGAAGAAATAAAAGACCATATTTTCCATCCGGGGCAATCAAAGTTGGCGGTCCAGAATGAAAATGCCGAAAGCCCCAGCCTGGAAAAAATATTCAAGCTGTTGTTAAAGCGCAGCGGTACCGATTTTTCTGACTATAAACCTTCCACCATTTGCCGCAGACTCGAAAAGCGACTGGCCGTACTGTCTATTCCTTCCGTGGACCTGTACCTGGCTTACCTCGAGCAGCACCCCCGGGAACTGGACGAACTCTTCAACGCCATCTTGATCGGGGTAACTACTTTCTTTCGGGATATAGAGGCTTTTGACACGCTTCGTAAGTGCTTTAAAGAGGTTCTGGCGGCAAAGCCCGACGGGGAAATACTACGAATATGGTGCCCCGGTTGCGCTACCGGCGAAGAACCCTATTCAATTGCCCTTTTGCTCTGCTCTCTGATTGAGGAAATGAATAAGAAACAGTCGGTGCAGATATTTGCCACCGACATTGATGACCGTGCTATTTCTTTTGCCCGTCGGGGTATCTATCCCGACTCTGCGGTACAAAACCTGCCGGACGAAATACTAAATACGTACTTTATCAGGAATGGGGACTCCTGCGAACTACTCAAATCAGTCCGTTCCATGGTGCTGTTTTCCCGGCATGACGTTACGAATAATCCTCCTTTTCTGAAGCTGGACCTGATCAGCTGCCGCAATTTGCTTATTTACTTCGGTCCAAATTTGCAAAAGCAGGTAATTCCGCTCTTCCACTACGCCCTCAATCCCGAGGGGTACCTGTTTCTGGGAAAATCGGAGACGGTGGGGCACTTTTCAGACCTTTTTTCGACCGTTGATGGCAAGAACAAACTTTTTCAGCGGAAGCGCGGCGGAAGCCTCAACGCCATCAAGTTTTCGGCTTTAAAGGCCCAGATTAACCCGCTTCCACAATCGGCCGTAAAAAAAGCGTCCAATGAACGTTCTATTGCTGAGCTGGTCAAGGAAACGCTCTTCAATACCTATGAGCATCCTTACGTTGTCATTAACGATTCCTTCGATATTCAGGAAGTACAAGGCGACGTTCGGTTGTACCTGTCGCTTTCGGCGGGTACCATGAATGCCAATATTCTTAAGCTAGTCAACAAGGAGCTGCAGATAGAGTTGCGGTCAGTAATTACGCAGGCCATCCGTAACCGGCTGGCTTTGAAGAGCAACATCCGGAAGTTTGACCTTTTTGGCCAAACCCACTACGTACGGGTAGTGGTTAAACCGCTGCTTTTTACGGAGGCTACCAATGAGCTTTTTGTGGTTATATTTGAGCGGCTCGACCTCCAGGAACTATTGATGCAGGGGGTAGAGATACCCGAGCAGAACGGTGAAAACTACCGACTGATTGAGCTAGAACAGGAATTGCTGGCCACCAAAGAGCACCTGCAGACGTACATCGAGGAAATTGAAACTACCAACGAAGAGCTGCAGTCGTTAAACGAGGAACTCCAGTCTACGAACGAAGAATTGCAGTCGTCCAACGAAGAGCTGGAAACTACCAACGAGGAGCTGCAGTCTACCAATGAAGAAATACAGGTTGCCTATACCGAACTAAAAGCCGCGAACGAAGAACTGGAGCGCAAGGAGCTACTCCTAAAAGGCAACCAGGCCAACCTCAACGCGCTGCTTAAGAACACCCTGCAGTCATTCATCCTGGTTGATACCACCTACAAAATCATTGCTTTTAACGCTACTTCCGAGGAAACTTTCCGTCGGCTCCGGAACCGGAAAATAAAGGTGGGTGAGTCGGTCATTGACCTGCTGGAGCCTCAGCTGCTCGAACTCTTTATTCGGGACTTCGCTACGGTCAGTAAGGGTGAAATAGTTGCGGTGGAGCGTAAGCTGCTGGATACCAAAGGCAATGAATACTGGTTCATAGTGAATTTCTCCCCGGTTATTGATGAGGAAGGGGAAGTTAAAGTAATTTCCATTGGGATGATGGACAGTACCGAATCCAGGCGGGTCCAGCAGGAGCTGTATTCGTCAGAAAGAATGCTGGACTCGGTTTTCAACGCTACCTCCATCGGTATTTGTATCACCGACAAAGACGGACGATTTGTATCGGTCAACGACCAGTACGCCCGCTTGTATGGGTACCAGAAAGAGGAACTCACAGGACAAAGTTTCACCCTGGTGGTTCCAGCCGAAAACCGGGTGTGGGCGCAGCTGGCCCACGATGAATTTTTCCGGGTGGGCCAGGAGTTTCCGGGGGAATGGAAAGTACAGCGCAAAGACGGTACCATTATCGACGTTTACGTTAGCGCCGAGTTGCTGGAACAACCCGACGGCAGTTGCTTTAAGATTACCTCCGTGCGGGACATCACCGAGAATAAACGTTACAAAGACCTACTGCTGCAGACCCAGGAAGCCGCCGGGGTAGGGGGCTGGGAAATGGACATTTTAACCCGGGAAGTAACCTGGACCGAGGAAGTTTACACCATTTTTCAAGTACCGACCCATTCCCCCATTAACGAAGAAGTACTGCTTGAGCGCTTCAACCCACCGGCGGGCGAACACCTTCGGCTTGCCATTCAGAACGCCATTGAAAAAGGAGAAACTTTTAGTCTTGAGCTGGAAAGCAAAACTACTTCCGGTACTCCTTTGTGGATAAGGGCTACCTGCAAGCCCATCCGGATACACAATAAAACGATAAAGCTCTTTGGTACTTTTCAGGATGTGACCGGCCAGAAAATATCGGAGTTTGTCACCAGGGCCAGCGAAGAAAAGTACCGGTCTATTGTTGAGAATTCCCTCATCGCCTTCTTCCTGGGGCAGCCCGATGGTTCAATTCTGGAGGCAAACAACAGAGCCAGCGAACTATTTGGTTATACCACCGAAGAATTCCGAAAGCTGGGCCGGCAGGGTATCGTGGTGGAGGACGATGAACAGTTGCGTCCTTTGGTGAGGGAACGGTCAGAAAACGGTAGGGTGTCCGGTGAATTAACCGTGCGGACCAAAGACGGTCGGCTTATTCCCTGCCTCTTCTCTTCGGTTATGTTCCGAAACCAGTTTGGGGAAGAAACCAATAGTACCATGATGCTGGATATTTCCAGGATTAAGGAGCAGGATGTACAGCTCAGGAACCTGGTAAATGACGGCGAAGGCAGTCGTCAAAAACTGGAAAAAGCGGTAAGTGACCTGAGCAAGGTAATGGACTTTTCTCTGGATGTAATATGTACCGTTGATGAACATGGCGCTTTTCTTGAGGTGAGTAAAGCCGCTGAGACCATCTGGGGCTATGCTCCCGGCGAGTTAATCGGGCGGCACACCATGGACTTTGTTCACCCCGAAGACCATAACCAATCAGAACGGGCGAGAGCTGATTTCCTGACCGGAGCCCCCCAAACCAATTTTGAAAATCGTGTGCTCCGTAAAGACGGCTCGGTGGTATCGATGGTATGGTCGGCAGTTTGGGATGAAAAAGACCGGCGCCTGTACGCCATTGGTCGGGATGCCAGCGCTCAGAAATTGTCAGAGTTAAAATTTACGGAGGCCAACCAACGGCTGGAAACCGCCCAGGAAATAGCCCAGCTGGGCTATTGGGAATATAGTTTTACTACCAGGAAGCTATACTGGTCCGACCAGGTATACAGCCTGTTTGGCTTCGACCAAAGTACCTTATCTGACAACATTGAACTGTATACTTCCGTCATTCATCCGGACGATCGCGAAAATATTTTCCAGGAAATTAGACAATGTATTGAGCAGCGACTGCCCATCAATATTGAACATCGGATTACCCTGAAAAATGGAATTGAAAAAGTAGTACAGGGAAGAGGTACTTTGCTTCTGGGAGAAAACGGTGAATTACTAAAAGTGGAAGGTACCATTCAGGACATAACCGAAATCAAAAATATTGAAAAAGCCCTCCTGGATTCGGAAAACAAATATAAGAGCATTTTCTATTCCAGCCCGCTTCCCAAATGGATTTATGAACTGGAAACTTTACAGATCCAGGATGTAAATAATGCGGCTATTTCACATTACGGGTATTCGCGCGAAGAGTTTTTGACCATGACCGTCAAAGACCTTCGCCCCAAAGAAGATGTCGGAAAACTCATTGAAAAACTTGCTACCGTAGAGAATGATTCTATCGTTCAATTTGGAGAATGGAGGCACATCAAAAAAAATCGGGAAATCATATCGGTTGAAGTTACGGGCCATACCATTGAGTTCAACGGCAAGCGGTGCCTGCTGGTGGTCTGTAACGATATTACCGAAAAAGCAACCATTAGAGAAGCGCTTTCGGTGAGCAATGAGCGGTACAAATACGCCATAAAAGCCACATTTGACGCAGTTTGGGATTGGGACCTTACCACTGACAATTTATTGTTTGGGGATGGATATAAGGAACTGTTCGGGTATGGTATCGAAAATGAAGAGAACCACATACGGTCCTGGCATGGTCACCTGCATCCGGACGACCGCGACCGGGTCATTGAAAGCATAAACTCAGCCATCCAAAGCGGCGAAAAAAACTGGATAGAAGAGTACCGGTACCAAAAGGCCGACGGGAACTACGCCTACGTAGTTGACAGAGGGCTGGTTCTCCATGACCAGGACGGAAAGCCGTACCGGATGATTGGCGCTATGCAGGATATTACCCAACGCAGTTACCACCAGTCAAGGCTTAAAGAACTCAATGAAAAGCTGGCCCGACGGGCCGCCCAGCTCGTGGCTTCCAACAAGGAACTGGAACAGTTCGCGAATGTTACCTCCCACGACTTACAGGAGCCCCTGCGCATGATAACCAGCTTTCTGCAGTTGCTCCAGCGCAAGTATGCCAATCAGCTGGACGCAACCGGGCAGGAGTACATTAACTTTGCCGTGGAAGGGGCCGGCCGGATGAAAAAACTCATCACTGACCTGCTCGAATACTCCCGCCTGAATACCAACATGGGCCGGCAGGAAGAGGTAGACCTAAACCAGGTGGTCCAGGAGGTTATTCATAACTTCCAGCCGCAGATAGAGCAGCACGAAGCGGAGATTCACCTCCATCCGCTGCCGGTTGTAAGAAGCGTTAGATTGTATATGGTGCAGGTTATTCAAAACCTGGTCAGCAATGCTTTCAAGTACCGCAGCGAAGACCTACCCCGCATTACCATTTCGGTCACGGAGGAAAAGGACGATTGGGTCATTGCGGTGTCGGATAACGGTATTGGCATTGACAAACGTTACCATGATAAAATTTTCATCCTGTTCCAACGCCTCCACCTCAACAAAGACTATACGGGTACCGGTATTGGACTGGCTATTTGTAAAAAAATTATGGACAAAACCGGGGGGAGAATCTGGGTTGAATCCGAAGCGGGAAAAGGAAGTACCTTCTATTTCACGGTTCAAAAATAAAACAGAGGCAGCTACCTCCCATAGTTTTGACCGGTATTGGTACTGATTACTATTTTTTAGTACTTTGGTTCCAATATTCACCATAGAACTAACATGTCATTTTTTCAAAAGCCCATCCGCATATTACTAGTTGAAGATAATGAAGGTGATATAGTCCTGACCAAAGAAGCACTCTCGGAAGGGAGAATCAGAAACACGATTGCCATTGCCCGCGATGGGGTGGAAGCCGTGGAACTACTTTCGAATACCGAGGCTGAACTACCGGACCTGATCCTGCTGGATATGAACCTGCCCCGCATGAATGGCAAGGAAGTACTGGGCTTTATCAAGAACAACGACCGGCTTCGGAAAATCCCGGTGATTATCCTGACTACTTCTTCCTCCGAAAAAGACATTAAAGAATCCTACGAAAACCAGGCTAACTGCTTCATCAGCAAACCCGTAGATCTGGATAAATTTATTAAGATAATCCGGAACATCGAAGATTTCTGGATTTCAATTGTCCAACTTCCCACTAATTAATTCGCGTGGAGAACCAGTACTTTGTGCTGGTTCTCCACGCCTGACACTGCCCGTGACACCCACTCCCCTCCCTTCCACTTCCTTTTCCTGGCCGCTTTTTTCAAAGGCTCCGCTGGTAGGCATACTACGCCATGTACCCATGCCGGTGCTGCAACAGGTTATTCCACTGTACCTGCGGGCCGGGCTGACTACCCTGGAAATAACGATGAACTCGGCAGGAGCGAAAGACATGATCCGGTACGCCCGGGAGCATTTTCCGACTGAGCTGAACGTAGGGGCCGGTACAGTTTGTACTATTGAGGATCTGGATCGGGCCCTGGATGCGGGTGCCCAGTTTATTGTTACTCCTATCCTCAACAAGCAGGTAATTAAGACTTGTGTAAAAGAAGGAGTACCTGTTTTTCCCGGTGCCTACACGCCCACCGAAATTTACAAAGCCTGGTCGTTGGGGGCCGCTATGGTGAAAATTTTTCCGGCTACCGCCCTGGGACCGTCCTATATCAAAGATGTAAAAGCGCCCCTCCCCAACATAAAGCTACTACCAACGGGCGGAGTGGGCCTGGAAAATATCCACCTCTTCAGACAGGCCGGTGCCGACGGCTATGGTATCGGCAGCCAGCTTTTTGATAAAACATTGATTCAGGAGCAAAACTGGAAGGCCCTTAGTCACCACTTTGAGTCCTTCCACAAAGCAGTTTCTAAGGTACCCCCGTTATAAGTTTGGTGTAGGCAATTCGCCCATTTGAACAATTCCTTGTTACTTAGTTGTAGGCGCACTGATTACGCCCAGGTACCTCCCCATCCAATAAGGCAACAGCCAGATATCCCCGGCACTGTGCTCGGAGGTACCATTTCCCCGATCACGGTCAAGGTTAAACATATTACCATTGTGTCGCTGGATTGGCCGCTCGTCGGGTGGAAGTACTTCCCGGGTAGTCTGATTCCTGAAATTTGGCTCCATTTTTTCAATATCCTTTCGGTGGCTGTTTTTGATGGACCAGTCTACCAGGTCGAGCGGGTGTTCCTGTAAGTACCATACGGCCTCTGACAAATCAAAGTTTGGTGTCCCGGTTATGGCCGTAAAAATATTCCAAAGCCCCTCCTTTTCGGGCCGCTCGGCTTCCCAATGGTCCAAAATTGCTGTTTTGTACATAGCTTTCAGGCTGTCATTGAAGGCATAACGATACAAGCCCCAGTAACCGACATAGTACATTTCATCATCCGAGTGGTTCCAGCCATCAGAAAGTACTTTACTTTTTTCATCGGCCTGGTCGGAAGCACGGCCAATTTCCTGCATCGGTCTCATCAGGTTTTCCAGGTAGCCGTGTTTCTGCATCAGCTCAAAGGCCATTTGCTTATATATCTCTTTGCCGGTGAAATGGTAAGCCGTTTGCAACATCCCTATGATATTGGACGAATTAAGCTTTCGGTCTCCCACCGTAGTAGGGAACGCGTTGACATAGTCAGGATGCCACTTGCCCCAAAGCGTGGGCTTACCATCGTAGTCAATCAGGTAAAAATCATTTTTTACGATATGCCCCATCAGGGTATCAATCAGGCTGATGGCCCTTCTTTTCAATTCCGGGTCATCGACCAGTTCGGCCATGGCCCCAAAGGCAAAAATATGACCGATGGCCTCGTCGCTGCTGGTGGTGGCTTTCCAGTCCCATTCGGGGTCCTGGGCGTGCTGCCAGCGTTCCGGGTCCGAAAGCTGATTGATATACCCGCTGCGCTCAAAGGAGCGCGACGGAAAACCCGGCACCGGATTAATGGTATATAAGCGTTCCATGCCATCCAATGACTCCCGGCAGTTCTGCAGTGCCTCCGGCTCCCGGGTTACTGCGTACCGGAAAATTTCCCCTCCCAGGTACATCGAAGTCCATAAACCATCATTATCCGAATCTTCCAGAAAACCGGTATCCGGATTGCCTTTTTGCATTCCCCTCAGGGAAGCATTGAAGCCATTACGGATGTGTCGTTTGCGTACCTGATCTTCAAAGTAAACTGCTTTCTCATGCAGAGTCATGGGCTTGAAGTGGATTTCGCCTAAGCCAGCATTTGTCAGGACCAAAACCGAATTTTCAGGGCCCGGCGCAATGTCCGTTACCAGATTGCCGGGCAGCCATCTTTCCCCGTAGTAGTAGTCAATCTTGCCGTCGGGACGCAGGGCAAAAGCCCCCTGGGTTGAACCAAACCACCATTTCCCGTCTATTTCCTTTACAGTGGTTATTTCGGTCCAGGGTAGTTTTTTCCGGATTTCCCCTACCTGTTGCTGACCCGCGGCATCAAACTCCAGGTAGCCATCCCGGGTACCAACAATGATTTTATTGCCCCGTGCTGCCACGTCAAAATCCGTAAAATTGGTACCGGCCAAAGCTTTGGTTAAATTAAAAGTAGCTGGGGTAAAACGGTATAGACCCTTTTTCCCAAGTACCCAAAATTGATTGGCTTCCTCCTGAAACTTTATAGTAAGTACCTCGTCGTCGGTAAGCCCTCCCTTCCAGAGTAAATTAGAGTCTTTTATCAATTGCAGCGAGCTACCATCCGAAACCAGGAACGAAAAATCTTTTCCACCGGCCAACAGGCGGGCGGCAGGTACTGTATGTTTGGAATACAAACTACCACCCCAGGCATTGCTCAATATGGCTTTATCGTCCAGGTACACATATTGCTGGTCATACACACCAATGCCTTTGATTTTTTTGTCCTTTAGGAAACGGTACGTATTGTCGGGAATAAGGAGACCCGGAGAGAGAAACTGCCCTCCGGCGGGATGCAGCAGGCCAGCCGAAGACAGGACTTTCACGACCCCGTTGCGGTCGCTGCCCGCCCGTAAAAGGGAAACGTTGGGCTGGTTGAAATAATACTTTACGCTATAATCCTGAATAAAAGGTTTGTCCTGGTGAACCGGAAGCGTGCTGACCTTTTTACTGCAGGAAAAACCCCCAAAGCAGGCAATCAATATAGCCAGGTACTTGAAATGTTGCATAAATAAAAAATATCAAGGGTTTAGGACAAATTTAAGGCGAAGCAATGGCCACAAAACGAGCCATTAGCAGGAATACCTGTAATAAGTACTCCTCCAAAATTGAAAACGACTACTACCCGCTTCGCTAACTGGTAATTTTTTTAGGGTCGACCACCACGTACTTAATAGATTTTTCCTTGCTGCCGGGGTGGAAGGAGTAGGTAAGATGCAATAACCCGTCGGCGGTCTGAATGAGGGACGGATAGGAAAACCCGCCTTTATCGGGCGCTACACTTTCCACGGGTATTTTCCACTTCCAGGTTTTTCCTTCGTCATTTGAGAAGAAGAGGCTCAGCCGGTAGCGGCCATCGTCAATATCATTGCCCAGAAACGCCCAGGTACCATCGCGAAGTACCAGTAGCTCCACACTGGCCGTATTGGGAATGTCCGTTTTTTGGGCCGCCGTCCAGCTCTCGCCCTGGTCCCGCGATTCACTTACCTGCACCCGGGTAGGGTAGTCGCCACTATCGCGCATGTAAGCCACCAGAGTACCGTCTTTCTTTCGGGCCAGGGCCGGCTGAATCGGCCCCCTACCCACTACCGGCAGGCTGGGACGCCAGGTAGTACCGTCGTCTTCCGAAATTGCCATCATTGACATATTATACCCGTCCGAATAGAGCGGCAGCACAATTCGTCCATTGGGATAGAGTTGAGGTTTAATCCGGGTCATCCAGCCAATGCTCCGCTTTCTCACATCTTTACTGGCTTCAATAATCATGTTGTCGTACCGGGGCGCGTACTCCGACCAACCCGCCGGATTTTGGGGTAGTTGTTTGAACTTGGTCTCGGTTTCCCGGGCAAAACTATCGTCGGGTTTAAGCAGGATGTTATCCTGCCAGTTCCATACCGGAGGGCCTGCTTTCGTAAAATCAAGGGATGTTCTAAACCGTAAAATAGAATGTTCCCAGCGGTTGGCCTGCACGGCAATCCATACCAGAAAAAGCTTTCCCTGACCATTTAAAAACAAGACCGGATTACAATCAGGAAGGTGGGGTGTATCGGCCATCAGGAAAGGCGCACTCCATTGGCTTTCGCCCTTGCGGAGCCGGGCCCCCATTATTTTTACATCATCGGCCGTTCGCTCTCCGCTCCCCTGAAACCAGGCCACCAGAAAGTCTCCGTTCGGCAGGCTGACAATACTGCTACCGTGTACATGCTGCTCCTGAACGGGGAATAGCAGCATTTGACGGACTACATGGGGAGCCGCGGGAGATTGTCCGAATGCCAAAACGGAAGAAAAATAATAGAAGGCGAGAAGAAAAACAGTTTTTTTCATAGGGTCTGAAGTGAAGCAGAACCAACCTTTTCCTTAAATAAAAGGGATAAGAGTTGGGCAGGTTGTGAAAAGTCCGGGATGAGTAGTTGGGCTCCGGCCCGCACGAGGCGGGGACGTTTCTCGTGGTTATGGCCATGCCGACGTATTTCATTGCTGGTGATACCCACGGCGATACCGCCATACCGGCGCGCTTCCCGAATTTCATCGGGGCCGTCGCCAAAGGCAGCCAATTCATTTCCTTTGAGTCCATTGTCCCGGATAATGCGCTCAATTATCATCCTCTTCGAAAACTTGGTATATTCCTTTAGGGCACCGTAAATACCTCCAGCGAACAACTCAGCGTAGCCCAGGGCTCGGGCTTCGTTGATAACGTCTTCTACATCGGTACCACTGGCCAGGTATAGGGTTACCCCGCGCTGTTTCAGCTCTTTCAGGAAAGGTACTGCACCTTTCATGGTAAAGTCTTCCGGCTCGAGCTCACCGGCCTGAAGTTTGGCCAATCGCTGACTTACCATTTCCATCAGGGCCTCATTGTAAAGTTCCTTGTACCGGAATTTATCAAGTACCTTCTCTTCGGGCACAAAGCCTGCCTCGTGTACCATATTGACCAGTCCCTCCATCTGATAAATGGTTTGAATACCGGTGGTTTTATGAATAAACTCCCTGACCTGCTCCAGCACGTGAGTATAGCTGGCCTGATCGATAGTGGTATATTGTTCGCCCAGGATAGACTTCATCATCACGGTTTCCATTATCTCCTCCCAGCCCTGCCTTAAGGTACTGATGGTACCATCGTGGTCAAAGACGGCGTACCGGATGTCCCCCATTTTTTCAAGTACCGTCGGATCACACAATTCTGTTTCGGTTTCGGGCAGGTACTCAGCGCTACGCGGGTTATCGGCCAGGTCGGGCTGGTACACATAGTTGGGGTTTTGGCTAATTGCCAGGATTTCCTCGCCCGAGGCGGTGCCGGTAATAAACAGCTTCTGCACCGTAACGGCGGCGGCAAAATTGGCAAACTGCGCCGCCGCAGCGGGTGAAACCCCAGCCGCCAGACAAAGCGTAACCGCGCTGATGACCGTATCGCCAGCCCCGACGGTATCGAGTACGGAAGTAAGTTGCAGGCCGGGTACTTCGTGGGAGCCCTCTTTATCAAAAGCAATGATGCCCCGGCTACCACAGGTCACAAACACCGGCTTACCCGAAAAGGTATGGATTTTCTGCCCGTACCTTTTCACCTCTTTCATAGGCACCGCCACGGAAGGGGCCACCTCTACCTCTACCCCACACAGACTGGCTATCTCTTTATCATTGGCTTTACGGTAGGTATTCCGGAAACGCTCGTTATAATGCCGGGAATCCAGCATGACAATCTTGTCATCATACTTTTCAAAAAGGCAATTGGCCTCTTCAATAAATTTTTCATTGGTAATACTACCTACCACCTGCTGGTTAAAAATAACCGCATCGTACTCCCTGAGCGCCAACTCCAGGGCGTGCAGAAGCAGCTGGTCGGTTTCCTCGGAGCGTTTATTGGAAATACCGAAATCAATCCGCGGCTCTTCCCGACCCTCTACGTACCTTTTTAAATAGGTATAAGTACTGACGTTTTCCTCCTGGACAATAAAGGAAGAAGTATCCGCTCCTAAAGTCTGGAGTTGAGCGGTTAATTCACGGCCGTACAAATCGTCCCCCACCACGCCGATGACCTTAATACCCGCCGGTTGCAGGGCCGACAGGTTGGCCACCACGTTGGCCGCGCCACCCGGTGAATAGTAATGCCGGGCCACCGAATAGACCGGCAGCCCCGTTTCGATGGAAATTTCGGTGCCCGGTTTATCCATGATCCAGTAGGCATCCAGACAGAAATCTCCGTAGACAGCAATTCGCACGGATTTTATTTTTTCAAGTATTGAATAGATTGATTCCTGATCCATGGTTCTGGTAAACTATTGAAGTGCTTTTTTGGTGAATCAATAAGAAGGCCAACTGCCGGGTTCTACTGCCCAGGTACTCTACGTATAAGGCCAGGCGGACACATAAAGGAGCCGGAAGGAGTAAACTCAACCTGCTGATAAGTATACTCGGTACCTGTTCATCAGGGCTACTCGGGCTCATACAAAAATTACGAATTTTAAGACTTACGCAAATTGAAGACTTATTTTCGCATTTTGCGACAGAAAAGCTATCCTGATTCTGTACATTTATAACTGTAAATCATCTGTCCCGATAAAGTAAAGCCGGTTTCTGCCATAGAAAACCCTTAACCTTATCATTCCGGACATTTTCCATAAAACTGTAAAAAAGCCATAATCTAGTTTTCCTGTAAGGATTAGTAGAGACGTTTACGAGAAAATTGAATTGTATTTTTCTTAACTTTTTTTTAATTAAGTTAATACAAAATTAATCTTCCCGTCATTACCACGTAATCAGGACGCTTTATACTTGCCCATAAAACAATACTACCGTGGACTACCCAAACGAAATTGCACTCCGTAAAATAATGGAAGGTGATGAATCTGCTTTTGCTGAGTTGTATAACTTTTACCGGAGGCCGGCTCTCAAATTCTGCTACTCGCTATTAAAGGATGAGGAAGAGGCCGAGAGTATGGTGCAGGAGGTGTTTATGAAAATCTGGGAAAAACGGGGACACATAAAGCCCGAGCTTAACTTCACCTCCTATTTATTTACCTGCCTGCGTAACCTGGCTTTTGACCAGCTCAAACGAATTGAGAAAAGTCAAAAGCTTAAAAAGCAGTACCTCGAAAACATGGAAATGGCGCGGGAGGAAGACAAAGAGGAAGCCGAAAGCAGATTCAGGGTACTTCAGGCGGCGGTAGAATCGCTTTCGGTCAAGCGAAAGATTATTCTTCGCCTCAACGTAGAAGAGGGAAAGTCGTACCAGGAAATTGCTGAATTCCTTAAAATCTCAAAAAACACGGTGAAGAATCAACTGGTGAAGGCAAAGCAGATCCTGCGCGAAAATGTTGATTTTGCTTCGCTGGCGGTCTGCGTAATCATGTTGGTGGCCTAAAACCCGGGCAGACCAGTTTTTCTTTCCTTAATTATAGCTGTTTCAGGTGCTACAAATCCAGCATTTATCCACCCGGAAGCCTACGCAGGCGTCCGGGTGCCGTTTCCTCAAAAAGATTTACCCTGAAAGCCCAAATAAATTGCTGGCTGATAGTCCATTGTCTGGTAAGTAACGTATCATAGGGGTACATAGATTACTTAATTCTATTGGCATGGGTAGCCCGCGAACAACATACCTTATTGAGAAGCTTATTCGAAACGAGCTTTCTCCTGCTGAATTTGACGAATTTCTGGCGGGCCTGCGGGATGAAAAGGTACTTGCAGATTACTCTGATTTGCTCAGTGACTACTTTGGATTATTACTTTCCCCCGAACATATCAATAAAACTCACAACAAATATTAGTAGCCCTACTGAGGATGGTGATCTACAGGTCCAAACCGTGGCTGCTGCAGGGTACCATTAAACCCTGGTAATAGTGCCTGCCAATAATAATTCAGGATCAGCGGGTAATACACGTAGCCCGCTGATCTTTTTACTTTTCTGAACTTCCATCTCTTAAGAGGCTTTTCCATGAAAAAGGCACCTTTCGTTTTCCTGCTGCTTCTCCTCACGGTTCAATTCAACGGCTACACCCAGAACTTCCGGGCCGGAGCTGCCGTCCGCGTCATTACCCCGGACCCACTGCTGCCGGTTTCCGGCGGTATAGGTACCCCTCGTCCTTCTAAAGAAAAAAAGGGTGACCTGTTCGTTCGCGCTCTGGTCCTGGAAAACGGAGGTACCCGCATTGCTATCGTCGGCATTGATAACCTGGGTTGGCCTTCGGCCCTGGGGAATCAGTCACGGGCTTTGGTGAAAGGTATTGCCCCGGAAAATATTCTCATTGGCGCTACCCACACCCACAGCGGACCCGACGCCTACGGTTTCCCGGATGAGCAGGGCAAATCGCTCGCGGACCTCAAGTACCTGAACTGGTGCGTGAAGCAGGTCGCCGAGGCCATCAACGAAGCCGTAGCTAAACTGGAACCCGCCGCTTTGAAAGTGGCGATGGGTGAAGCTAAAGGAAAAATTGCCTACAACTACTACGCCCCCGAACTCTACGACCCCCGCTGTGGAGTACTGCAGGCGGTGGTCAGGGAAGGTACCCGAAAAGGGAAGACCATTGCGACCCTTGTCAACTACGCGGTACATCCCGAAGTTATAGGGGCGGGTCGGGGAATTCTGAGTCCGGATTTGTGCGGCCCGTTGTATGACCGTATTGAAAAGCAGGCAGGTGGCGTAGCCATGTTCATGAACGGCGCGCAAGGTGGTATGGTAACGGCCGATACCCGCCGGGAGGGCGGCACCGAGGCCAATACCTGGGAGGAGTGTATCCGCATTGGTGAGCTACTGGCCGACGAAGCCCTGCGTATTGTCAGTGATGCGGAGGTACTTCCAGATCCGGCCGTTTACAACTCGGCCCGAAAAATTGAATTCCCGATTGAGTCGGACATCATGAAGTATATCCTCAAAAATTCTCCCCTGAAGTACGAAATGTCTACCACTGATAAGGCTGTTACGCAACTCAATCTGCTCAACATTGGTCCCGCTCAAATCCTGACCATCCCCGGCGAAGCTTTGCCCAATATTGGCTACTACCTCAAGCGGAATATGCCCACCAGGTACCCGTTTTTGTTTGGCCTCACCAACGACGCCTTCGGGTACATGCTGACCAAGGTCGACTACAATAGTTTCAAACGGTATGATTATATTAGTAAGACTAGCCTGGGTGAAATGACCGGTGAAGTGTACATGGAACAGGCTCTGAAAATCATTCGGGAAAGTCCGGCCCCGGTACCAGCCGGAATCAGCAAAAAATAAGTACCCTAGTTTACAACCACGAATAACTATTTGTATGAAAATGAAATCCAAAGACATTTCTATTTTAAGTTTTCTGTTTTTAGTACTACTCCGGCTGTCCGCGCTGGCGCAGAGTTGGGTTACCCCCGAAACGGCCCTGAAAAGCTACCTGAACAACGGGGACAACTCGTTTAAATGGGAGCTTAAGGACCAGTTTGCCGCCGGAGAGGTAACGGGTTATAATCTGCTGGTAACTTCCCAGAAATGGCGGAATATTACCTGGAAGCATCAGTTGACGATTCTGGTACCGAAAGAAAATAACTTTGACGGAGCGTTGCTTTTTGTTACCGGGGGTTCTAATAAAAACGAAGAACCCAACTGGAGTAAGCAGGATAAGATGTGGGCCCCGCTGGCCAAAATTGCTTCTGATAATAAGGCTATTGTAGCCCTTTTAAAACAAACTCCCAATCAGCCCCTATATGGTGACCTGACCGAAGATGCTCTTATTTCCTACACGCTGCACCAGTTCAAGCAGGACGGGGATTATAGCTGGCCGTTGCTTTTTCCCATGGTAAAAAGTGCGGTGCGGGCCATGGACGCCGTTCAGCAGTTTTCAAAGCAAACCCTGAAACATGACCTGAACCGGTTTGTCATTTCGGGTGCTTCCAAGCGCGGCTGGACTACCTGGCTATCGGGAGCGGTGGACGACAACCGGGTAAAGGCCATCGCGCCCATGGTAATTGATGTACTGAATATGCCCGTAAACCTGGAATACCAGCTCACTACTTATGGTACTTACAGCGAACAAATTGACGATTATGTAAAGCTGGGGATTCCGCAGAGTGCCAAAACAGAGCAGGGCCGGGCCATCAATACCATGATTGACCCCTACTCCTACCGCGCCAAACTTACCATGCCCAAGCTGATTTTTATGGGTACCAACGACGAGTACTGGACCATTGATGCCATCAAGCATTACTACGACGACATTCCGGGTAAGAACATGATTCATTACGTACCTAACGCCGGGCACGATTTGGGCGGAGGAAAGCAGGCATTTGAAGCACTCAGCGCTTTTTTTGGTACTACGCTGCAAAATAAAAACTATCCGGTAGCTACCTGGAAGACCGCATCCGGTAAAAATGGAATTACCCTGGACATTAAGGCTGATAAAAAAGATCTGGTCGAGGTACTTGTGTGGTCGGCCAACTCTACCGACAGGGATTTCCGGAATGAAACCTGGACTTCCCAAAGTTTGGGAGCCGGAAACAACGCTCCCTTACAGATAGAGCAAGCTTATCCGGAAAACGGGTATCGCGCTTTTTATGTAGATTTAAAATACAAAAGTCCAGCTGGTGGTACCTATACCGTCAGCACCCGCGCCTTTCTGACTGACCCGAAAAAGGTAATTTAATATAAAAAGGAAATTTCAGGTGTGCCGGTAACGGGGAGTACTTATCCAAATTGGATAGGTACTCCCCGTTTTTAAGTAATTGTTACGTAAGATAATCATTAATTAATTTTGAACAGACTAGTCCATTTTCCTACTTTGGAAGTATCCTCTTAAACAACTGATTTTCAAAACTCAGACCGCTATGTTCCTGTATCAGAACACTTCCTGACCAAACGGGGGATTCAGAGGTACCCACACACCAAATTCATTCCATTTAACTATATAGTTATCATGACAACTTCACTAAACAAAAGCTATGAATTATAACTCTATTAATCGAACAGTCCGGCATTTACTCCTGATGACGCTGGCCGTGGTGCTGAGTGTATCAGCAGCCTGGGCGCAAACAAGAGTCGTCACCGGAAAGGTAACTTCCAGGGAAGACGGCACCGGTATGCCCGGAATCAACGTGGTATTAAAAGGTACTCAAAAGGGAACCAGTACCAATGCCTCGGGTGATTATTCTATTGAAGTAAGTGGAAACAATCCCGTACTGGTTTTTTCTTTTGTGGGTTACAATGTAGAAGAAGTACCGGTGAACGGCCGAAGCACTATTGATGTTAGCGTAACACCGAGCGCAGAAAATCTCCAGGAGGTAGTGGTTACCGCGCTGGGTATCCAAAGGGAAAAAAGGTCGCTTGGGTACTCAGTAGGTACGGTTGCTGGCCAGGAGCTTACCAATGTGCCCCAGGAAAACGTCCTGAATGCCCTATCAGGTCGGGTGGCCGGTGTCCAGATTAACCAGACGAGTGGGCCGGGTTCTTCGGTAAGTGTTATTATCCGGGGGGCTACCTCCCTCAGCAGCGACAACCAGCCGTTGTTTGTAATTGACGGCGTACCCGTTGCCAACAGCCTGAACAACCTGCGCCAAATGGGCGACCGGAATAATGTTGACTACGGTAATGCCATTTCGGATATTAACCCCGAAGACATTGAAAGTGTATCGGTGCTGAAAGGGCCGAGTGCCGCGGCGCTTTACGGCTCGCGGGCCGGTAACGGGGTTATTCTGATTACGACTAAGTCAGGTAAAAAAGGAAGAGGATTTGGGGTTTCCTTCTCTACCAGTAACGTCTTTGAAAAGCCTTACCGCTACCTGGACTTCCACTATAAATACGCAAATGGTAACCGGAACGCACGCCTGGATGAAACCTCGGCTTACTGGGCTGGTCCCGAGCTGGACAAAGGTATTACTGCCGTGCAATGGAATAGCCCTTTGGATGCCAACGGCAACAAAATACCGACCGAACTGCGCTCCTACCCGGACAATATGAAGAATTTCCTGGAAACAGGTATTACGTCCACCAACAACCTGGCCATATCGGGTTCCAGCGATAAAGCCACCTACCGGATTTCCTACAACCTGATGAAGAACAACGGCCCAATCCCGAATTCGGATCTGAGCCGGAATGGTTTGTCAGCTACGGGTACCTACGAGATTCATAAAAATCTGAAGCTGAACACTAACCTGAATTTTGTACGGTCTCAGTCAGACAACCGTCCTTCTACGGCCAACCGGGGCGCCAACCCACTGGAAGCCGTTTACCAGTGGTCGCACGTCGATATCCGGGAATTGAAAGAGTACTGGCTGCCGGGAGCTGAGCATATTAAGCAACGCTCTCCAACCAACGATAACAACCCTTACTTCCTGGCCTACGGAATTAACAACGGCTTTAACCGCGACCGCGCGTATGGCAACATAAAGTTGGACTGGACCATACTTCCTCAGCTTACCGCTTTTGCCCGCGTTTCGCACGATGTATTCATGGAAAGCCGCGAAACCAAGATACCCTGGAGTTACAGCCGCGTGAGAAACGGGGGGTACTATATGCAGGATCTTTCCAGGCAAGAAACCAACTCCGACTTTCTGGTAACGTACACAACCAAAGCGAGTGATTTTGATATCAGCGTGTCGGGTGGTGGTAATATCATGAATCAGCGCTATAAAGACTCAAACTTTGGCGGAAGTACCCTCACGGTACCTGGTCTTTATCGGGTGGCTAATATTCCCATGGGAGCCTTGTCGGTCAGTAATTTTGCCAGTCAGAAAGCGATTTACAGCGCCTATGGTATGGCTTCCATCGGCTTCCGGAATATGCTGTATCTGGACCTGACCGCCCGGAACGACTGGTCAAGTACCCTGCCCGCTTCCAACCGCTCCTATTTTTATCCGTCGGCCTCCCTGAGCTGGCTGGCTAATTATACATTTAACCTCCCGGCCAGTATTTCCCTGCTCAAATTCAGAGCGGGTTGGGCGCAGGTTGGTAATGATACCGATCCTTACCGGCTTACCCCGACCTTACAAACCGGAGCCTGGGGTACCCAGATTACCACGGGGGTACCCAATACACTGCTCAACTCCAACCTGAAACCAGAAATCGCGACTTCTCAGGAAGTAGGAATTGACCTTAATCTGTTTGAGAATCGCCTGCGTTTTGAAGGTACCTACTACTACGTTGAAAATAAAAACCAGATCCTGGGCATAACCACGGCCGGTTCTTCGGGCTTTAACAGCAAGCTAATCAATGCCGGATTGCTGGCGAGCCGCGGCTGGGAGTTAAACCTGGGTGGTACGCCAATCCGGGACAAAAACGGCTGGAACCTGGATATTAACATGAACTTTACCCGGAACCGCACTACTATTAAGCAACTGGCCCCCGGAATGGAGTTTTACCAGCTGTGGGATGATAACAACGGAGGTGCATTTACCTACGTAGGTGAAGAAATTGGTAATATTTACAGCCGCGGATTCGCGCATGTGAAAGACCCCAGTTCGCCCTACTACCGCTGGCCCATCCTGAGTAATAACGGAAGTTGGATTGCCGTTAATGATCGTGATGCCCGCGTGAAGGTGGGTAATTTCAATCCTAAATTTATCATGGGAATGCAGACCTCCCTCTCCTACAAACGCTTCAATGTTACCGCTAGCTTTGACTGGAGAATGGGTGGTAACTTCCAGTCGTATACCTATCGGTACGGAGAGTCTGACTGGAAGTCGCAGCGGCAAATTAATAACCTGATTCCGGGTAATCTGTCCGAAGCAGAACTGGCCGCCTTATTAAAATCTGATCCGGAAAAATACATCATTCCTCAAAACGGAAACTTCCCCCGCGTAGGTGGCTACACCGCTGCCAGTGGTGGCTTAGGGCCTGATGGCGACGGTGCCTTTGTACCGGGCGTTATTCTTCAGGCTGATGGTACCTACAAGGAACATTTGGGAGGGCCAGGTACCAACATCTACCCGATTTCTAATACTTATGCCTGGAGTTTTAACCAGCAAATCACTTTTGATGCTTCCTTTGTAAAGCTGAGAGAGCTGTCATTCGGATACAACCTTCCAAATCTGGGTGGCTTCCGTAATGCCAATATCTCAGTGTTTAGCCGCAACCTGATTCTCTGGACCGCCGCCCAAATTGGTATTGACCCTGAGCGGGCCTTCCAGGCAGACAACGGACGTTTCCGTCAGGGAATCGAATTACAGAACGTGATGCCCTGGATGATTCCGGTTGGATTTAAATTGAGCTTCAATTTGTAATTCACAACATTAAAATCCTGAAACAATGAATATGTTAAAAATAATTTCAAAATCACTTCTGGCGCTTTCTGTAGTAGTTGCCTCTTCGTGCAGCGACAAGCTCTCAGAAATAAATGAGAATCCGAACGGGATTGACCCGGCCACGGCCAATCCCAACATGGTAATGCCCGAGGTAATGTCCGCTGCCGCCAGAAACTACCTGGAACTGGGTTACGGGGATATTGGCGGGGTAGTGCAGCACATCCAGCACGACGGCTGGTTTGATGGCGTCAATCACTACAACTGGGGACCGCAGGACTGGAGCGGATGGTATGGTATACTCCGTAACAACGAGTTCCTGTACCGCCGGGCCGTAGCGCTGGACTACAAATTTCATCAGGGCGTAGCCCTTACCATGCGTTCATTCCTTTATGGGACGATCACTGACCTGTGGGGCGACGCTCCCTATACCGAAGGGGTTCGGGGCGACGAATCGGACGCATTATTGAAGCCAAAGTTTGACAGTCAGGAGGTTATTTATAAAGGAGTTATTCAGGACCTCAAGGCGGCTTCGGCGTTATTCGCAACGGGTGATAACACCGGCTACATTGCCGGGTACGACGTCTATTACAACGGCAATGCCCAGCAATGGCAGAAATTTGCCAATACATTGCTGCTGCGGTACTACATGCGGGTTTCGGCCAAAATGCCCGCCGAAGCTAAGGCTGGAATTGAAAGCATTTATAGTTCCGGGGTATACATGAAAAGCCCGACTGATGATGCCGTTATGAACTATATAGGTGCTACCTCTGCCAATTCATGGCCGGGAGCAACGGCTTTTGACCAGGAGCAATCCAATTTCAGAAGAAAAAAACCGGCCGAAGCACTGGTGACCAGCCTGCTTAAAACCGAAGATCCCCGCCTTAAAGTATGGCTTGCGCCGGTCCATGTTCAATGGGTGGCCGACCCTACCCTGCCTACGGCGGTGGACCAGTTTATCCGGAAGGACGGCGTAATACAGCAGGGTGTAAAGTACCTGACCGATGTGGTGCTTAACGCCGAGAAAAAGAAGGGCCATAAGTTTACCCGGCATTTTAACCCAACCTTGTACACAGGTACCCTCAATACCAGCGAGTACGTAGGTGTACCTGCCGGATTAATACAACCTGACTACTTTAACAACAATCCAACCCCGGGTCAGACGGTCCAAAACCAACACGTTTCGCAACTATCGGATGTGTACCGGGGTAGCAGCGGAGGCTTGTTGAAGGCCAGACTGGCTTCCTCGGCCGAAGCGGCCTTTATCCTGGCCGAAGCGGCGCTGAAAGGCTGGTCGGTAGGAAGTGCCGAATCGCACTACAATAACGGTATCAAAAACTCGCTGGAAACCTGGGGTGTAGGCGGTCAGTATGCAACTTTTATTACCAAACCGGGCGTGGCTTTTAATAATACGCTGGCGCAGGTTATAGAGCAGAAATGGATAGCCAGCTGGACTGCTGCAACCGAAGCCTGGTTTGACTATCGTAGAACGGGCTTACCATCCTTGAAAGCCGGCGAAGCCTCCGCAGAGCCGGTTCTGCCCCTGCGTTTTATCTATGGAGATAATGAGATGAACTTTAATGCGTCCAACATTGACCAGGCCATAAACCTGCTCGAAGCAACTCCACATTCAAAACTGAGGGGCAAAAACAGCCAATGGTCTAAACCGTGGATTGTGCAGGGTACCGGTAAACCCTGGTAGTCAGTTCTTTTAGATCCATTTAATGATTATCCCGGGGGCGGAATGTGGATTCCGCCCCTACCTTTTTAAATACCTGCTCAATTATTATCCGTGGTTAAAATTTACACTATGCGTTGGTCAACTACCTCCCTTCTACTTTGTTTTGCCAGCCTGCTTACGCCCCTTTTTGGGATGGCCCAAACCGCTGCTTCCCCTCAGGATTTGGACCGGGCCCGGGAGTTAGATCTGGACGTAAAACTGATGTTCCCCTCACCCGTTCCCGACCGGATCATTTTGAATCTGACGGCTAATCCAGAAACTTCGGTGGCAGTCAACTGGCGAACGGATACGACCATTCGGCAGGGGATTGTAGAAGTAGCGCTGGCTACGGATGGTACCCAGTTTACCAAAGAGCTCAGAAAGATTACCGCAAAAATGGAGTACCTGCGGGTAATGCACGATAAGGAACCCGTCGTAAGCGCCCATTACCACTCCGCCGTTATGGATGGTCTGTCGCCCGGTCAGGTGTATGTGTACCGCGTCGGCAGTGAGAACCAGTGGAGTGAGTGGTTTCAGTTTCAGATGCCGGATAACAAAAAAGGCCGCGCCCTTTCCTTTCTGTACTTTGGCGATGCCCAGAACGATGTAAAGTCGCACTGGTCGCGGGTAATTCGGGAAGCGTATAAAAAAATGCCTTCGGTGGATTTCATGCTGCACGCCGGCGACCTCATTAACCGCCACGACCACGACATTGAATGGGGTGAATGGTTTCAGGCCGGTTCTTTCATTCACGCCTCGGTACCCAGCGTCATGACCCCCGGTAACCACGAATATCGGAACGTAAAGCTTTCACCCCACTGGCGCCCCCAGTACAATTTACCCATGAACGGCCCCGGTGGCCTGGAAGAAACCTGCTATCAACTCAACTACCATGACATGAAGGTAATTTCGCTGGATGCTGAGCAGATCGACGAGTCGCCCTACTTCGCCGAAAAGCAAGCCCGGTGGCTGGATTCTATTCTGGTTAATGACCCGCGTAAGTGGACAGTACTGACCATCCATTACCCCTTTTATTCTACCAAGGCCAATCGGGATAACGAAGAACTCCGGTCACGGTTCAAGCCGATTCTGGATAAACATAAGGTGGACATTGTCCTGCAGGGACACGACCATGCGTACGGCCGGGGCATGGTAAGCAATTTGCCCAGCGGTCAGAACCTGCGGGCTCAAACCTCGGGTACCATGTATGTCGTGTCCGTTTCGGGGCCCAAGATGTATGACCTGTCCGAAGACCCCTGGATGTTCCGGAAGGCCGGCAATAGTCAGATGTTCCAAATAATTACCATTCAGGATAACCAGCTCCTTTATCACGCCTATACCGCCAAGGGAGAACTGTATGATTCGTTTATCCTGGAAAAAAAGGAGGGAAAGCCCAATAAACTGATTGATAAAATTCCCAATACTCCCGAGAAAAGGTGAGTCTGGAAGCTAACTAAGTACCCGCCTTGGGATCGGCCGAATGCTGGCCGAATCGTTTGTGAGCATTGGGTAGTTCATCGTGGGTATTGATGGCAATAAAGGCCAGCAGGGCTACCACAAGCCCCACCGTGACCAACCCGATGCCCCACTTTTTGGGGTGAAGTCCGTTTTCCGAAAAATTAGCCTCTACTTTATTTATCATGAGCAGGATGACCCCAAAATTCAGGAGGTACAGGTATTGCTCAATCCGGTAGGTACTTAAGAAAGCCCCCGTTATCAGGAGGCTGAACACGATATACAGGACGAAGTGCCCCAGAAAAAAGGCCTTAATCGCTGAATGACTGTACACCACCGTACCCAAAGGCCTGGACCAGTAGTACTTATTTATCCAGAAAACAGCCAGAACCAAAATTAACAAAAGGGTTACCCATTGCACCAGCCCTACAATCGTTTCGGAACCTCCGATAGTAACAAAAGTTTCGGTGAGGCGCTCGATACCAAAGGATTGATCCCATACGATAAACGGGATTACCACGGCTAGTAGTAGCAGGGGGAACAAAGTACCGTTTCGGGTGGCTTCACCTTCCGGCTCTTCCCAAAGTGAGGTGAAAGTACCGTAGGCCATTCCGGCTCCGCCAAAAAATCCAAGGGAGTACTCCATTAAGTTCCAGAAGTTGAATTCAATACCCGAAACCTGCCCCAGTACCTGCAGAAAATTCCCGAAGGCAAAACCGAAACCTCCGCCCAGCCCCGCAAATACCGCCACGCGCAGGGCCGCATAGTACCGATTGCGTACCAGGTACCAGGTTAAGGCGGCCGCTGCTCCCATACAGGCCGCCCACAGTTCCGAACGCGGAGGTGTCATGAGCCAGCCAAATTGTTCAATCAGGAAAAAGTAGAACAGGAGTGCCCCGACTGTCATCTCCACTATAAGGCTGGACCAGCTTACTCCTCTTCCCCTCGTTCCGTCGGACAGGGCAAGTCCAAATAAACCGCCTCCCAGAAAGCCGTACAAGCCGCCAATCACAAAAAGCATCAGGAACCCATAGTACACGTTTACAAACTCTGCGTCCCGCCCGTAGCCAACTATTATACCGTAACTCATAATGCCGCCAATTCCCCAACCCAAAGCACCGGCAAGGGTTGCTTTGAAGGCCCGGTTGTACCAGTCCTGCCGCCTGGCCAGTAGCAGCACACTAAGAGAACCAATTGCTCCCGCCCAGGCCGCGCCCTGCTCGTGACCGAACTGTCCCCGGATGGCCCAGGCCGTACCCAATGATAAACCTGCCAGTACCATAGCCGACAGGGGTAGTTTACTTTTCATGACAGAAGAGGTTTATCCGATTTTTAGTTGGAGGAAGGTTTAGGAATAGTGATTGCGGGCTATCCACCATACTACTTACCTCGCTATCAAACAGGCTATTCCTTTAAATCTTTCCTCCTAAAATAGCCTGAATCGCAAAATTCCAAGTACTTAAAAGGAGTAGTATTGTCCACGAACTTCTTACTTTTAGTAAAAAGAAATCAGATTTATGAATCCTCAAACGGACCTGGTTCCTCTGGCTATTCATGGCGGGGCGAAGACAGTAACCACCCATTTTCCCTGGCCTGTTTTTGATGAAAGTGACGTACAGGCGGTAACCCAGGTCGTGCAAAGCGGGGCCTGGGGCAATCCCGACTGCAAAGGGGAAGTAGAAGCCTTTGAACAAGCCTTTGCGGCCTACTGTGGGACCAGATACGCCGTCAGTTGTGTCAATGGCTCCGTGTCGCTGCGACTGGCGCTGATAGCCTGCGGAGTAAAGCCGGGTGATGAAGTGATTGTACCACCTTATACTTTCATTGCCACGGCGTCCACGGTGATTGAGGCAAACTGCGTTCCGGTTTTCGTGGACATTGATCCGGCTACCTATAATATTGACCCCAAGGCCATTGAAGCAGCCATAACCGAAAGAACGCGGGTCATTATTCCCGTCCATTTTGGAGGACAGGCCTGCGATATGGATGCAATCATGGCCCTTGCGCGCCGACATAACCTGCGGGTCATTGAAGATGCGGCCCACGCCCACGGAGCGGAATATCAGGGTCGGAAGCTGGGCTCAATCGGGGATGTGGGCAGTTTTAGCTTTCAGTCCTCCAAGAACCTCACCAGCGGCGAGGGCGGCATAGTCGTAACCAACGACGAGGCACTGTACCGGCAGATGGATTCGCTGCGTAATGTAGGGAGAATTGAAGGAGGGCAGTGGTATGACCATTATTACCCGGGTTGCAACTACCGCATTACCCAAATGCAGGCGGTACTTCTTTCCCGGCAACTCAAACGGCTGGAGGAGCAAACCCAACTTAGGAATAGAAACGGGCTGTACCTCAACGACCTGCTTCAACCCATTGAAGGCATTACTCCCCTGGAGCGTGGTTTGGGCGAAACCTTACACTCTTACCACCTGTATATTTTCAAATATAGTTCGTCAAAGTTCGGTGGTGTTCCCAAGAACCGGTTCGTTGACATGCTGGCGGCCGAAGGAGTACCTTGTTTCCGGGGCTACCCGCACCCTTTGTACCGGCAGCCCCTGTTTCAACAAAAAAACTTTATGTGCTACGCCATTCCCGAGACCGTTGACTATACCCAGGTACACTGCCCGGTAGCCGAGCGGGCCTGCCAAGAAGAGGCGGTCTGGATACTTCAGCACGCGATGTTGGGTACCCGTGAGGACATGGAGGCCTTTGCCCGGGCCATTGTCAAAATCCAACGCTCTGTTTCCTGACTATTCTTTATTGGTTTAATGACCCTATTTTTTAGTTTTAACTACCCCCATGATTAGCCATAAACCCTTCTTAACCAACTTACTTCTTTCCTTTGCGCTTTTGGTGTCCCTATTTCTTTCCGGATGCACGAGCGGAGTCCGGGTAGAAGAACGGACCCTGAGCGAAAACTGGACGATTGCCTCCACAAAAGAGGTGAATGAAAGCGTACAACAACTTTCTGCCGACAATTTCTCCCCTGCTAATTGGGTTAAAGCCGCCGTTCCGACCACGGTCCTGGGTGCACTCGTGGAGGCGGGAATCCACAAAGACCCTTTCTTTGGTAAAAATCTGGAAGCCATTCCCCGCGCACCCTTTGAAAACCCCTGGTGGTTTCGGACAACCTTTGAGGTGGATGGATTTAACTACGACCAGGAGCAGCTACGCCTGCTCGTGGACGGTATCAATTACCGAGCTGACTTCTGGCTCAATGGTCAGCAGATTGCCTCTCAGGATTCACTTTATGGCGCTTTTCGTCAATTTGAACTAGATATAAGCGGGGTTACCAAAACGGGAAAGAACACGCTGCTGGTGAAGGTATATCCGCCGCAGGTGCGCGATTTTTACATGGGCTTTGTGGACTGGGCCCCTACCCCACCCGACCACTACATGGGTATTTACCGGGAAATTCGCCTGAAACGAACCGGCAAGGTTTCCATGACTACTCCTTTTGTCCAATCGGATCTGGACCCACAAAAACTAACGGAAGCTACGCTGACAGTAAGTACCGAACTCATCAACCATAGCGATGCTGCCAGAACGGTAGTCGTGAAAGGTACTCTGGAGAATAGTACCCTCCAAAAAGAAGTTACCCTGGCCCCCCACCAAAAAACCGAAGTCGGGTTTAGTCCGGAAGAATTTGAGCAGCTCCGGATCAATAATCCCCGGCTCTGGTGGCCCAACGGACTGGGTAACCCCGAACTGTATACCATTCAGCTTGAACTATCGGAGGAAGGTACCCTCCTGGACCAGCATCAAACCCGATTTGGTATCCGGAAAATAGAAACCTACCTGAACGACAAAGGCGTAAGAGGCTATAAAGTAAACGGCCGGGAAGTACTCATAAAAAGCGGAGGTTGGGTTGATGACCTTTTTCTGCGCTATATGCCCGAAAAAGATGCCGCCCAGATTCGCTACGTCAAAGAAATGAACCTGAACTCCCTGCGCTTTGAAGGATTTTGGGGCAACAACCAACATATTTATGACCTCTGCGACGAAAACGGAATCCTGCTGATGGTGGGCTGGAGCTGTCAGTGGGAATGGCCCGATTACCTCGGTCTGGAACTCAACATAAAGCCCGGTGACGAAAACCTGCCCATTAACGAAGGGGTGGACCTATACGCGGTAAAACTGACTCCGTCCGAAGAAACCCTCCTGTCTGACTACTTCCGGGACCAGGTCAAGTGGTTGCGCAATCATCCGAGCATCTTCACCTGGGCGGGTGGCAGCGACGCCATGCCCAAACCCGGCCTGGAAAAGAGGTACCTCGAAACGCTAAGAAAATACGACCCTACCCGACCGTTCCTGGTGTCAGCGGGAGATTTTAAAAGTGAAGTAACGGGTAGTTCCGGCATGAAGATGAACGGCCCCTACGAGTACGTTCCGCCCGTGTACTGGTACGAAGATAAAAAACTGGGTGGTGCCTTTGGGTTTAACTCCGAAACCGGACCCGGCCCGCAGGTACCTCCGCTCGAAAGTATCCGGAAAATGATACCCGAGGCCGACCTGTGGCCACCCGACAATAGTCAGTGGAATTACCACTCGGGCCGGAAGGACTTTAACAGTATAGGGGTGTACCTAACCGCCCTGAACAACAAGTACGGTACCCCCAAAAACCTGGAAGAATTAGCCCTGAAAGCGCAGCTGATGAACTACGAAGCCATTCGGCCTATGTTCGAGGCTTTTGTGGTCAATCGGCCTGCCGCTACCGGAGTAGTACAGTGGATGCTTAACTCACCCTGGCCGGAGTTTTACTGGCAGCTTTACGACTACTACCTCATGCCCACGGGCGCCTACTACGGTACCAAAAAAGCTGGACAACCCCGTAACCTGATTTATGACTACCACCACCACACCATTCACGTAAGCAATGACACCCGCGAGCCTATTTCGAATTTTAGAGCGGAGATCCAGCTATTGGACCAGCAATCCAGGGTGGTCATGAGAAAGGACACGGTACTTCGGGTTGGCGAAAATAAGGTACTTGAGCTAATGCAGCTTCCCGCTCTCACCGGTGCGCAGCAAGTGTACTTTCTGGATTTGAAATTAAAGGACGAAGCCGGTAATGCAGTAGCCGAAAACTTCTATTGGCTGGCTTCCCGACCCGACCTGCTAGACTGGTCGAAGTACTTCTGGTACTATACCCCACAGAAACAATACGCTGACTTCACGGCCCTGAATACTTTACCACGGGTACCAGTACAGGCCGAAAAGAAAGTTGTCCGACACGAGGACGAATACGAAGTAGCTGTCACGCTAAAGAATCCTTCGGATAAGGTGGCCTTCTTTGTGGAACTTGAACTGGCTCAGGGGCCGGACGGTTCGGCGGTACTACCCGTTTTCTGGTCGGATAATTACGTGTCACTACTACCCGGTGAAAGCAAAACCCTGACGGTACGGTGCAGCTCAAAGAACACAGATCAAAAGGGGCTGGCGGTCCGGGTCAAAGGATACAACCTGCAGAAGCCCCTACTCCTGTAAATGGAAAGGTACTTCGCAGTAAAAAAAGAATAGTCTGCGACTACAGCTCCCGTATTTTGATATTCCGGAAGGAGGCTTCGTCGCCGTGGTCCTGCAGGAGCAGGTACCCCTCCCCCATTCCAAAACCTTCTACATCTTTGAACTTACTTCCCGCTTTTGCTTTCATAAATTGGGCACTTCCCCGCTGGTACTCCACCACTTTGGTACCATTTAGCCAGTGCTCAACCTCATTTCCCTTTACCACTATTCTTCCCGTGTTCCACTGGCCCGCTGGTTTCAGTTTCCGGGACGAAGGCGCCACCATTTCGTACAGGCTGGCGGTTCGGCGTTTATCATCTTTGTCGTTGGCAATATCCTTATTTCCTGTATCGTCAATGAGCTGGTACTCGGGCCCCAGTAAGGCCCCATCCGGGTATTTCCTGACCGCATATTTTAATCCCGTATTAGCACCCGGTGCCAGCTTGAACTCAAACTGGAGGTCAAAATCAGCGTATTGCTTTTTGGAAATAATATCACCGCCGCGCTTTGATTTATCTCCGCCCTTATTGACGGTCAGGGTATTGTCAGCCACAACCCAGCCCTGCTCCGGAAATTGTCTGTACCGGGTACTGACCCACTGGTCGGTGTTTTTTCCGTCAAAAAGCCAGGTCCATTTCTCCTGGAGGATTTCCGAAGGCGGTACTGCCGCGGGAGAAGGTAACAGGATGCTGAGTAGCGCCAGACAGGCAATAAATGGTTGCATTGATTTGGGGTCTAAGGTTATATTAGGTACTTCGAAAAATGTGAGCTCGGAAACTACTTCCCGGCCAGGTACTTGTTACGGTACTCAATGGGATTACAGCCCTTTACCTGCCTGAATTGCCGGGCGATATTCTTGCTGTCGTTGAGGCCCATATCCAACGCAATTTCAAAAACTGTTTGATCCGTGTCCAGCAATTTCTGCGTGAATTTCTCAATCCGGAGATTAAAGATGTACTTATAAATGGGGTAACCCGTAATATCCTGAAACCGCTTTTCGAGAGAACGCCGGGAAAGAGGTACTTGTTTTACTACGTCATCTACGTTGAGATTTTTCTCAATATTCTGGTGAATGTACTTCAACGATGACGCAATGTGGTGGTCATGGGTCGCGTAAATGTCGGTTGACTGCCGTGTTATTACCTGCGTGGGTTTTACGACTATATCCTGGTACTCCGATATGCCGTTTCGAATCATGTAATCGAGCAATCGGGCGGCGTCGTAACCACCCTTTTCGGCATCCAGACCAATACTGGACAGCGGCGGGTCCGACAGTTCACAAAGCATGACGTCATTGTCTACCCCCAGTACTGCAACCTCCTCGGGGATTCTGATGCCTGAAAGCCGGCAGGCTTCGGTGATATGCTGTCCCTGATTATCGTCGCAGGCCATGAGGGCGACCGGCTTGGGTAGCGATTTCAGCCATTGACCCAGTGAACTGGGCTTGTAGTACCACAGCTCACTCGAGCGGTCCATCCGGTTTTCAAAATAATGTACCTGGTACCCGGCTCGTTGTATCCGGCTCTCAAACCCCTCCGACCGTTCCCTTGACCATACAATATCACTAAAACCGTAGTAGGCAAAATTGGTAAAACCCTTCTTCAGAAAGTAGTCTGCCGCCATAACTCCAGTTTCGTGGTAGGCACCTGTTATGTTGGGAATATCGGTAAAGCGTTCCTTAAAATCCTGCGCAATTACCGGTATTCCCGCCTGTACGAAGTTTTGAATATCTTTATCGTTGTAGAGCTGCCCGATGATACCGTCGGCTTCCCACTCAAGGGCCCAGTGCAGAATACCGTCTATACCAAGCGTTTCGCGGTGAAAAAGGGGCATCCGGCAAAAGATCCAGGGACCGTACTCACTGGAGTACTTACTAATTCCTTTCAGGAGCTCCTTACTGTATTCTTCCGCAAAATCAATAAGCAGTATAATCTTGTACATGCTTCAAAGCTATTTGCATACTAAATAACCAGGAAGAATTTTTCTACTTAAAAAGGTCTTTAAAACTACTTACCGTAGCGTTATTGATCAGGGGTTTGGCCCAGAACCCGATGCTCAGAATATAACCCAGCGTTACCAGATTAAACAACATGGCCATCCTAAGACCGACCAGTTCGCCCAGTCCCCCGATGATGAGGGGAACTATGGCTCCACCGGCAATACCCGAGCACAAAATTCCGGAGAAGGTACCGTGGTGGTGGGGCACCGAATTCAGAGCTAGCGAGACAATTATGGACCACATGACCGAGGCAAAAAAACCGGTGATGGGGAAGGCATAAATGGCCGCATCCCTGGAACCAAACAAGGCCACGAGCAGCGCCAGCACCGCACCAGCGGTAAAAAACATAAGTACTCGTCGGCTGTCAATGAATTTAAGAAGTACCAGCCCCAGCACGCAGCCAATGGTGAGCAGCCCCCAGAAGTAGGACATAACGCTGGCACCGGTAGTTGCCGGATCTACCCCGTGGTAGGTTTGCAAAAACTGGGAAGTCCAGTTGGCAATGCCCTGCTCGGTACCCACGTAGGAGAAAATTCCCAGAAAGAAGAACAGTACCATCCGGTTGGACAACAACTCCCGGAAGGCCTCGCCGGTACCCATTCGTTCATCGTCCCGAAGATCCACCACCGGGAACTTCACCAGCTTTATAACTACCACCATCAGAAACGCTACCAGCGCAAATACCCAATAGAGCGACACCCACTTAAGGTCAGCCGGTACCAATTGGTTGAACAGGCTGATGAGAGAAGACCTATTTTCTGAGTGTACATTACGCACCAGGTAGCTGTACAACAAAGGGCTGAGAAAAGAAGCAGCACCAAAAAATAGCTGCGCCAATACCGAGTTAAATGCGAAATGCTCCTCTCCTCCCGCGACCCGTAGCAAGGGATTGATCACGACCTGTAGCATGGCCATACCAACACCAATGAGGAAGAGCGAAAACAGCGCGACCCGGAAACCAGGTACCAGGGCAAAAAGCAGGGCCCCGGCAAAAGCCAGCACGAACGCCCAAAAAAGAATTTTTTTCTCCCGGTACTTTTCCACCAGAATACCCGATGGAATGGACATGAGGCCGTAGGCGACAAAGAAGGCAAAAGGCAGGAACCCGGCTAAACCGATACTCAGTTGAAAACTATCGACAATATCCGGAATAATGGGACCTAAAATGTTACTTAAAAAGGAAATGACAAAGAATATGATGAATATTAATCCGACAAGCAGGGAGTTCCTTTTCATGTGAACATTTAAAAGTGATAAAGAAGGGTTTGGGTTGAATCTTTTGTAAAAATAGGGCTGGAGCTGCAATTTACATGTAGACCTGAGAAAGTAGCAGGATTATCTGGTTTCCAAAAAACTCAGGTACTTGACTCTGCCTTGACCTTTATAGGTTGGCCTATTTGCTGATGAACCAGCGCAGCGGCTCCCAGCAGGGTAATTCCGTCGTTTTGGGAAGGTACAATTTTCAATTTCTTTAGAGACTGCGGATAGGCGAAATCGTCCAGGCTGCGCAGCATGGAATACCGGAAAAATTCGTAGCCTTTGGCGATGGAACCACCTAAAACAATTATTTCCGGATCGTAAGTATAGAGAATGGTTTTTACGGCGAAGCCGAGGTGCTTACCAAATTCATCCCAGATTTCAAATGCCTTCCGGTTACCGCGCAAGGCGGCCTGGTACGTTTCCAGCGCCGTTGTGCCATAGGTGTTTTCAAAGAAACCACTACAAACATAGTACTCTATGTTGTTGTCCAGGTAGGGCAGCATCCCAATTTCCCCGGCGCCACAATTATGGCCCATGTATAGCTCGTTGTTGGTAATCAGTCCCGAGCCCAGGCCGGTTCCCATGGCAATTCCTACTACTGAACTATACCCTTTGGCCAGCCCAAAGCGGTGTTCGCCCAGGGTAAAGCAGTTTACATCGTTATTGATGTACACCGGTAGGCCAAACTCCTCTTCCAGAATGTCCTTGAGTTCTACTTTTTCCCAGGATGGAATATTGACGACGTTATAAACAATGCCCTGAGAAATATCGACCACCGAAGGTACTCCAATACCAATTCCCGTCACCGGAAACTCCGTCAGGGGCCGGATCAGTTCAATAAGCTGGTTTAAGGTTGCCGACAGTGAGTCTTTGTTCTGTAAGGTTACGCTGCTGTGTCGGGATAGTGAGCCTCCTATCTCGATACCTGCCCGGATGTTTGTTCCCCCTACGTCTACACCTATGGTCATATCTGAATATATTGGTTAATGCCGTTGTATTAGTTCCTTCAAAGTTTTCGATAGATGTACTTCCGGGATTTCATATTTGTCAAAATTGTTCTTTCCGAATTTGCATCCTTTCAGTCACAATCGCAGACTACTAATACTGAATGGCTTATACAGAAATCCAGCCACTAAGTACTTGTACAATCCAAACAGGCCATTTTGACCCTTTTGAATTTTACCCTGAATCCTGATTTAGGTTTTCCCTTCCTCCAGCTTCGTAGCTGAGTACCCGTTTTTTAGTAGGTATACCCAAAAGCAAAAGGAATGTACTATCGGTTGGTGAGGATTTCTTTGGCCGGTACTACCGCCGTCCGGCTGGATTTGCCCGCGGCATCAAAACTTTTCAATTTTATGGTACCTGCTACTTTTACTGGTTCCGCGTAACGGACCGATTCGACGGTAGGCTCAGTACCATCGGTAGTATACCTGATAATCAGCCCCGGAAAGGCAACATTCGCCCTAAGTACCCCTCCTTCTACGACCGCTCCCGGCTGGGGCAACCAGTAAGTATACCCCCCGTTGAACCGGCTCAGCCGGGGCAGTTCTTTTTGGGCAACTGTATTGGCAAAAATTGTCCACTGCTTCTGTATTTTCTGCTCCCGTACACGGGGACTTATACTGGTTTCCCAATCTTTTTCCGGAGACCAGGCGCTTTCGGCAAAGCCCAGGAGCTTTGGTAACAGGTAGTACTCCATCATCTCCCGCCCCTTTATGGTTTCACTCCACAGCTGTGCTTCCAGGCCGATTATATTCTTCCGGGCTTCGGGTTTAAGGCTGGTCCAGCCCGGAGGTACCTGGGCCGTATTGAGCGGTTTACCCATGTTGGTAGTGAAGGTAGTTTTGTACATTTCATAAGGGGCAAAGGTCCAGGCCTTGCGGGTATCGACAAATCCGGCCCAGTACAGTCCCGGCTCACGGGGATCGTTGGAATAAGCCAGGTCAAAGTAGAAGTTGGAAACATTACAAAGCACCACCTGGTACCCGGCATTAGCCAGGCGGTAGCCCAGGTCCGGGTAGTCGAACATGTTGTTCCAGATGTAGGGTACTACCTTGCGCCCCACAAACTCGGCATTGGGTGCCATGGTACCATCCGGCTCCTTCCTGAGGACTGCCTCCTCCCATACATGCACGGTCAGGTTACGTTTTTCCAGTCTTTTGAGCAACTCCCGAAAAAAATGCGTCTGTAGGTTTTTGGGATCTTTGATATCCGGTAGCTGTTTCAGGAGCTGGCTGGCCTGGGGTGACCGGGTCCAGGCTCCTTCGGGTACCTCATCACCCCCGGCGTGGATCACATCCATCTTAAGTCCGGCTTCCTGGTACATCTCCGCGATTTCGTCCACTACTTTTTCGTAAAACCGGTAGGTTGACTCACTCGCCACGTTTACCACGTTATCCTTGTAGCCCTGCGCCGATAGGTACTCCGATTGGTCTTCCGGATCAACCAGCCGGTACTCATTTGCCTCCTGCTCGTTTCCGGCCTTCATCAGCCGGTGGTACCGGGCCTCCATGGCCTTGATGGCAGCCCGAGCGTGTCCCGGAAAATTAAGCTCCGGTATTACTTTGATATGCCGCTCCCGGGCGTATTTCAATATTTCAACAAAATCCTGGCGACTGTAGTACCCGCCGCCATACCTGCCTTGCTCATTGGCAAAAGGTCCCGAGCCGTAGGCCGGGTGCAGGACCGGGTCCCGCCAGTCGGCCGTATGTTTCCGCTGGGCGCCTACCTCGGTCAATTCGGGCAAACCATCTATCTCAAGCCGCCAGCCTTCGTCTTCGGTGGTATAAAACAGGAAGTGATTGATTTTGTAAAAAGCCAGTAAATCCAAGACCCGAAGAATGGACTCTTTGGTCTGAAAATTACGGCTCACATCCAGATGCAGGCTACGAAAAGGGAAGCGGGGAACATCCTCTACCCGTACAAATTTCAGGGGAATGGGCCGGGTATCGTCCCGGATATGTTCATTGGGTATCAGGGCGAGGAGGCTTTGAACGCCGTAAAATGCCCCCGCCGGATCATTGGCCGTAATGGAGATTCCGGACTCACCAATCTGTAAGCGGTAAGCTTCCTCCTTTCTCCCGTTGATGAGAACCTCTCCCGACCGGAGGTAGATACCAGTTTGGGCTACGGGTTGGGTATCACTCAGCCGAAAATTGGCACCGGTAACCGAACGTAGTTTGTCGCGCAGAAACCGAGCTTCGCTTTCGAAATCCTTTTCGTAGTGAATGGTCAACCGTCGGTCCAGGGGAAAAGTGCGGGTACCCTGCACCACCCGCACCGGCGACGGAATAATGGGTAAAAGCGAGTCAGCGGGCAGCAGGCTCATGCCCAGGTTGTCGCGGTAGGTTTGCGCCGGCGAAGGCAGCGGCTCCTCATCATCCACGCTGCGGCGTACCTGTTCGGTTCGGGTAAAGGGCCGGATGGAATAATCATCCACCTGCACGATTTGCTCCTTTTTCCCA
>NZ_DASYHI010000014.1:0-229066 GCF_035998675.1 Telluribacter sp.
AAAGTAGAACGAACTTTCGCTTGGATGAACTGGTCGAGACGCCTCAGTAAAGACTATGAATGTGGCGTTAAATCACACGAAGCATTCGTCTATTTGTCAAGCATCAACCGAATGATTAAGCATTTTTAAACAGGTTCTTAATTTAGATCCGTATATCAATCGGATACTAATAATTTTAAATGCTTAAATTCATAATTTATTAAAATTCGCAATAAATGAAAATATTAAAAATAAATTGTAGATTGATATATTGTGCTGTAATGAGCCTGTTCCTTTTAGGATCTTTGGCCTCTTGTGGAAATAACAATCAGGAACCCGGTAACGATGGGCAAACACCTGAAAGTGACACTCTTGCAAATCAACAGCAGAATAAAACCTGGAATTATGAAAACACCAATTGGGAAGAGATGGCCGGTAGTGAATGTGAGAGTGCAGTTCAATCGCCCGTTAATATAGTTACTAATGATATAATTGAAGCAGACCTGGCAGCTATTGATTATGAATATGAACCTTTTGCTATGAAGATCGTGGATAATGGGCATACAATCCAGGTTCAGGGTACAGAGGACAGCTATATTGCTGTGGAAGGGAAAAGATATCAATTCCGGCAGTTCCACTTTCATTATCCATCTGAGCATACTATAAATGGAAAAACTTACCCAATGGAAATGCACCTGGTGCATCAGGAAAAAGGGACCAGTAACCTCGTAGTTATTGCAATCTTTCTTGAAGAGGCTGCTCAATCCAATGAATTTTTGCAAAAGGTTCTTGCAAAAATTCCTTCTGAAAAGGGGAATGAAGTTTTAACCGATGTGGAAATCACCCTGTCAGATTATGTTCCCCCTTCGCAGGTTCACTATACCTACATTGGGTCATTGACTACCCCTCCCTGCACAGTTGGCATAAACTGGATAATTTTTACAGAACCTGTTAAAGCATCAAGGAAACAGCTGGAGACTTTTGCTAACTTCTACAACGACAATGCGCGTCCTACCCAATCCCTTAACAATAGAAGAGTGCTCAAGTCCATGAAATAAATGGTAGTATAAAAACCTTAAGGAGATTGTTATAATAAAATGTCAAACGCTTCGGATTAATCCGAAGCGTTTTTTTAATTTTGATCTATGGTAGCCAGGTTAGTAAATTATTACAAAAAGCCTCGTCATCAATTTTTATGGTCAACTCTAAGTTTTTGTCAAGTCCGCCTTGAGTACAATTACCAGAACCAACATAAGCAGTCAGTTTTTTACCTGTTTTGATGATATAAACTTTTGGATGAAAAAACTTGTCTTGGTCATGGTGGATTTTACTGTTACAATTTTCTGTTTCCAACTGTTTCAGTTGCGATAATACTCTTGGCGATGTTGGTAATCCTATACCAACAAGATAATGCTGGGTTGCTTTTTTGTTCAAATGCTCTTGAAGAAAGTCAAAACCAAAGTCAGAGATTAAAGCAACAGCAACCCAAAGTTCATTACACTCTTTGAGTGTTAAGCTAAATTCAGAAGTCAGTTTTAGTTTGTGTTGTATCACTGTCAATATATGTGCGTTCTAATACTAACCGCAAAGGTTGCTGCTAACTAGTAATTATACGAAGGTTTTCGTGTAACGTTAAATTTTGCTTTTTCCTTGAAGAATTCCAAAAACTGGGCCGTTTTATTTATAAGATTTTGACTTTAAGTACTTTATAAATAAAGCTACAAATATTCTTGCCTCCGGCCATACAAACTATGAACTTCGCATTTTGTATTGTTCAACCCTTCAACAATACAAAATGCGAAGTTCACCAAGACTTCATTACTCACAAGTACTTCCGCTCACCCCTAGTTGTAATCGGGTGCGGCCCGGCGAGGGCTTGTTCAAATAGTATTTTTAACCGGGACGCGCAGCCGCGAAAACCAAAAGCTCAAATACCTACTTCCCCGACAACGACGGCGGCGCGTCTTCCGGCTTAGCGCCCCACTGCTGGTTAGGTTGGGTACCCATGCGTAGTACCAGGGTACCTCCCTGCTGGATTTCCTCGTGCGTCAGGTAGGTGCGGGTGAAAGGCTTACCATTCAGCGTAGCCGACTGAATGTAGGGAGACTGGTCAGATACTCCCTGCGCCCGGATAGTAAATTTCTTTCCATTGTCCAGATTAAATCGTATCTCTTCCAGAACCGGACTTCCCAGCACGTAGGTAGGGCTACCCGGACATACCGGGTACAGGCCCGCCATGCTGAACGCCAGCCAGGCCGACATCTGTCCGCCGTCTTCGTTGCCGCTCAGGCCACCGGGGCTGGTGGAGTACTCTTCCCGCATAATGCTACGTACCCATTTCTGGGTTTTCCAGGGCTGTCCGGCGTAGGCGTAGAGGTAGGCAATCTGGTGGTTGGGCTCGTTGCCGTGCCAGTAGTGTCCCTGCTCAAATAGCGTGTCCAGTTTGCTCAGGAAACGCTCCTTGCCACCCATAATCCGGCTAAGACCGGCGACATCGTGGGGTACAAACCAGGTATATTGGGCCGGTGACCCCTCGGTAATAAAGGAGGCGCGTTTCGCGAAAGGGTCAAAGGGGGTAATCCAGCGACCGTCGTTATGGCGGCCGCGGGCGTAGCCCGTGCCGGGGTCAATGACGTTCTGGTAGTTCAGGGCGCGTTTTTGTAGTTGGGCGGCATCGTCTTTGTGTCCAAGTCCGGCAGCCAGCACCGACAGGCAGTAGTCGTCGTAGGCGTATTCCAGCGTGCGCGATACCTGCTCCTGTTTGTGAAAGGCCTCCCGCACCGGGTCTTCCAGGGGTACGTACCCATATTGCAGGTAAGACGCCAGGGCGCGGCGACCTTGCCCGGCTTCGTAACTTTTGGGGTCAGCGTTGGCTACAAAAGCATTCTTGCGCAGGTAGGTGTAGGCTGTTTTTACGTCAAAATCCCGAACCCCTTTTACGTAGGCATCGGCCATGACGGATAGTACGTGGTCGCCGATCATGGCGGCGGTGTACTGGTTCCAGCAGGGGAATATGGGCATCCAGCCGCCCTGCTCGGCCTTGCGGGTCAGCGACTGCATCATGTGGGCGGTTTTGCCGGGGTCCAGCAGGGTGTGCAGGGGCAGCGAGGCCCGGAAGGTATCCCACAGACTGAAATCGCAGTAGTAGTCGAAGCCTTTGGCTTTCTGAATAGAAGTACCTCCGGCAAAAGAAGGGTAGCTGCCATCCACATCCGAAAACAGGCGCGGCGATAGCTTGGTCCGGTAGAGGGTACTATAGAACAGCGTCTTGTCCTCCTCCGACCCTTTCACCTGCATTTTTCCCAACGACTCATTCCAGGTACTTTCATTGGCCTTACGTACTGCTTCCAAACTACGGGTACCTAGTTCGGCTTCCAGGTTGCGACGCGCTCCTTCTATACTCGTAAAGGAAGTACCTACCCGCGCTACTACGGTTTGCTTCTGGGTACCAAATCCCACATAAGCCCCTACGCCCTGCCGTTGGCCTTGTCCCTGGGCGGTACGTTGACCCGCCCGGATGGCACCGTTCAGCCAGGTACCTGACTGCGTAATGGGGCGGTCGAATTTTATAACAAAGTACCCGCTGAAACCCGCCGGCTGGCCCGAACCCTGATAAATGCGGTGCACCGGATTGTAGCCCACTATTTCCCCCTTTTCCGGAAACACCTCAATGTACCCCTGTCCTTCGTCGCTGTTGGGCTCCACCAGAATATAGGCTTCGCCCTCTTTTTCAAACGTAAAGCGAAGCAGGCCCGAGCGGGCGGTGCCGGTCAGTTCGGCGGTAATGGCGTAGTCGTTGAGCTGTACCTTGTAGTAAGCGGGGCTGGTTACTTCGGTCGCGTGGCGGAAAGCGGAGGCGCGTTCCTCGGGTTTTACTTTCAAAGTACCCGACAAGGGCATAAGGGTAAGGCTGCCGTAGTCCTGCACGCAGGAGCCGTTGAGCCAGTGGGTACCCCGAAAGCCCTGTAAGCGGGTGTCGGTATAGTAGTAGGGGGCTACACACTTGGTTTCGGTGGCGCGGGTCTGGGGCGACCACTGGGTCATGCCGTAGGGGGTACCGACCGACGGCAGGGTTTGGCCCCTCAGTTCGCTGGCTCCTTCGCTGTGGCGGCGGGCGCTTTCGGTGGCGGCAGGGGCGGTACCTATCAGGTTATTGACGTAGGAAACCGGTGCCTTTTGGGCGGTGGAGGTAAAGGTGGTAAGCAGTAGCAGCAGCGAAAAGCCGGAAACGAAACACTTCATGCGGTAGTTGGGTAAAGTATCGGTTGATAAAGGAAAGACTGCCGCCTGGGGCATTTACCCTGATGAAGTACCTGCGGGTGCCGGTGTGGAATTCTGCCCATTTTTAGTTTTCTTGGGGTTTGATTTTTTACCACCGGGTTACCATGAGTACTTCACCGGGGGCGCGGTGTTTTTTTACTCCTCGTTCCCTGGCGCTTTAGCTCAGGTACCTCGGGGTCAAAAAGGAGTTTTTTTGTTTGTAACAATGCGAAAATAAGCAAGTTAATAAGCCTACGGCCTACAGCTTTAACCTACTATTCATGAACCTACACATCATTGATACCGGCTTTTTCAAACTCGACGGCGGCGCTATGTTCGGGGTAGTACCCAAGCAACTCTGGAATAAGCAAAATCCGGCCGACGAAAACAACCTGTGTACCTGGGCTATGCGTTGCCTGCTGGTAGAAGACGGTAACCAGCTAATCCTGATTGATACCGGATTGGGTGATAAGCAGGACGAAAAATTCTTTGGCCACTACTACCGGCACGGCGACGCCAGCCTCCTGGGGTCCATAAAAAAGGCGGGATTTGCCCCCGAAGATGTAACCGACGTACTGCTGACGCACCTGCATTTTGACCATGTGGGCGGAGCCGTGAAGTACGACGGGACCCGCTCCCGCCTCGAACCGACCTTCCCCAACGCTACCTACTGGTCCAACGAGGCGCACTGGGAGTGGGCCACTGAGCCGAATCCGCGCGAAAAAGCCTCATTTTTGAAAGAAAATATCCTTCCGATTCTGGATTCGGGACAGCTGGGGTTTGTAGATAACCAGGTGTCTCCGTTCGAAAATATTAGTTTTATGCAGGTAGACGGGCATACCGAGCAGATGATGCTGCCCGTTATTCGCTACAACGGGAAGACGATTATCTACCTGGCCGACCTGATACCTTCATCGGCCCACGTGCCGCTTCCCTGGGTAATGGGCTACGACGTACGGCCGCTCCTGACCATGCAGGAAAAAGAAAGCGTACTGCGGCGCGCGGTGGATGAGGAATGTATCTTATTCTTTGAACACGACGCTGCCTACGAAGCCGCCCGGGTGGAGCAAACTGAGAAAGGAGTACGCATCAGCGAGCGCGGTACACTTAGTCAATTTCTCTGATACAATGTCCCCTAAACCTTCGGCGTTATTTATCGGTTATTACATGATATAAGGGTGTCACAGAAAGCGCATATATGAAAGTAGGATTAGTATTATCAGGAGGCGGCGCCCGGGGCATTTCGCATCTTGGAGCCGTAAAAGCATTAACAGAACACGGAATCAAACCTGACATAATAAGTGGTACCAGTGCGGGGGCGATAGTAGGGGCCATGCTGGCCTACGGGTATTCTCCTGATGAAATTCTTGAAATACTAATCAAGAGCAGCTTTATCCGATACATACGTCCGGCCTTTGGGGGCAGTGGTCTGCTCCGAATCGGCCGGGTTGAAAATCTGTGTTGCAAGTACATTCCCGAAAACTCTTTTGAGTCCCTGAAAATACCGTTGGTAGTAAACGCAACGGATGTGTGCGCCGGTGAAACCGTGTACTACCGGACGGGCGAACTGGCCCGGCCCGTGCTGGCTTCCTGCTGCCTGCCCGGTATCTTTGAACCCCTCGAGGTAGGAGGGCGGCAACTGGTTGATGGCGGGGTGTTGAACAACCTTCCCGTTGAGCCAATAGAACACGAAGTGGACTATATCATTGGTATCCACTGCAACCCTTTCCCCGTCAAAGAACACGTGTGTGGAACGCGCGATGTACTAATGCGTAGTCTGATTATGGCCGTGCATAACCGAACTAAAGAACGGTTTGTGAAGTGTCACTTGCTGATAGAACCCCCCCAACTCTGCGACTACCAGGTATTTGACCTGCGGAAGGCGCAGGATATGTTTAAACTTGGGTACCTGCATACCCGACAACTCCTCGAAGAAACACCCGCTCTGGTTGGAGTTTAATCATTTTTTTTTGGCATCCTACCCTGGGAGAATCAGCTGGTAGTTTGGTTGGGACAGCCCCGATAAAAAAGGCCGGTAAGCTACCGGCCTTTTTTGTGTAATTGGTAAAAACTTAACTTTCGGTTCTTTTCCTCCGGGCCTCCACGAAGAGTGCCCCTCCAATGAGTCCAAGCAGCAGGATAGAGCTGGTCAGGTCAAGCACAAAACCCGTACTGACCGATACCGGCTCGAAGCGGAAGGTAATAGTGTGCTGGCCTGCCGGTACCCGCAGGGCCCGAAGTACGTAGTTGGCGCGCAGCATTTCGGCGGGTTGTCCGTCAATGATTACTTTCCATTCATCCCGTACATTGTAGTATATCTCCGAAAACACCGCTAACTGGTCACTGGTGGCCCTACTTTCGTACACCAATTCGTTGGGCTTGTAGCTAACCAACCGGATACTGTTGGCGGTGTCGGCCCGGATGGTCAACCCTTGCAGCTGACCCGCGAAACGATTGTCCAGGACGGCGGTACGGCGGGGTTGAATCGTGTCCAGCGCCTTCATTTCGGCGTCGGCATTAGGTACCAGTAGGTACTGATCCACAAACCAGGCGTGGCCTAGCGCCTCCGGATTTGCCTGCGCAACGGGAGTACCCTGCTGGTCCTGGGTAATAATATATTTGGTATTGAGCATGTTCAGGATTCCCGGATTGGAATTCTGCCTGGCAATCTGGTTTTCAATCAGTTCCTGGTAGCGACGAAGTTTGGCACCGTGGTACCCACCTACCGACTTGTGAAAATAGGAAGCTTCGGCGTTATTAAAGGTATTACGAAGGACATCCAGCACCCGGAAGTTTGGGTCAGGGTCCTGCAGGATTTGCTGGTCGGCCTGGGTGGGCGTAAAAATAGACTGAGCCGCCTGCTTACTTACAAAGTCGTCGTTGTTAAGGTACCTTTTACTTACCCCGAACATATCTATTATCACCAGCAGCAACAGCGCCGGGTATACCAGCCGGGACTTTATTTTTTCGTTTACCCACAGCCAGATCAGGCCCGCCGCCAGCAGAATAAATATGGCCGACCGGAAGGCATCGCCCCGGAGCATACCGGCCCGGTCCTGCACTATAGCCCGGCCTATTTCCTCGGCAAAAGGACGATTTTGGGTACTTTGGGTCAGGCTATCGATAAACCGGGGGTCCGAAGCGCCCTGGAAAGTAAAGAAGAGGGTTGGTACGAGCGCCAGCAGCAGACAAAACCCCGCCGTAAAACCGACACTCAGGGCCAGCGGACGTGCCAACTCCTTGGAGGTAATTCGTTTCTGGGAAAGGTCCCGCAGGCTAAGGGCCGCCAGAATCACCAGCAGTAGCTGTACCAGATTCAGGATCATGGTAACGGCCCTGAACTTGTTAAACATGGGGAAGTAGTCGAAAAACAGGTAGTTTACTCCGGCCAGGTTCTTACCCCAGGCCCAGATTATATACAGGAGCGTTACCCCCAGTACCCACCATTTCAAGTGACTCTTCACAATAAAAAGCCCCAGCACAAAAAGGAAGAATATAATGGCTCCCGCGTAAGCCGGGCCACCCGTCGAGTACTGGTCGCCCCAGTAGAGGGGGAGGGCCTGCACAAAATTCTGGGCGTTGGCGGCATCTACGCCGCGGTTTATCAACGTTTTGTAGGTTTCAGATTTTTCGTCCAGTGCCCCCTGCGATGGCCCTCCGTACAGGTGGGGTATTAGCAGCGTAAAGGTTTCGAATATGCCATAGCTGTACTGAAAAGCATATTCTTTGTCCAGACCATCCTGAGCGGGTGTCTGGGAGCCGGTACTGGTGGGGGTACTTAGTTCCGACTTACCCCGGATGGTTTCTTTGGTATAATCGTAGGTGTTCCAGAGGCGGGTCGTGTGGGTACCAATGGCCACCACGGCTGCCAGCGCCAGTCCCCCCAGAATAAAGAGCAACTGACGACTTTGTCCGCGCCTGATCAGTGCCACACTTTCCATCACTACCAGTACTACCAGTCCAATGCCCAGGTAGTAGGTAATCTGGAGGTGGTTGGCGTATAATTCCAGCGAAAAAAACAGGGCCGTCAGGGCTGCTCCGCTAAGCCAGTGCTTTCGGAAAGCCAGCAACACCCCGGCCACTACCCCCGGAGCATAACCCAGGGCCAGAATCTTGGAAACGTGCCCGGCTTCCAGGCTGGTAGTATAATAGGAGGCAAATGTATAGGCTACCGCTCCCGTGGCCGACAACCAGCCGTTAGCGCCAAGTACCAGCAGCAGTATATACGCGCTGATCATCGTCAGCAGAAAGTAATTGGCCGGAGCGGGCAGCAGCCAGTTAACAGCGCGGCCCAGCTTGGTCGAGATACTGCCGGGGTAGTCGGTTACGACCATGTAGGCGGGCATACCCCCAAACATACTATTGGTCCAGGACGACCATTCACCCGTTTTTTCTTCGTACTGGACAAGCTCCCGGGCCGCGCTGCGGGCCTGAATGTCGTCGTACTGGTTCAGGCGCTTTCCGTTCAATACCGGAGAGGCATACAGGAGCGAGAGCAGAACAAAGCCCAGAACAGCTACCAGGTGGGGCCAGAGTCGTTGCCACGAAATAATATTTTTCATGCAGATACAGAGTAGGATAGGTCTTTCTTCTCCGCTTTTTAAACGTTTAAAGACTACTTTCCTCAGGTTAAATTTTGGTTAACTGCCACAAATATAGAAGGATTGCCGTATGTTTGAGGTATTATATTTAAGGCTTCCTTTGAGGTATTTTAACTAAAAAACGATTGTTGTTCACATTTTTTAACAAAATACCCAATAAATTTGCGGCCGTTGTGTCAAAACAGAGAATTTTCTGACGCAGCCCTTTAATTTAGCATAGTAGTAACCTGACCATCATACATGAAAAGAATTGCAGTATTTACTTCGGGGGGAGATGCACCTGGTATGAACGCTTGTATCAGAGCAGTAGTACGGGGAGCGGTGTATCACGGAATTGAAGTTTTTGGAATAAGAAGAGGGTATAGCGGCATGATTGCCGGCGATATATTTCAGATGTCCTCCCACTCGGTAAGTAATATTGTACAGCGGGGAGGTACTATATTAAAGTCGGCGCGGAGTAAGGAATTCATAACACCGGAGGGACGCAGGCTGGCCTACGACCAAATGCAGAAGCACGGTATTGAAGGGCTGATCGCTATCGGGGGAAATGGTACCTTTACGGGGGCGATGATCTTCAACAACGAGTACGGAATACCTACGGTAGGCGCACCAGGTACTATTGATAATGACCTCTACGGAACCGACTATACCATTGGGTTTGATACGGCGGTTAATACGGCACTGGATGCCATTGACCGCATCCGCGACACGGCCAGTTCTCACGACCGGGTTTTCTTTATTGAGGTAATGGGGCGCGACTCCGGCTATATCGCTATTCAGTCAGGTATTGGCGGAGGCGCCGAACTGGTAATGGTACCCGAAGTACTTACGCCCATATCGGAGGTGGTCGAAACCCTGCGTCAGGGATGGCTCCGTTCCAAGGCTTCCTCCATAGTAGTAGTGGCCGAAGGTGAGGAAGAAGGAAGTGCTTCTGAAATAGCGGATAAAATCAAGAGTCAGATCAAGGAAGACATTGACATGCGGGTGACTACGCTGGGGCATACCCAGCGCGGAGGCTCTCCCTCGGCCTACGACCGCATTCTGGCCAGTCGTCTGGGCCTGGGTGCGCTGGAAGGCCTCCTGGCCGGACAAAAAAACGTGATGGCCGGAATCATAAACAATGAGCTGGTATATACGCCCTTCGAAGATACCATCCGGTTACCCAAGCCGATCAACGAGGACCTGCTTCGAATGGTCAAGATTTTAAGTATTTAAGCAAGACCAGAACCACCCCGACGGGTGGTTTTTTTAGCAGTACCCCATCAGTTTGTACACGGCATACCCGACCCACTCGTGCCAGAGCAGGTGCGTATAGCCAAGTACTTCGGGGTCGGGTACCAGTAGTTGCCTGACCGTGGGCGTAAAGTCTCCGCCGTAAAAATCGGACGGAAAGGAGGCCGCCCTGATCCCTGCTTTTTCAAAACAACCCAGAGAACGACGCAGGTGAAAAGAGGAGGTGATAAGCAGGTACTTGCCCCCGGGAAATTTTTCTTTCAGAATAGCCGCCGAATTCAGTGCGTTTTCCCGCGTGTTCCGGGAAGTACCTTCCAGCAGTACATCGCCGGGGGCTACTCCCCACTGTACCAGCAGGGCCGCTGCCAGCTGCCCGTCGCCCAGGTTGCGGGCCATGAAGGCCGGATGGTCCCTGCCGCTGATGAGAATTTTCCGGATTTTGCCGGCTTTGTACAGCAGGTAGGCCTGCAGAAAACGGTCCGCGTGGTTGCCAAAGCTGGGATGGTCGGCCTTTAGGGTCGGTACTGAAATCATTCCCCCCGTAAGTACCACTCCTACGTCATAGGTCTGCCGGACGGAGGCAATCGTTTGATAGGGGTACTCCCACCAGTTGTAGGCCCGGCTCACAAGGTAGCTGTTAGCACTCAGGTACAAAATCAGTAAGGCTGCTCCAACGGCCCCGCGGGCGCGGGATTTCTTTTTGGATAGGAGAGCGTAAATCAGCAGGAGAAGCGCCAAACTGAACGGCATCAGCAGGAAGTCGAGGGATTTCGATAGAAAATAGAACATTATAGGTACGATCCTGTAAGTTGTGTCGTTTTGAGGTTAAATTTGCGTAAAGAAACAATTACGTGTAAAAGTATGAAAAAAGGGTTTACTGGTGGGGTGATACTCACCGCGTTGCTGCTGGGTACCGGCTGGTCGGCCTCAGCCCAGGGCTACCGGATTGAAGCTACCCTCACCGGCCTGAAAGATACCTCCTGTATTCTGGGACATTACAGTTACAGTAATAAACAGTTTTTTGCCAAAGACACCGCCCGCGCCGATGCCAGCGGTCGCATGGTATTTGAGGGCAATACACCGCTGCCGGGGGGGCTATACCTGGTACTACTGCCGGGCCAGCGCCGCTGGGTAGAGCTGGTTTATTCCGGACAGGAAACCCGGTTCTCGTTTCAGACGGATACTTCCAACATTGTAAAAAACATGGTAGTGAAGGGTTCTCAGGAAAACCAGCTCTTTTATACTTACCAAAACGAGTTGCGCCGGATCATGGAAGGGGTCGAGAGCCTCAACCGGGAAAAAGCCGCCGGTGGTGCCAATGCCGCCGCTTCGGACCAAAAAATCGCCGATGCTCAGAAACAGTTTACGGACTATCAGAGAAAGTTTCTGATCGATAATGCCGGTACCTTTACCGGAAAACTGCTCAAAGCATCCATTGAACCGGAAATTCCGCCTGCTCCCAAACTGCCCAATGGTAAGTCTGACTCGGTGTGGGTGTTTAACTACTACAAGGCCCACTACTGGGACGGCTTCGATTTTTCGGATGACCGTCTGCTCCGGACGCCCTTCATGCTGCCCAAGCTGGAGCGCTACATGAAAGAACTGGTCGTACAGGTACCTGATTCTATTATCCGTGATGCCGATGCGTTGATTAAAAAAGCAGCGGCTAATAAGGATATGAAGTCGTATATTATTTTCTACGTTACCTCCGAGTACGAGAACGCTAAGATAGTGGGTACCGAGGGCGTATTTGTACACATGGCCGAGAAGTACTACCTCAGCGGTGAAATGGGGGTTTCGGAGGATGGTCGCCGCCGTATAGCCGAACGCGTTAATAGTATGAAGCCGCTGCTGGTCAATAAAATAATCCCTAACCTGACCATTTCGGATACCCTGCGTAAGCCCCTGAGCATCCACGGCATCAAAGCCGACTATACCGTGCTGTTCTTTTATTCTCCGACCTGCGGCCATTGTAAGGAGGCCGCTCCCAAGCTGAAGGAGTTTTATGATAAAAATAAAGCGACCGGCGTGAAAGTACTGGCCATAGCCACGGAGCAAAGCCCCGAAGAGTGGAAAAAATACATAAGTACCTACAAACTCGGCGAACTGCTGCACGGCTATGACTACGCCAACCAGACCGACTACCGCACGCAGTACGATGTTTTCTCCACGCCGACTATTTATGTACTTGATAAAAACAAGAAAATCATAGCCCGGCGGATGCCCATTGAGCAACTCGACGATTTCTATAATTTCTACCGGAAGAACAAGGAGGCTACCGCAACGCCCGCCAAAACCGCCACGACCGGCGTTTCGAAAAGCGGGAAGTAAGAATTGGAGTATTAAAAAGAGAAAAGGGAGCCGCAGGGCTCCCTTTCTTGCTAAAGGTACTTGTAGAGATCTTATTGAAGGAGTATCGCCCCTCCGGGGCTGATACCTAACCTCCACGTCTTGCTACTACGCTTTCGCCCCTTCGGGGCTTTTTTACGCAATCAAACCAGCGCCTGCTCCATTTAGCTTTACACAATAAAAGCCAAATATACGCATCACTCTTTCGCTCATTCACTCTTTGATTAGTACCGGGCGTAGTAGTTCCGTATCTTGCTGGTGAGGCGGTCGTAGATGGGTTTACTGAACTCCACAAACAACTGCTGAGGGGGCGGAGGTAGCAGCTCGCGGATGTTACTCATGCGTTTTTGCTCGGTGGTAAGCGCACGCTCGTCGCCGTTAAAGTTGGCCCACTCACAAAACCAGTTATATTCGCCCTGAAACTTCTCCTGGTACACCATACGGCGGCTGCCAAAATCCTGAATCTGCATGTCCAGTACCCCGCTGGAATGAACCGTTTTCCGGTTACGATTCAGCTTGGCAGTTACCTTATTATAGACAGGTACCTTTTTGCCGGCTACCGTGGCTTCACCTACCTTCACGCTGTCTTTGCTGATAAGGGTTTCGGTTTTTGTTTCGACCAGGGTCTGGCCTACTACAAAATCATCAAACCGGAGGGTAATGACGTGGTCGGGGCGGAGTTTTACATCGGTGGCCTCTTCGGGAGAATAAAAGCGCACAAACTTGTTGAGGCGGCGGTTGGTTTGCAGGAACTCGCTGACGCGGTCCTGAAAGTATTCGTTGCTAAGCTGGTAAGTGCGGGAGTTAACCGACACCTGCTCCACCACTATTTTAAAAGAAGCCTGCTCGTAGGCCTCGTCGAGTTTGGCGGTAACATTTCGGTAGTTAGGTACTATGCCGTCGGCGCGTTCGAAATGCTCAAAGGCCCGGCGGGCATTTTCACGCCCTCCCTGCGTAAGCAGTCGCTCTCCTTCTTCGTAACGGTCAGAGGCGGCGTTTTGCCGGGCTTCTTTTTCTTCGTCGTAGAAGCTCCGGGCGGTCAGGAGGCGGTTGCAACTGGGGCAGCTCCGGACGGCGTCGTACAGGCGGTTGAGGCTGGTATAGGCTTCGGCCACCGGCTCCCAGTGAAACGGCTCAACGGATTTTTCAAAGCGGGCAATATCATCGAGGTGCTGCTGCAGGGCCAGCGGATAAGCCTCTTTCAGAATATCCACCGAGGCGGTGTGGCGGGAGTTATCCTTGAGTTTGTCCACGGCCCGGTATACCGACTCGTCGTAGTCGCCGCGGCGGAGCGATTTTTTGGCTGACTTGCAGGCGTCCAGCGTGAGCAAGAGGACAATTGCTGAGAGAAAATAATAAAAGGAGCGTTTCATGAGCAGGGTTGTTGAGTGATGAATCAACTTTAACCCAAAGTTCCTAAAAATTATTTCATTTTAGAACGCTTTACTAGATAGGCGGTTAAAAGAGGGTCAAAACCCTGCGCTATGTCCGCTTCAATGAAATCTATCTTGTACTGACCGCACTTAAGTTTCAGGTCCTGATAAAATTGTTTGACGTACTGCTTGTAGTGGTCACGGACCTGGTGGGGTTGAACTTTTACCTTTTCACCGGACTCCAGGTCAATAAATTCGTAGGGGCGGTCTTCAAAGGCAAATTCCTCCTCGGTACGGCGGTCGGTTACGTGGAAGAGCAGGACCTCGTGCAGGTTGTGGCGCAGGTGCTGCAGCGCCGAAAACAGCTGCTCGCTATGCTCAATATTATCAAACATATCGCTGAAAATAACCACCAGTGAGCGCTTCTGTATTTTCTGGGCAATCAGGTGAATAACCTCCGCTACTGATGTCTTCTTCAGAGGGCGGGGCTTTTGCAGGAGATTGTCCAGCTCAATCATGATTTTATGGACATGCGACGGAGTAGACTTCACCTGCGTCTGGACTTCAATCTGGTCCGAAAAGGTACACAGGCTCACGGCATCCTTCTGGCGTTGCAGCAGGTGCGACAGGCTGGCCGCCGCCATTATACTAAAGGTAATTTTGCCGTAGTTAGGCTCGGGATAGTACATGGACGAGGACGTGTCCAGCAGGAGGTGGCAGCGCAGGTTGGTTTCCTCTTCGTAGCGTTTTACAAACAGCTTATCGGTTTTGGCGTATACCTTCCAGTCTATGTGCCGGGTAGTTTCGCCGGTATTGTACAGGCGGTGTTCTGCAAACTCCACCGAAAAGCCATGAAAAGGAGACTTATGCAGACCCGTTATAAAGCCCTCAACAAGCTGTTTAGCCAGGAATTCAAGATTACCATATTCGCGGATTCGGGCCAGGTCCAGGGGGCGCATACTCATACTTGAGCGGGGGTTCAGGTAAAGTTTATTCTTTTAAGTAAATAAAACGCAGTATTTACCCCCGTAGTGTAAGCTCTGGTACTACTTTGGTATCCTGGTACCGCTGGCAGTGGTCTTTACGGCCTTTTTCAAGATCGTGGATACAATCTCACCCGTACTTTTCAGCACCGTTTCATGGGGAGCCAACAGCACCATACCTTCCATACCAATAACCCGGATCACCACCTCTGCTACGCCCTGGCCAATGAGGCCCAGTTTACCGGCGGCTGCTTTACTAACATCAATCAGGCGGTTCTTGTTATTTGTAAAAGGTCCCCGGTCATTGATACGTACAATAACCGAACGTTTATTAGTTAGGTTAGTTACCTCCACCATGGTGTTGTGCGGCAGGGAACGATGGGCAGCCGTTAATTCCTGGCTATTGAATATCTCTCCGAAGTAGGTTTTATTACCGTCAAATGTGGTGGAGTAGAAAGAAGCGCGTCCTTGTTGGGTTTCTCCCAGGTCCGCCTGGGCTTTTAACGACGTTGAACAGATAGATAGGAGGCAAATAAAAAGCAGGAACAAATAAGATTTCATACCTTGAGGGTTAAGTGAAACAATAGCCGAACAGGTTCTGTAGAATACAGATAATCAGGTAGTTCGGCTTGGTAAGCGCTACTGCAATGCTCCAAATATAAGGCAAAGAAGTCTTACGGTCCTAAAATTTTTGTGTTTTGTTATAAACTTTGTTTAAAAATTTATAATCTATGATTTAGATGGCAGCATTATTGTTTCTAAACTTTTTGTGGAAAACAATAAACTTTCTATTTTAGCGTTTGATTAACCATAAATCCTAGACATAGTGGAAGACAGAGAGAAAATCTACTCCAAACGGGTCAGAGCGGGAAAACGTACTTACTTCTTCGATGTTCGCTCGATGCGGTCCAACGATTACTACCTTACCATTACCGAAAGCCGCCGCCATCCGCAGGGAGATGGCTTCACGTACGAAAAGCACAAGATGTTTTTGTACAAAGAAGATTTTGACAAGTTCATTGATGCGCTGAAAGAATCAGTTGATCACGTCAAGACAGAGCTTATGCCAGATTTCGACTTTTCTCAGTACGAGGCAAAAGCCGATGAGCTGGATGGCATTGGAAGCACTGAATTGAAGTGGGAGTAAGCATCTAGTCGTATTGGCAAGAAATGGCAGCCTTCGGACATGGAATCCGAAGGCTTTTTAGTTTTTCGCGCTTTAAATGGTAATTTTGCGTGAAATTTATCAAACTGTTGATTACCAACTAAGCAATGAGTCTTCAATGTGGGATTGTAGGATTACCGAACGTAGGGAAATCCACTTTATTTAACGCCATATCAAGTGGCAAGGCCGAAGCGGCCAATTATCCGTTTTGTACTATAGAACCCAATGTGGGCGTAGTAACCGTACCCGACGAGCGCCTGGAAGTGCTGACCGAACTGGTGAAGCCTCAGAAAGTACTACCCACAATCATGGAGTTTGTGGATATAGCCGGACTGGTTAAAGGGGCCAGTCAGGGTGCCGGATTAGGTAATAAATTCCTGGCCAATATCCGGGAAGTAGATGCCATCGCGCACGTGATCCGCTGCTTTCAGGACGAGAACGTGGTCCACGTAGAGGGCCGCGTTGATCCGGTATTTGATAAGGAAATCATAGATGCCGAGCTGCAGCTCAAAGACCTGGAATCGGTCGATAAAAAGCTTCAGCGAATCGACAAAGCCGCGCGGGTAGGCGATGCCCGGGCTAAAGTTGAACTGGAAGTACTTAAGCAGTATAAATCCGCGCTGGAAGCGGGCCGCAACGCCCGCAGCGTGGAGGCATCGGAGGAAGATAAAAGAGCGGCTATCGGAGATTTGCAGTTGCTCACGGCGAAGCCCGTTATTTACGTGGCCAACGTTGACGAAGCTTCTATGCTAACGGGCAATGAGTACTCTGAAAAGCTGAAAGCTGCCGTAGCCGCCGAAGGAGCCGAGGTGGTCGTGCTTTGTGCCGCCATTGAGTCACAGATTGCCGAAATCGAAGATCCGGAGGAACATCAGCTGTTTCTGGAGGAATTCGGACTCACGGAGTCGGGCTTGAGCAAGCTCATCAAAGCGTCCTACAGTCTCTTGAACCTGATTACCTACTTTACCGCCGGGGTAAAGGAAGTACGGGCCTGGACCATCGTAAAAGGCTGGAAAGCACCGCAGGCCGCGGGCGTTATTCATACCGACTTTGAGAAAGGCTTTATCCGGGCCGAGGTTATCAAACTACCCGATTACCAGCAGTACCGGACCGAAGCTGCAATCAAAGAGGCCGGTAAAATGGCCGTGGAAGGTAAAGAATACGTTGTAAAGGACGGGGACATTATGCACTTCCGCTTTAATGTATAGAGCGAAGAATAGTATCTGCCATATAAAACAGGAAAGGCGCGGAGAATCCGCGCCTTTCCTGTTTTATATCCTTTGCCTGTTAGAAATAAGCAGATTAAAAGCTATTGAATGAATCCGGCCGGGGATCTTCCTCCATATGGGCCAGTTCCTTATGCATCATGGCCCGGAAAGTACGCGCCATGTGGATAAGGTGGTCAACCCGGTACTGCGCCTTTTTCATCTGCCGCATATTGTGCCCATCCTCAATAAGACGACCGAATAATTCACGCAAAGCAAATAGCTCATCTACATGTACTGAAAAATCTCGGACTACAAACATTTGGAAACCGCGGTCACTTAACTGGGGAAAATAAAGGACCAGGTGGAAATCCTTGCCCGCAAAGAAGGAAATAACCTTGCTTTCCTCAAAATCACGGGGCATTTCGTGGTGGTCCACCAGGCAATCTATTATTTCAGACTCATTTCTGGAGATATATAAATTGGGGGTAAGGTACTGACTTGGTTCCATGTATTTATTCATAGCCTCTTTCTTTTTATTTTGTTCTTAATCTGGTTACAAATCTAAAACTATAACGCATAAAACATAACTATTCGTATTAATTTTTTAATTATTGCAAGACATAGTTATTTCCTATTATGAGCATGTTTTAGAATAAATTATGCTTTTTTCTCCAACTCTGGCTCCAGAGAAAGCTCCAGTTACAAAAAACTAGTGTTCTTAGGGGAAAAAGAGTTTTATGGAAGGTAGTTGCTCGCTGAAAAAAAATAAAAAAATCGGGCCTTCTTGTAAAGATGCAATGCGAATGCAATGCAAATCTACCGCCGACGGTTCCACTCGACCGTCCGGTACCCTACCAACAGGTCTGAGCGAGCCGCCGGTGGCCGGAAATAAACCAGGATATCGTAGTCATTTTCGGTGGAGACATAGTCGCCTTCCACGAGGGATTCGTCCGGAGTACGGGAAGCATTTTCTACTACGGTATAGTTATAATTAACTACTCCCTGCTTCAGCAGAATAACCGCATTGTAGGCCTGTAGCTCGCTGTTGTAGGTCATCCGGTTGAGGTCGTTGAGGCGCCATAGGTTAAATGCCCCGTTGACATAGAGCGTGGCATCGGGTACCTCGGGTATTTTCAGAGTAAACACAACGGGAGTGTAGTCGGCTTCCACGCTTCCGTTGCCGGACTCGCGCTGGTCTACAATGTAAAGGCCATTGAAGTCATCCATCTGCATGTAGGCTCCGTTGGAACGGGGCTGGTCGGGGGAAAGAATCAGGCGCGTAAACTCCGTCAACCGCTCAATCTCATAAATCCCAAAGCCCCGGCCCGCCAGGGTACGGCTGTCGAAGTACCTGAATTCATTGCCGCCCCGAAAGGTATTCTCCAGATTAAAAAACTGATATTCAAGTACCTGGTCAAAGGGGCGTACATTGGTTGGCTTGAATCCGCTTTTAGCGTTGTCCCAGCGGAAATTTTTGCGGATAACTACCCTCAGGTCGGTTTGCGGAGAAATGAGGCGGTAGCTTTTATAGTCAATGCTGAAGTCAATCTGCTGGTGCGAAAACTGCTCCTGAATTCCCTGGGAAAAACGCGCCTGGGCCGTAATATTTACCCTGGGTTCATACAACATAAACCGCCGGGAAAGCACCGGCTTTCGTTCCCGCTCGGAGTACACCACCAGCACGTAGTTACCGGACAGCTTGACCCGGGGTACCTCAAAACGGTAGTGGTAGTAAGGTACCTTGGTGCTAAACGACTGCGAAAATTTAGTAATGGGGTAATCGTTGTATTCGAAGGTGTATTCAATATCATTCAGGACCGAGCGGCTCCAGTCGGCATTGCAGTGAATAATCTTGGCCCGGAAGCCCCGGTAGTCGGCCGTCAGGTCGTCGAATTCGAGTACAAAGGGACGTTCGGCCGCCAGGGGCAGAATAGCCGGAGACAGAAACCGGCGCGGGTCTTCGGGTTGGTCCGCCGCCGGATACAAAAAGGCCGTTTTAATGGTTTCGCTGTAGATGTAGTCGTCCAGTACTACCTCGGCGGTAGGTTGGGCCAGACTTACCTGCGCAATGATTACACTAAAAAATAGAGCTATAATACGCTTCATGAACTACTAAGTTGGGAATAGGTACGGGAGAACAGAAGAGCCGCCTAACAAAGCAACGATTCATCCTACTCCTTCTAATATCCTATCCGCTGTTTAAGTTTTGGAAGTAAAAATTACCATGCCTAACAATTGGGGAGCAATAAGTGTCGGGCTACTTTATTAAATGCTACCAATAAAACAGTACCTTAATGCTGATTTTTAAGGCAAAGTACCTAAACTATTTCCCGTCTGAAAGTAAATGAAAAAACTACTACTTATTCTGCTAACAATGGCTTCTCTGGGGGCAACCGGCCAATCATTAAGTACGGTAGAGAAGAAAATTATGGAGCACGTTAGGGCTAATATGGGCCTGACCGAAAAACTGCTGGAAGAGGTAGTGAATATCAACAGCGGCACGTTAAACAAGCAGGGGGTACGTCAGGTGGGGAATATTTTTATGAAAGAACTGAAGGCCCTGGGCTTTACGACCGAGTGGGTGTCATTGCCTGACTCCCTTAACCGGGCCGGGCACCTGGTTGCCTACCGCAAAGGTACCAAAGGCAAAAAGCTCTTCCTGATTGGCCACCTGGACACGGTATTTGAGAAATCCATGCCGTTTACGCCCTTCACCCGCCTCAACGACTCCACCGCTACCGGCCAGGGCGTTAATGACATGAAGGGCGGCGATGTCATGATTGTGGCGGCGCTCAAAGCGCTGCACGCGCAGGGGCTGCTGGAAGGTACTTCCATCACTGTATATCTTACGGGTGACGAGGAAAGCAGCGGTAAACCCACCAGTATAAGCCGGAAAGATTTTATTGAGCGCGCCAAACAACACGATATTGCCCTGGGGTACGAGGGGGCCCAGAGTTTCAGCATCGCTACCACCGCCCGCCGGGGTATCAACGACTGGCGGCTCACTACCTACGGCAACACCGGCCACTCGTCGGGTATATTTTCTAAAAATGCCGGTTACGGGGCTATTTACGAGGCGGCCCGTATTCTGGACTCGTTCCGTGAGCAACTGAGCCAGGAGAAGTACCTGACGTTCAATCCGGGGGTGATTGTGGGTGGTACGGAAGTAACCTATGATCGTACGCAGGACAAAGGAGAAGCGGTGAGCAAGACCAATATTATTTCGCAGAAAACCCTGGTAACGGGTGACCTGCGGTTCCTGACCGAAGCGCAGAAGAATGCCGCCCGGACCAAAATGAAGGAAATAGTAACACAGAGCCTGCCGGGTACCCGCGCTGAGATCCTGTTTACGGATGGTATACCTTCCATGGAGCCTACGGCCGGTAACGCCAGAGTCCTGCAGGTACTGGACCAGGTTAGTCGTGATATGGGTCTGGGTGCTGTAAAAGCGGGCGATCCCGGTTCGCGCGGAGCGGGCGATATTTCCTACGTGGCTAAGTACCTGGATAGTCTGGACGGTCTGGGTGCTTCGGGCAAAGGAGCCCACGCCCCCGGTGAAACCATTAATCTGAAAGAGTACCCGGCCCTGATTCAGCGCTCAGCACTACTGCTTTATCGCCTGACGCGTTGATGAGTAATTTTAAACCACAAAAGGTGCAGGCCGCCAATTTTAAACATAAATGCTTATTTTTGATAAAACAGCTGATTCTATGACCGCACAACCTCAGAAATATTATACCCAGGAAGAGTACCTGGAACTGGAACGCGAAGCCGATTACAAAAGTGAGTACTTCCAGGGCGAAATATTTGCCATGGCCGGAGCCGGTCATAATCACAACCGGATTGTAGAGAATCTTTCCATTGAAGTCGGCTCGTTTTTTAGGGGTAAATCCTGCCGTACCTATTCCAGCGACCAGCGAATACATATTCCGGCGAATGGGCTGTACACCTATCCTGACCTCCTACTGGTGTGCGGCAAAAATGAGTACCTGGATGATAAAAAGGATACTATCCTGAATCCGGTGGTTATTGTGGAGGTACTATCGGAAAGTACCGAAGCCTACGACCGGGGAGAGAAATTCCATTTTTACCGCAGCATTTCCACGCTGAAAGAGTACGTACTGATCAATTCACGCGCGGTAGCCGCGGAAGTATTCCGGAAGAATGACGAGGGTATCTGGATGCTGGCCTCGGAAGCTTATGTTATTGATAAGAGCATTGAACTGGCCAGTGTAGGGCTCACGCTGACCATGCAGGACATCTACGCCCAGACGGAGGATCTGGTGTAGGGGCTAGGCAGCCTGTAGTTTGATGACTTCCAATTCGACACCTTTCTGAACGGCCTCTTCTCCTTTTTGTAATACCTGACGGGCAATGTCAGCATCCAGGTAGTAGTGGCCACAGTTCGTGCAGACGTGAGCAGGTACTTCCTTAATGATAATCAGGGAACTACCTCGTTCTAACGTTACAGTTACGTGGCCTGCTTCGGTAGTACCTTCTTTACAAAGTTGGCAATTCATTGGTGCTGAGGTGTCACCCCTCCGGGGCTGAAAATTTCATATCTATGCTTAACTGCTACTAAGGTACCGCCCCTCCGGGCTTTTTGTTTCTATGCTTCGAAAGCTGTACAAATACAGGCGCTCGTTACTTTCCTCCCTTTCTCCTTTAGTACCTTTTCTCCTTCCAAAACTACCCCGCCAGTTCCTCTACTTCCAGCATGGCTACTTCCCAGGCTTCGGTGGTATCAGCCAGCTTTTTCTTGGTAGTGGCGTAATCGTCGTTGAGTTTGGTCAAAATTTCCTTTTCGTGGTAGGAGCTCGGGTCGGCCAGTTTGGCTTCAAGTACCTTCTTCTGTTTTTCCAGCTCCGTAATCTTTACTTCCAGTTCTTCCACCAGCTTCTGAGCCTGCTTCAGGGCCTTCTGATTTTCATGATTATTAGAGGTACTTTTCTTTGGCTCCTGAGTCGCTGGTGTGTTATTTTTCACCTGAGGCGGCGCACTGCTAACCACCGCTTTTTCACTTACCGCCGATTGCAGCCCACGTTCTTCCAGCCAAATGGTGTATTCTTCGTAAGTACCCGGGTACTCTTTAATCTGATGGTCTTCAATGTACCAGATTTTATTGGCAATGGATTCCACAAAGTACCGGTCGTGCGATACGACTATGTAGCTGCCCTCGTACTGCTGCAGCGCCTGAATCAGAATATTCACCGACTGCATGTCGAGGTGGTTGGTAGGTTCGTCAAGCAGCAGGAAGTTGGCCTGCGAAAGAAGTACCTTCGCCAGCGCCACGCGTGACTTTTCCCCTCCCGATAGTACCTTAATTTTCTTGAAAACATCGTCTCCCGAAAACAGGAAGCAACCCAGTACCGTCCTTAGTTCGGTTTCAGTCTTGGTGGGATTAGCGTATTTCAGCTCTTCGATGAGGTTATGTTCCACGTTCAGCGACTCCAGCTGGTGCTGGGCGTAGAACGTAAACGATACGTTATGGCCCAGCCGCCGCACCCCTTCGATGGGTTCAGTACCGGCTACTACCCGAAGGGCCGTTGACTTACCCCGTCCGTTGGCCCCGATCAGGGCTATTTTATCTCCCCGTTCCATACTGATGTTGGTATGGTCAAGAATCACTTTCTCGCCGTAGGCTTTGGAGACATCTTCCAGCTGCAGTACGTGGCGCCCCGGCTGGGTCGTAAACTGGAACCGGAAGTGTACGCGGGCGTTGGCGTCCAGTACTTCGTCCACAAAATCCATGCGTTCCAGCGACTTCACCCGGCTCTGTACCTGACGCGACTTGCTGGCCTTCGCCTTAAAGCGCTCGATAAAACGCTCTGTCTGGCGAATCTTGGCCTGCTGGTTTTCGTAGGCGCCCCGCTGAATTTCGTTCCGGAGCTCTTTTTCTTCTATGTAATAGGAGTAATTACCCGAATACAGGTTCAGTTTGCCACCCGAAACTTCCACAATGGTATCTACCACATTGTCCAGGAATTCCCTATCGTGCGAAACCACAATCACAGCTCCTTCGTAGTTCTGTACGTATTTCTCTACCCACTGGATCGAGGGAAGGTCCAGGTGGTTGGTAGGTTCATCGAGCATCAGGAGCGCGGGTTTCTGCAGGAGCAGCTTAGCCAGCATCACCCGCATACGCCAGCCTCCCGAAAACTGCCGGAGGGGTGTCTGCAGGTCATCTGTCGTAAAGCCCAGTCCTTCCAGAATAGCTTCGGCTTTGGACTGAATAGTATAGCCATCCAGGGCCTCAAACTCTTCCTGCACCCGGGCCAGCTTATCTACCAGCTCGTCGCGGTAGTTGTGCTCCATGTCGTGCAGGATTTTATCCATCTGTACCTGTAGCTGATTCTGCCGCTCAAAGGCCTGCATGGCCACCGACAAAATAGAGTCGTCGCTCTGGTAAGAGAGCAGGTCCTGGTTCAGGAAGCCAATGGTACAGTCGCCCGACTTGGAAATACTGCCCCCGTCGGGCTGGTACTCGCCAATGATGAGTCGCAGCAGGGTCGATTTGCCCGTTCCGTTCAGACCGATCAGGCCTATTTTCTGCTTGGGCTTAATATGCAGCGAGGCGCTGTCGTAAAGCGCGCGGTCGCCAAGGAAGTAGTCGAGGTTGGTTATTGCAATCATGCCGCAAAGGTACGGCGAAACTGTGAAAATCAGTGAGTCCGGTCAGGAATTATCCGTAGTTGTTTCCGGAAATCATTCAATAATTGGTAAAGCGGACCAGCTAGTTGATAGCCCGCTCAGGCTTGGCAATTCCCTCCTTCAATTAAATAGCATTTTTGGCCGATTCGTAGTCTAAAAGCCACAACTCATGCAGGTAAACCTTGGGAAGAATAAGCCAGCGTAACATTTTTGTCCCGGAAATACTACCTATTGTTTACATCATTTATTCTAACAAGCCATGAAAAAAGTACTTTCTCTGATGAATTTGTCCCTGGTGTTGGGCCTGTGCAGCCTGCTGTTACTAAACTGTAAAGAAACCGATGGCCGGGGGTCGCCACTCGAGCCGGGAGGTTTTGGAAACTATCCACGCTCCAAAGTACCCGCCGAACTGGTAGGGGGGTACTGGCAGGTAGGGTCATTTTCGATGACCCAATACAACAACTATGACGGGAGCTACGCCGGTAACGCCAACGAAATAGCTACCGGATACCGGTTTGTAAACGCTGACGGGGACGCCGAACAGTATTTTTACTGGACCAAGACCAGTACCTACTGCCGCGACCAGATTTTGGGGTACCGGAAAGGTACCGTGGTATTTGACACGCAGAAAAAAACGTTTGCCTTTTACGCCGCCAGTGGTAACTACCGTCGCTACGATGCCTGCGGGAGCAGCCAGACGCCGGGTTACGGCCTGAAAAAAGCGTATGGTGCCGAGGATTTGTTTCCGGCCTATAAGGCTGAATATTCCAATTGGGAAATCGTGAAAGAAAATGGCAAGACCATCTGGCGCATTAAATTCGAAGACAATTCAAAACTGGATTTTACCCGCACCGAAGAGCCAAAGTAGTAGTTGTACACAGACATAAGTGCAGGACGCAGGTACTCTGAGTACTTCCATAAAAAGAGGTATTAAATGGGAAACGGGAATATTTTCATTAAAACATGTTGTAGTTTTATCCAATAGTAAAACGCACGGACCAAAATGAATAACCTGTTTCCCATTTTCCTGAAACTCAATAACGACGACCTGCATACCCTGATAGTGGGCGGCGGCTACGTGGGACTGGAAAAAATTACGGCGGTTCTGGACAATGCGCCCGGGGCCACCGTTACGCTGGTATCACCCGAAATTCGGGAGGAGATTCGTATCATGGCCGGTGAAAAAAGCCGGGTCACTCTGATTGAAAGAAAGTTTGAAGACCACGACCTGGACGAAAAGGATTTGGTCATAGTAGCTACCAACGATAAAGAAGAGAACAAACGCATCAAAGGCGTAGCCCGCGCCCGGCATATTCTGACCAACGTAGCCGACACGCCCGACTACTGCGATTTTTATCTTTCGTCCGTTGTAAAAAAAGGAAACCTAAAGGTAGCCATTTCTACCAACGGCATGTCGCCCACGCTGGCCAAACGTCTGCGCGAGGTACTGACCGACGCCCTTCCCGACGACCTCGAAACCGCCATGCAACAGCTCAAAGAAGTACGTGACCTGCTGCGGGGAGACTTTGCCTATAAAGTAGAGGAGCTAAACCGTATCACGGAGGTACTGGTTAGTAAAGAGCGAAAGAGTGAATGAGCGAAAGAGTGAGGAATGAAGTGCGGAAAAATAATCTCGAATAGGGCTCTGCGAAACTCTGCATAAACACTCCCCGTACCTCTGCGTTTAAATACAAATCGACAATTCAAATACATGCTACACGGCCTGGTACTTAGTGGGGGAGAAAGCCGCCGGATGGGGCAGGATAAAGGCTTGCTGACAGATAATCAGGAGGCGTGGGTGGCCCGGGCGGCCAGGTTACTGGCGAGCCTGTACCTGCCTGTGACCGTGGTGGTGCGGCAGGCGCAGCTGGAAGGGTACAGGGCGGTGCTGCCTTCTTCGGCAGCATTGGTTACGGATGCTGACCTTCCCGTTGGTGGTCCCCTGAAAGGTCTGCTCACCGTGCACCAACGCTACCCTGACCACGACTGGCTGGTACTACCCTGCGATATGCCCGACATGACCCTCCATGTTTTGTCGAACCTAATTACTTTTTATAAAGCCAACTCCCACTTTACCGCCTGGGTATTCCGGGATGAAAACCAGAGGCAACCGCTACCGGGGATTTACTCGGCGCAACTTCTGGCCCATCTTTCTGAAAAAATTCAAAAGGAAGAGCTAGCTCACCACGGACTCAAGCAGGTACTAGAAGAAGGGTTTACGGGAGAAATGGCCTTGCCGAAAGAATTTCTACCAGCTTTTGGCAACTACAATTCACCAGGAGATCGATTGGGGAGGAGCTGAGTAACGCGGTGCGGCTGGGGTAAGTACTTAGATACTTCGGGGGTCCGGTTTCAGGGGTATCTTAGCCGTCCGGCTCACTTCCAGGGCCGGACAGCCAAAATCCAGTACCACTTTTCCCTCAATCAGATAAATACCGCTACCCTGCAGCGGATAGTTCTTCAGCGAAGGCGGAAAGTGTACCGTATCAAAGAAATCGCCGAAGCAGTCCAGGAAGGTGCCGAACTTCATGTACGTACCGTTTTTGGTCCGGACCGTCTTGTCACAGATAAATTCCCCCACCATACGTACTACCCTGCCCTCCTGCCCCCCGAGTGTACGGGCAAAGGCCTCCCCGCGATAGGTACTTCGGGTCAGGGCAAAGGCCGTATCACTGACCGCAAAGCCCAGCAGCTCAATCTCGTCGTAGAGGTCCTCTGCCGTAGAGGTTTCCAGGGGTGGCAGTACGTACGAGGGACTGCTGGCTTCAAATAGCGAAGAAGTACCCTGGTCCGGCCGGGTACCACACAGCAGCAGGTGTGCTTCCCACAGCAGCTCCTTCTTGCCCTGACCCGTAAACCGAAAGGCCCCGCAGCGGATCAGAATAATGAGCTGTTCCAGCCCTGCGCCGGTGCGGGTACTAAAATCTTCCAGGCCGGTGTAGTCGCCCCGCTGCTGGCGTTCCAGTGGTATGGTCCGGGCGAGTTTTCCTTCCAGGTTCAGCAGACAATCAAAGCCCAGGTATACCTCCCGGCCGTACAGGGTGGTCTGATAGTGGCTTTGGTTTACGCAGGGAAGCTGTATAGTACCACCCGCTTTGCGGGCCTCGTTGACGTACACTTTCCGGCTGTAGAAGCCCCCGTAGTTGTTGAGTACGGCCACCATGAATTCCAGCGGGTAGTACGTCTTCAGGTACAGGCTCTGGTAGCTCTCCACGGCGAAGGAGGCGCTGTGGGCTTTGTTAAAGGAGTAGCCGGCAAAGCTTTCCATCTGCCGCCATACCTCCCGGGTCAGCTCTTCGGGGTACCCTTTGGCCCGGCAGTGGGTAAAGAAGCGGTCCTGAATCTCGTCCAGCTTCTGCTGGTTACGCCCCTTACCGGACATAATCCTACGGAGAACATCAGCATCGGCCAGGTCCAGCCCGCCGAAGTGGTGGCCGACTTTCATGACATCTTCCTGGTACACCATCACCCCGTAGGTTTCGCTGAGCTGCTGCTCCATGACCGGGTGCAGGTACTGTACGGCCTGCGGATTGTGGTGACGCTCGATGTAGGCCTTCATCATGCCGCTGCTGGCGACACCCGGCCGGATAATGGAGCTGGCTGCTACCAGCGTGAGGTAGGTGTCGCACCGCAGCTTGGTCAGCAGCTGCCGCATGGCCGGGCTCTCGATGTAGAAGCAGCCGATGGTGTCGGCGGAGCGGAGTTGTTCCGCGATTTTTTCATCCTTGAAAAATTGACGTGGCTGAGAAATATCCACCCGCACGCTCTGGTTCTGTTCTACCAGCTGCACGCAGTCGCGGATGTGGCCAATACCCCTTTGGGAAAGGATGTCGAACTTTTCGAAGCCGCTGGCCTCGGCCGTGTACATATCGAACTGCACCGTGGGCAGGCCCTTGGGCGGATAGTCGAGGGCCGAGTAGCAGGTCAGGGGCAGCTCTGATATAAGTACCCCCGAGGCGTGGATGGTCCGCTGGTTGGGGAAGTCGGCCATCCGGTGGTACACCGACAGAATTAATTCCGTGATTTCATTCTTATTAAGCAGATTCTCCGGCTCGTGGACCAGCCGGTCTATTTCCTCCTTCGGCAGACCGTATACCTTGCCCAGCTCCCGGATAATGGAGCGCGACCGGAAGGTACTGATGGCGCCCATCAGGGCGGTGTGGCCGGTCTGGTAGCGGCGGAAGATGTAGTCGTACATCTGGTCGCGCTGGTTCCAACTGAAATCAATGTCAAAGTCCGGCGGGGTTTTGCGCAGGGGGTTCAGGAAGCGCTCAAAGTACAGGTCCAGCTCGATGGGGCATACGTCGGTAATCCCCAGGCAGTAGGCTACGACGGAGTTGGCGCCACTGCCGCGCCCCACGTAGGCAAATCCCCGCCGGGTGGCGTAGCGGCAGATATCGTCGGTGATGAGGAAGTAGGACGAAAAGTGCAGGTTGTCGATAATGCCCAGCTCCTTCCGGACCCGCTCCCGGGCCTCTTTATGATCTTTGCCGTAGCGGCGTTCCAGCCCGTCCAGCGCGTACTGCTCCAGCAGCAGCCGGTCGTCGTAGGCGTTGCCGGTAAAGGTTTTTTTGTTTTTGACTTCTTCAAAGTTAAATTCAAACGAGCATCCCTGCAGCAGCTGAATAGTAGAGCGGATAATTTCCGGGAACTCCTGGTAGTACTGCATGAGCGTACCTTTGGCAATGAACCGCTCCGAAGCAGGAGCTACCTGCCCGGGCTCCAGTTGGGAAATGAGCAGATTGTGCTCAATAGCCCGCAACTGCCGGTGCAGCTGGTGCGCTGCTTTGTCCTGAAAGCTCACGGGGTACCACATCACATAGCGCTCCCGGCGGGAACGGGGCTCCAGACGGATCAGGTTCAGGTGCCGGGGGTGGATGCCCAGGTACTCATTCTCCCGTAGTTGCTCTACTTCTTTTTTGCCGTAGGGATAAATTATGTAAGCGTGGTTAAACAGCGGGGGTGTTTCGGGCAGGATACTCTGCTTCTCGTTATGCCGGGTCATCCATTCGTTGAGCTCCTGAAAGCCTTTGGCGTTCCGGGCTATACCGATATAGAGCAACTCGTCGCCGTTGCGGTACTCCATACCCGCCAGGCCGTTGAGCCCCTGCTCCCGGCAGGTCCGGATAAAGTCCAGCGTGCCGGTACTATTATTAATATCCGTCAGGACCGCCGTATCGTAGCCGTGCCGCAGCATCTGCTGCACCAGCTCATCCAGGCTCATGGTGCCGTAGCGGAGGCTGTAATAGCTGTGTACATTGAGCAGCATAGATTTACTTTATAAACAAATGCCCCGGGTAACGGACCGGAACCCGTACCTGGACCGTATCGTGTCCAGTGCCCGGGATAGGTTTAGTTCTGTTTCGGTATCCTCAAACAGATGTACCTGGTGATGGCCGCTGACCAGTCCGCTGAGCCGGACACCAATGAGCCGGATGAGCATGCGCCGGGTGTACAGCTTCCCGAACAGTTCCATGGTGCGCTCGTACAGGAGCCGCTCCGAGCAGGTATAGGGCAGGTGCAGCTGTTTGGTGTGGGTATCGAAGTTGCTGTACCGGATTTTCAGGGTCAGGCAGCTGGTGAGTTTCTGGTCCTGCCGCAGGTCAAAAGCCAGCTCGTCTATCATAAGGAGCAGCCTTTTACGTAGCCGGTGCATATCAATGGTATCTTTTTCAAACGTATGCTCTTTACTGACAGACTTGCGCTCGTGATAAGGTACTACGGGGGTGTCGTCCAGGCCGTTGGCTTTTTTCCAGATGGTACTGCCGTGGGCACCGAGTACCTTCTGCAGGCTAAGCTGCGGCATTTGCTGCAGGGTAGCTACCCGCGAAATACCCATGTTCCTCAGTTGCATATAAGTCTTTTCACCAATCATGGGAATCTTGCGGATAGACAGGGGGGCCAGAAAGGCTTTTTCGCTGCCGCCTTCCACCCGCTTTTCCCCGCAGGGCTTGGACTCTCCGGTCGCTATCTTCGACACGGTTTTATTGACCGAAAGACCAAAAGAAATGGGCAGCCCCGTTTCCTGCATGATGCGGCGACGCAGCTCCTGCGTCCACTGCCAGCAGCCGTAAAAACGGTCCATCCCGGTAATGTCCAGGTAGTGCTCATCCACGCTGGCTTTTTCGACCAGGGGCGCCCGCTCCGAGATGATCTCGGTCACCATACCCGAGTACCTTGAGTACATCTCCATATCGCCCCGCACTACCACCGCTTCGGGGCAGAGCTGCCGGGCCAGCCGCATGGGCATGGCCGAATGCACGCCAAAGCGCCGGGCCTCGTACGAGCAGGACGCCACCACGGCGCGGTCGGACGTTCCTCCCACCAGCATGGGCTTACCCACCAGGCTGGGGTTGAGGAGCCGTTCCACCGACACAAAAAAGGTGTCTAAGTCGCAGTGTACGATTTGGCGTTCCATCTTTATTTTAGTACCTTTGACATTAATCGTGTCAAAGTGTTGACCGTAATTATAACAAAGACTATATGAAACCGCAAAAAGTTTTTTTTGGGGCCAACATTAAGTTTCTGCGGGAGCGTCGGAAGTTAAGTCAGGAAGCGCTGGCCGAGCAGCTGGGGTTGACACGTTCCAAGCTGAACGCGCTGGAAAACGGACAGACCAAAGCACCGCAGCCGGAGGATTATCTTAAATTCTCGGACTTCTTTAAAATCAGCGTGGATAGTCTGCTGAAAATAGATTTGTCGCGGCTGTCGGAGCTGAAACTGCGGGAGCTGGAGGCAGGCAACGACGTGTACATGACGGGTAGTCAGATCCGGGTGCTGGCCATCACAGTTGATAAGGAGAACCGGGAAAATGTAGAGTACGTACCGGTGAAGGCGAAGGCGGGCTATCGCAGCGGCTACGCCGACCCGGAGTACCTGGCGGCCCTGCCGCGGTTCAGCCTGCCCAACCTGCCCCAGGGCCACACCTATCGCATGTTTCCCATCACCGGCGACTCAATGCTGCCCATTCCCGAAGGCAGCGATGTGGTAGGGCAGTACGTAGAGGACTGGAAAAGCATCAGGCCCGGTACGCCCTGCATCCTGATCCTGAAAGGCGACCAGGACTTCGTGTTCAAGGAGGTAACGGTACAGCCGGACGGAGGCCTGCTGCTGCGGTCGTATAATATGCTTTACGAACCCTACACGGTACGGGCCGAGGAGGTACTGGAAATATGGAAATTCCACAGCTACCAGAGCCGCGAGATACCCTCCGCCGAATCGAATATGGAACAACTCCTGAAACTGATGACGCTGGTCGGGAGGGAGATTAGGGAAATGAAGGGGATGAGGAGGTGATACACCTATCCAACCCCAAACTCCCGTAGCGCGCGGGGGAAGTTTTTGCCTTCGTGTCCCGAGCGGCTCAGTTTGACCAGCGCGAAGCGATGCAGGGTATCCAGCCGCAACCACTGCTCCAGCGTCAGGGGTGCGCATTCCCACTCCACGGCTTTTTGCTGTACTTCGTCGGGTACTTCATGAAGTACCTCCCAGGCTGCTTCTACGGGCGGTAGTTGGCTGGCTTCGTGTCCGGTCCGGCGCAGGACGAGGTCTTGCAGGTACTTACGATACGCGGCTATTTCGGCTTCGCTGTGGCAGGGCAGGTAGGCCAGCTGCTCTTTCTCCTCCACGCTTAGCTTCACCCATTCGGGTAGTTTCAGCTTAATGCCGCAGGTATCGAGCTTGTAGCGGACGATCATCGGGATACACCGGAAGGTATCCACAAAGTCGCTTTCAAACCGGAAAAAGTAGGTGTCGATGGCTATTGCGTTCATTGGTTCTCTTTGCTAAAATATGAAAACTATTTCTCTAATGTCACACTTCTTCCATTGCATTTCCTAACTCAACCAGCAGCAGGTCTGCTTTGGGGGCGTCGCAGGTGGGGCAGGCGTAGTGGTCGGGCAACTGGTCGAAGGAGACTCCGGCGGGTATGTCATTAAGTACGTCGCCAAAACGCTCGTCGTAGACCGTGAAGCAGTGGAGGCACTGGTGGGCAAGTACCCCGGATGGGAGAGTACTTACCGGTTCTTCGCCCTCAAACCGTATGGCTTCCCGGCTCTCCATGGAACTACGGGCGCTGAACCGGCGGCAAAGTCGCTCGAGCTGGCCCGGTACGTGCAGCCGCAGCAGGCCTTTCTCAAAGAGGTAGTAGGTACGGCTGTTGGGGTTGAAGTTTTCGGTAAAATAAATGTCGTACACGCTGAAAAGTGACAGCTGACCAATCTGAAGCAGGGGGCGCTTTCGTACCAGTACCGAGCCGAATACCTCCGACTTGGGGCGCGTTTGTACACCGAAGCACAGGCCAAAGGTGCGGGTATCGTGTTTGTCAAAATAGCGCACTACGTAGTTTTTTAGCCGGGTACCTTCGTCGGTATGGTCTTCGGTTTGCCAGGCCAGTTCACTGGCCGCATGGCGGACGTTGATGTTATGCCGACCCAGTACCTTACTCCACAGCGTACGGTCTTTTTCTTCAATTCCTTTTATTATCAGGGATTTCCAGGGCGTAATACAAATTTCACCAATGCGCGTTTTCAGGCAAAGCGCGCATACTTCCTGCAAAAACCGGATGGAAAACTGCTCGTCGCGGCGGTACAGGCCCAGCCACGTACGGGGGCCGTAGCGGTTGAAGCCTTCGTAGTAGGGCAGGGTAAAGTCCGGAAGTTCTACCTCGCCGGTCGCGGGTTGAGTAATAAAGGTACGTTGCCCCGTAACGGACCGGTACAGCGACTCCTCCTCCCGATGGCCCTCCGTCAGCATGGCATCTTCTACACAGCGGGCCAGACGGCTGATATCATTGGTGTAAATAAGCTCGCGCCAGCGGAATACCAGATTAGTCTGCCTGGGCCGCACGTATAGGTACCAGAAGTGGGGTACTTCCGAGGCTATGAAGTTTAAGTTTCCGGTAAAAAACGGGGTAAAACTCTGGCTGGAATCCGACAGGTTGACTTTCAGCAGGGGCTGGTAGTCGAAACCATCCAGTACCGTATGGTACTCACTTTCGCTCAGCCACTGCCCCGTCCGGAATACCTCTTCGGCGCAGTAGGAGCTGATAATGTTGGGGTACCTTTCGGTGTTCAGCTCGTAGTTAATCTGTTTCTTTTTTAGGTCCTGTTCCAGAAAACGCATGTCTTCGTAGTGGACCGTCATCAGCAGCTGCTGACGGGAGCCAAAGCGCACCTTTCTCACCTTTGCTTCATAAGCCATCGACAGGATTTCGTGCAGCGTACCCGGCGATACAATGCCGCCAGGTATGTTTATCTTTACGTTATAGTAATCACGCATGGGCTTAAAGAGTGAATGAGTGAATGAGTGAATGAGTGAATGAGTGGATGAGTGAAGTGTCTTCACCTTATCCTGGCCTTTGCCTTAGGTACCTGTTATCAGTACGGGTTCGTTCATTTTTTCCAGAATACTACGTACTTCGGGGCGGCAGGAGCCGCAGCCGGTACCGGCGCCCGTTTGCCTGCACAACTGCTGGAAATCGGTACATCCGGCCTGGATGGCCCGTTCGAGGTTGCCCTGGCCGACGTTGTTGCAGGAGCAGACCAGTTTTCCTTCCACCGGGTCGGCCTGCTTGCCCGAGCGTAGCAGCTGGAGGCGTTTCTCCGATAGTTCCACGCCGTTGGCAATTAGGTCACGGAACTCCTGAAACTCGTTCTTATCCCCCACCATAATGGCTCCTACGAGCTTGTCGCGGTAGACGATGCACTTTTTGTAGTAGCGCTGCGATTTATCAATAAAGACAATCTCCTCATAGTCGGGGTCGTCGGGAGGGGCCTCGGCCAGACCGATACTGCACAGGTGCAGGCCTTCCATTTTGAGGATATTCATCGAAACACTTCCCTTGTAAGGCGTCGTAATATCACCCAGAATATAGCCGACGGCCACTTCGGCCTGCTGCTCGGCGGCCAGCGTGATTCCCCACATCTGGCCGCGCCACTGCGCTATTTCGCCAGCGGCAAAAATAGAAGGGTCGGAGGTTTGCAGGTAATCATTGACCACCACGCCCCGGTTGCATTCCAGTCCGGCTTCGCGGGCGAGTTCTATGTTGGGTATGGTACCAATGGCAATAACTACCACCTGGCAGTCGAGACGACGGCCGGATTTTAGCTGAATGCCTTCCAGCTTATCAGTACCCTGAAAGGTTTGAACTTCGTCATTGAAAAATACCTCAATGCCCCGGTCCACCAGCTCCTGGTACAGCAGTTCACCGGCCAGCGGGTCGAGCTGACGCTCCATAAACCGGCTGATGCGCTGGATAACCGTTACCCTTACGTTAATCTGACGAAGAGAGGCGGCCAGTTCAAGCCCCAGCAAACCACCTCCCACAATAACCGCGTGCGGATTGGGCTGCTGCAGGAAGGGGAGGAGCGAGTCGGCATCCAGGCGCGAGCGCATGTTGAAAATACCCTCCATACGGGGTACGCCCGGCGGCATAAAAGCCCGGCTACCGGTACCGAGCAGGAGTTTATCGTAGCTATGTTCCCGTCCCTCGGTGTCGGTCACTACTTTATTTTTCCGGTCAATATGGACGATGCCCACGCCCTTATGTACTGTAATATTGGCCTCGGCAAACTGCTCCTCGCGCAGCTTTACCAGTTGCTCCCAGGGCTGGGCCCCACTGATGTAGTCGGGCAGGAGTACCCGGTTGTAGAAAGGATAAATCTCTTTGGAAAATACGTGAATCTCGTCCTCCTGATTGATAGCTCGGTAGGCGTTGATAAAGCCCAAGCCAGCCGAACCGGCTCCGATCACGATGATTTTCTCGGCAGGTTTGCAGTAAGGTACTACCTGTACCGCCGAGTACTTGAAATCGGGTTCTTTGGAACGAGGGTCTACCAACGAGCTGGTCAGGTTATTGGCCCGGCCCAGGTTGCTGTTCAGGATTTTGCCCCAGTGCATAGGCAGGAAGCATACGCCCGGCCGTACGTCTTCAGAAAGCTGGGCCTTCACCCGAACCTCCCCACGTCGGCCCTTTACTACTATCAGTTGCCCCTCCTTAATCTCCCGGTTTCTGGCATCTTCCGGGTGAATCTGCAGGAAAGGCTTAGGCGTATGCTGGTTGAGCCTGGTGACCCGGCCCGTTTTGGTCATGGTATGCCACTGGTCACGGATGCGGCCGGTAGTCAGTACTAGTGGAAAATCTGCATCGGTAGCTTCGGATTTATTCTCATCCGGTACAGCCTGAATCTGCGCCCGTCCGTTGGGGGTATAGAATACCTTATCGGCAAATAGCCGCTTCGTCCCCACAGAACTCTGCTCATTACCTGTTACGAAATAATCACCTTCCGCCTTTCCTCCTTTTAACCCTTCCTCCCTTTCTCCTTTCCTTCCTTCCTCCGCAGCGGCGGGAGGCGCTCCTCCGGCCGCCTCCCGAAATGGCCACTGCACACTACGGAGCTCTTTGAGTACCTCGTAACTCACGCCCGTTACGTCTATGTTGGTACCCGCTGTTATTTTGGTGTACTCTTCGTATACCTGCGAAGCACTGGTGTAGTTGAAGGCTTCGCCAAAGCCCATTTTATGAGCAAATCGCCAGATGATTTCGGCGTCGGGCAGGGCTTCGCCGGGGGCATCAAGTACCTTGGGCAGGTGCGTGATACGGCGCTCGGCGTTGGTCATGGTACCTTCTTTTTCGAGCCAGGCGGCGGCTGGAAGTACCACGTCGGCAAATTGCACGGTATCGGCCCGGCTGGATACGTCCTGCACCACCACAAACCGAGCCCCTTTCAAAGCGTTCTCTACGGCGTTGGCATCGGGCATACTCACCATGGGGTTGGTATTGATAATCCAGATGGCTTTCAGCTTATCATCAGCCAGTGCCTCAAACATCTCGGTCGCCGTCAGGCCGGGCCTTGCCGCGATGTGAACGGGTGTATTCCAGAACTGCTCTACTTCGGCCCGGTGGGCGGCGTTGGTAACGTCGCGGTGACCGGGGAGTATGTTAGCCAGACCACCTACCTCGCGGCCCCCCATGGCGTTGGGCTGGCCGGTCAGGGAGAAGGGGCCGTTGCCGGGGGTACCTATGCGCCCCGTGATGAGGTGCAGGTCAATGAGCGAAAGGTTTTTGTTAACCCCTATTACCGACTGGTTCATCCCCATAGTCCAGAGTGACAGGAAACCCTTTGAACGGCCAATCCAATCGGCGGCCTTTTCGATGTCTTCCGCCGGTACCCCGCAGAGGTCAGCGGCTTCGGATAGCGTTCGCTGCATCACCTGCTCGCGGTAGGCGGCAAAACCGTCGGTATGGTTGACGATAAATTCCTCATGGATATACCCTTTCTCTATCAGCAGACGGCCGATGGCATTGTTGAGTACTATATCAGTACCCGGGCGAATGGGTAGGTGCAGGTCCGAGGAGCGGGCGGTGTCGGTGCGGCGGGGGTCTATACAGATGATTTTTACGGCCGGATTGGCCGCCTTATGCGCCTCAATGCGCCGCCAGATAATGGGGTGGCACCAGGCCGGGTTGGCTCCCTGCACATAGAAAACATCGGCCTCCTCAATATCATCGTAGCATACCGGTACCGAGTCCTCACCCAGCGTCAGCTTGTAGCCCACCACCGCCGAACTCATGCAGAGCCGGGAGTTGGTGTCAATGTTATTGGAGCCAATAAATCCTTTGATGAGCTTGTTGACCAGGTAGTACTCTTCCGTCAGGCATTGTCCCGATACATAAAATGCTACGGAGTCGGGGCCGTATTTCTGAATAAGTGCCCGAAACACCGCAGCCGTACGTTCCAGAGCGGTATCCCAGTTAACGCGTTGCAGCGGCATGGAGCGGTTGAGGCGCATCTGCGGGTACAGCAGCCGGTCCGACTGGTCCATGACGGTATAGTGCAGGTTCATACCCTTGGAGCACAGCATCCCGCGGTTGGACGGATGTTCTTTATCGCCTTCTACGGTCAGGCGTCCGTTGGGCTCCTGCTTTACCACCACTCCGCAGCCCACACCGCAGTAGCAACAAGTGGTTTTATGTCGGGTGGTTTGTGAATTCATAGATTTTAAGTTTACCTCACCCCCCGGCCCCCTCTCCTGTCAGGAGAGGGGGAGAGGATAAGCAGTAAGTTAATTAAATAGCCCTTCTCCTTGGAGGAGAAGGGTTGGGGGCGGTCCGCCGGAGGAGCGCCTCCCGTTGCGGTGAGGTCATGCCACCGCCACCTCGGCTTTGCCGACTTTCTCGGTTTCCACGCTTTCTTTCTCAAATCGGGTCAGGGCTACAATGGCACCCACCACGGCTACGGCCAGACCGATGTAAAGGAATGCTTCGGAATAGCTAATGGTACTTGATTTGAAAAGGAAGCCCGCCAGTACGGCTCCCACGTTACCACCGGCTCCCACGATACCACTTACCGAACCCATGGCTTTGCGGTTGATAAAGGGTACGATGGCGTAGGTAACGCCATTGGCCATTTTCAGGAATAGTGCGAAGCCCAGCATGGCAATTACGGCGTAGACTATTTCACCGGACTGCGCAAATAAAGCAATACCGATGCCTTCCAGGGCCAGCAGCAGCGCGAGCAGGATGCCTTTGCCCCGCATGCCGTACTTGTTGCCTATTTTATCAGCCATAATGCCGCCCATGGCCCGGGCGAAGAGGTTCATGAAACCGAAGGTACCCGCCAGTAGTCCGGCCGTTGTCAGGGTAGCACCAAAGTTCTCGGCGAAGTAGAGGGCGGCTACGTTGTCGAAGGTAATTTCGATTCCGAAGCAGGCGCCGTAGGCCAGGAACAGAATCCAGGTGCGGGGGTCTTTGGCGGCCAGGGCCAGGGTACCTTTGGCTTTGGGCGAAGCAGAAACATGGCTGGCTTCTATTTCCTCGAAGTTACCGGCGGGGGTGTCCTTGGTATTGTAGTAGTACAGCACCGCCAGCACCAGCAGGATAACGCCCGGTACCACCATCGCCAACCGCCAGGCCGAAGCCGGTAAGTAACCCAGACCGATAAAGGCCGCAAAGATGAGCGGCATCAGCATGTTCGTAACGCCACCGCCCAGGTTACCCCAGCCACCGGCTACGGCGTTGGCCGTACCCACAATCTTTTTATCGAACATTACCGAAGTATGGTACTGTGTAATGACAAAGGAGGCACCAATGACCCCGATGGCCAGACGGAACAGCAGGAATGCCTCGTAACTTTTAGCGAAACCAATCGTAATGACGGGTATAGCCGATATCGCCAGCAGCGCCGAGTACGTTTTGCGGGGACCCCAGCTATCGCACAGGCGACCGATTAGTACCCGGGCGATGACGGTAGCCGCTACGGAGGCAATAATGGTATTACCAATCTGCTCTTTGGTCAGGCCGAGATCGTCTTTGATGACCTTCATTAGCGGCGCGACACCAAACCAGCCAAAGAAACAGAAAAAGAAGGCTACCCAGGTCAGGTGAAAGGTCTTCATCTGAATGCCGTGGACGCTGAATATGTTGAGCTTTTCGAGTGGTTTGTTATGTATAGCTGACATGAGTAGATCAGTTTAAAGGTTAAAAAATAGATTCAGCTCTGGTGCCGAACCAGCAAGCGGTGGGGAGGACAGCCGGCTTAGTTCTTCGCCAGGAAATCAGGTTTTATGTTAATCATCAGGTACGCCCAGTTGGCGTTGCGGCGGGCGGCGGTAACGCCTTTTACCGCCGCCAGCGTAGGTGTGGTAAAGAAGGTACAGTACCCACCCTGGAAACCTATAGTCCGGGTGAGGGTATAGTTCATGATTATGTCCAGTTCGGTGCCGTAGCTGCGGCTTAACCGGTTGTTATCGCTGCCCGTAACGGCCGCGGCGCTGGCAAACTCGTGCAGGTCCGTGTTGATTGAAAATTGGGACGAAACCTTGATGATACTGCTCAGGTAGTAGTCCACCAGTCCGCCTTTGCCGAAGCCATCGGCTACGTAGAAGTAGTCCATCTGGCCCCAGAACTTGTGCGGCGTACCGTAGAGCGGGTCAAAACGACGGTTGCCCACCGAGCCGGCCCTATTGCCGGATAGGTAGTCCACACCGGGACCAATGGCGAAGCGTTTGCTGGCTGAGTAGAGGGTATTTAGGGAGTAGGTATAGGCTTTCAGGTTAGTACCATCCTTGTCTTTGCCGCGCTGCATATAGGCACTGGCCGTCAGGCCAAGGTTTTTGCCCAACCGGGTATTCAGGTAGGGGCCCAGGGTTACCCGGCTCCAGGTACCTGGCGCAGGTACTTTGGCTCCGGTTTCGGTCAGGGTATATTGGTTAAAATCATCTTTCAGCACCAGGAAGGAAGCGTTACCGGCCTTCAGTTTTTTGCCCAGGTACAGGTACTGCATGGATTTGTACATAGTACCTATGGCGTTGGTACCAGCCGGGTATCCCACCGGAACACCGTTGTACAGCGTACCGCTTTTATACTCGCCATTTTGATTAAATGCTACCCCCAGGTGCGCCATGTAGCTGTTGTGGCTGTACTTCAGGAGGGCGGCGTCGTGGCGGCGGGCCTGCTGGAGCCAGTCGAGATTGCCGAGCAGACGGCTGTCGTCGTACACGAGTTCCTGCCGACCTATTTTTAAAGAGAAATCATTACCTGTTTTGGTGAAAGCTGTGTCCAGGAGGCTGATTTCGGCCCAGGCTTCGTGGAGCATCAATCCGTTTTGGGCCGGATTCGTGATGCGGTTGTTGGTGGAGGCATCCTGCCCCCATACCCGCACGTCCTGAATAGCCGCAAAGAATTTGGTACGGTAGCCGGTGTAGCCCACGTTGAGGCGGGTACGCTGGGAAGTAAAAAGGGCTGCATCCTGGCCAACTTGTAAGGGAGCGCCAAAGCCATCGCGGAGTTCGGTGCGGGTCCGGAGTTGTCCGGTGAGGCTGAATTGAGCCGCTGATTCCTTCGCCACGAGCAGGCTGGTCAGCAGGAATCCTATTGAAAGTATGTTGTATACCTTTTGCATAAGTGAGAATTGAAAAAAAGTAGTGACAGGGACAGACGAGCGGCCACGTCTGAACGGTATTAAAGTGCGGTACATGTTCCGGTTATAGAAGCCGGATCAGGGATTCGGAAAGTACCCGGTCGGGCAGACCAAAGGGAGGAGAGCAGGTACTTGTTTCCGAAAGGCAGAAGTACGGGTCGGGTCGGTTGGCGGAATTACTTCCGCCCGGAGCCGGAGCCTAAGATTTGTTTTACCTGAATTTTTTCATTTTCTTTGAATCGTTTGTGTTTAACATAGACAACCCTGTAAGGCCGATCCACATGGTGCCCCCACACCGGATCGGCTTTTTTTGTTAGTGAACAGCTACCGAAAGGCTCTGCAGGTACTCCGACACGTAGGACGGATGCAAAGCCACTACTTCGCCGATTACGATGATCGCTGGCGCCCCCACGCCTTGTTCCGCGACCAGTCTTGGCATTTCCCAGGCCTGACCCACAACCCACCGCTCATCCGGGCGGGTACCATTCTGGATAACAGCCATGGGCATATGTCCCCGGCCAAACCGGGTATACATTGCGCATATTTCAGCAAGCTTACTCATACCCATCAGTACCACAACCGTCGCCTTCGACTGAGCCGCCAGCTGTAGGTCTTCTGACATTTCTCCACTACGGGTAGTACCCGTAATCACCCAGAAACTTTCGCTGACGCCCCGGCGCGTGACGGCTATGCCCTGCGAAGAGGGTACCGCTATACAACTGGAAATACCAGGTACTACTTTACACTCTATACCATATCGCTTAGCGTACTCCAGCTCTTCGTGTCCCCGGCCAAATACAAAGGGGTCGCCGCCTTTCAGGCGTACCACGTGCCCTTTTCGGGTTGCCAGCCGTACAATCAGCGCATTGATTTCCTCCTGCGAAAAAGAAGCGTTGCCCGCGCTCTTTCCTACGTATATTTTCAGGGCCGGGGCGGGTGCGTATTCGAGCAGAGCCGCATTGGCTAATTCATCATACAAAACTACATCGGCCTGCCCCAGCGCTCTGATACCCTTTAAGGTTATCAGCTCTTCGTCGCCCGGACCCGCCCCCACGAGTGTCAGCATTGGCTTTGTCATCTTCTATATAATATAGGGTGAATATTAGAATTATACTAAGAATAGTAAATTGTGGTTATGCCTAATGGTTGGTTCAAATTTATGGATGTAATTTTAAAAAACAATAATTTTTCCAAAAATTAGGTTTAAAAAACACGATAAAGAAGAATAAAACATTAGGAATTATAAAAAATACCATTTAAATTTGATTGATGATTTAGGGGAGGCAAATCATCATAATATTTAAATAGTGTAATAAAAGAACAGGGTTATTCAACTTTAATAGTTAGTATTAACTATGAACGGAAACACAAACAAAAAGATCGTTGTAGTAGGCAACGGGATGGTAGGCTACAAATTCTGCGAAAAGTTGCTGGCTAAGGCAAAAAATGAGCAAAAATTTGAGCTGACCGTTTTTGGTGAAGAGCCGCGTGCCGCCTATGATCGCGTCCACCTGAGCGAGTACTTTGCCGGAAAAACGGCCGGGGAGCTGCAAATGGCTCCTGTCAGCTGGTATACCGAAAACGGTATAAAATTGTATCTTTCTGACCCGGTGGTGGATATTGACCGCCAGCGAAAGCTGGTGCGGTCGCACCATGGAATTGTAGTACCTTATGACTACCTGGTGCTGGCTACCGGCTCAGGTGCCTTTGTGCCGGCCATAGCGGGCGTTGAAAAAGAAGGGGTCTTTGTATACCGTACTATAGAGGACCTGGACCTGATCAAATCGCACGCCCGGAAAGCCCGCCGGGGGGCGGTACTGGGCGGTGGACTACTGGGACTGGAAGCCGCCAAAGCGCTGCTGGACCTGGGGTTGGATGAAGCCCACGTGGTGGAGTTTGCTCCGCGCCTGATGCCCCGGCAGATCGACGAGGCTGGTTCGGGTATCCTACAGCGCCAGCTGGAGTCCCTGGGCCTGCAGATACATCTCGCCAAAAGTACCCAGCAGATTACGGGAGCAGACACTATTGAAGGAATGCAGTTTGCCGATGGTACTACGCTGGACGTGGACATGCTGGTGATTTCGGCTGGTATCCGTCCGCGCGACGAGCTGGCCAAAGTGGCCGGTCTGGATACGCATCCGCGCGGAGGAATCGTGGTGGATAATTTTATGCAGACTTCCGACCCGACCATTTTTGCTATCGGCGAATGCGCCCTGGCTCACCACATGATCTACGGACTGGTAGCGCCCGGTTACGAAATGGCCGATGTGGTCGCTTCCCGCCTGACGGGCGAAGAGAAAGAGTTCAAACCCTTTGATATGTCGACCAAGCTCAAGCTAATCGGGACCGATGTAGCCAGTTTTGGGGAGCCCTTTCTGGAAGAACCCGCCTGCCGTACCATTCGCTACGAAAATAAAGCCAAGGGTATCTATAAAAGAATTAACGTAACTCTGGACGGCAAAGAGCTACTGGGAGGCATACTGGTGGGTGAAGCGGAGCAGTACAACATGCTGCTGCAGACCTGCAGGAACAAAACCATACTTCCGCCCGATCCGGAAGACCTGATTCTGGGTTCGCGGGGGGGCGAAGAGGCTGGGGGCGCGGGAGTCACGGCTCTGCCCGATGAAGCACTAATCTGCTCGTGCGAGGCCGTAACGAAGGCCATGATTTGCCACGAAATCACCGAAAACAAAAATACCAGTGTAGACGGCATCAAAAAAGCTACCAAAGCCTGTACGGGCTGTGGCGGCTGTACGCCCCTGGTCAAGGACCTTATTCAGGGGCTTATGAAAGAGCAGGGCCTGTACCTGCGCAACGTTATCTGCGAGCACTTTGACTATACCCGCCAGGAACTGCTGGATATGGTAAAGATGAACGGCTTTAAGACGTTCAGCGAAGTACTTTCCGGCCTGGGTAAAGACGACGGCTGCGAAACTTGCAAGCCTCTGGTCGCGTCGCTGCTGGCGAGTCTGTGGAACGAAAACGTACTGGAAAAAGACCGGGCTACCATTCAGGATTCCAATGATCGCTTCCTGGCCAACATCCAAAAGGGAGGTACCTATTCGGTAGTACCCCGCATACCGGGCGGCGAGATTACCCCCGACAAGCTGATTGTCATTGGAGAAGTAGCCAAAAAGTACGGTCTCTATACTAAAATTACCGGCGGACAGCGGATTGACCTCTTCGGGGCACACGTAAGTGATTTGCCCATTATCTGGGAAGAACTCATCGCGGCGGGCTTTGAGAGCGGCCACGCGTACGGCAAGGCCCTGCGTACCGTTAAAAGCTGCGTGGGTTCTACCTGGTGCCGGTTTGGGGTGCAGGATGCCGTAAGCTTCGCCATTGAGGTAGAGGACCGGTACAAAGGGCTGCGCTCGCCCCATAAACTCAAGTCGGCGGTATCGGGCTGTATCCGGGAGTGCGCCGAAGCCCAGAGTAAAGACTTTGGCATCATCGCTACCGAGAAAGGCTGGAACCTGTACGTCTGTGGTAACGGCGGCTCCAAGCCCCAGCACGCGCAGCTACTGGTTACTGATGTGGACAAGGAAACCTGTATCCGCTACATTGACCGTTTCCTGATGTTTTATATCAAAACCGCCGACCCGCTCACCCGCACTGCCACCTGGCTCAATAAGATGGAAGGGGGTATCAGGTACCTGAAGGCCGTCGTAGTGGACGATGTACTGGGTATAGGCGAGGAGCTGGAGCGAGAAATGCAGACGCTGGTCAATGTGTATAAGTGTGAATGGAAAGAGGTAGTGGACAACCCGGAGCTCAAGAAACGCTTTACCCACTTTGTTAATGCCCCCGAGCAAAAGGACCCCTCCATCCGGTTTGACCCCATGCGCGGCCAGATACGCGCCAAGGAGTGGGTGTAGGAGTAATGTAAAATGAAAAATGAATAATGAAGAACGGTACGAAGAATTAAATTTTATTATCAAGGCTATTGAATCTATGACGGGTACTGGCCCCGGAGGGGTATAACTTCAGTAGAAATAATAGCATCCATTATAGAAAAGCTCCGTAGGAGCGATACCTTTTTGGTTTTTATATACTATTGATAATGAATAATTTATAACACCCAGGAAGGTAAGTACTTCGTAGAACTAACACCTAACTGCTAATACCTAACAAGCTACTCATGGAACCAAGACTAGATATAAAAGACCGGATTACCTGGCACCTGGCGTGCCACCAGCAAGACGTACCCGAAGACGGAGGAGCCTGCGCGCTGATAGAAGGCAGGCAGATTGCCATTTATCACTTTGCCCGCCGGGGCGAATGGTACGCTACCGACAACGAATGTCCGCACCGGCAGCAAATGGCGCTGTCGCGGGGAATGATTGGCAGCCAGCAGGGAGAACCAAAAGTGGCCTGTCCGTTTCATAAGAAAACCTTTTCCCTGCAGGATGGCTCCTGCCTGACCGGGGAAGACTATAAGATCAACACCTATCCAATCCTGGTGAAGGAGGGGCTGGTGTACGTAGGTTTGTAAAGAATGCAGCAACTGGACCGTCAGGTAGCCCGTCGTCTTACGCGGTTTTATGTAATAGCGCTCCTGATGGTAGCTCTGCTGACGGTAAGCGGGCTGGTGCTGGTCCGTCGAACGCTGGCAGACCTCAACGACGACGGCAGAGTGGTGAACGTAGCGGGGCGACAACGTATGCTGAGTCAGCAGCTGACCAAGCTGGCCTTGCTGCGCACCCAGTCACTGGCCCATGCCGACGGGGCCAATTTTAGTACCCTGCTACAGACCTGGCACCAGAACCACGAGCAACTGCGCAACGGGGAGCTGCGAATGGAAAAGAGGTACGTAGTTCGTAAAAGTCCACGATTGGATAGTATGTTCAGGCGGCTGGAACCGACTTTTGGGTCAATATACCGGGGGTTCAGTACTATTAGCGATGGGGAGGCTACCGCCGCGGAAAAAGCCGGGGCCTTGCGGATAGTACTGGCGCAGGAACCGGCGTTTCTGCGCCAAATGGACGAGCTGGTATTTCAGTATGATGCCGAAAGCCTGGCGCGGGTACAGTACCTGCAGCGCATGGAGTGGCTGCTGGGGCTGGGTACCCTGCTGATTTTGTTGATTGAGGGACTATTTATTTTTAGGCCCGTGGTGAGGTACACGCAGGAGGTTATAAAAATGCTGACGCGCTCGGAGGAGGAGCTACGGCATACCAACGAGCGCCTGGCCGCCACGAATCAGGTACTGGTAACGACCCAGCAGGAACTGCTGCGGACTACCGAAGAAAAGTACCAGCTGCAGGTGGCGGAAAAGAAAGTACGGTCGGCGGCCTTGCTGGAAGGGCAGGAGGAGGAGCGGCGTCGCTTTGCCCGGGAATTACACGACGGCATTGGACAAATGCTGACGGGGGTAAAGCTGCACGCCGAAAAGCTGAAGCAGGTCTCCTTTCCGGAAGAGAAGCAGCGAAAGCGGTTTGAAGACTTGCGGGAGCTGATTCAGGAAACCATCCAAACCACCCGGCAGGTGTCGTTTAACCTGATGCCGTCGGTGCTGGGTGACTTTGGGCTGGAAGCCGCATTACAACTACTGGCCGACCAGGTAGCGGCGTCGTCGGGTATTCAGATTGAGTACGAAGGTTCGGGTGAAGAAAAACGCTTACCGCCCGCTACCGAAATCGGGCTGTACCGGATTGTACAGGAAGCCCTGCACAATGCCGTCAAGCACGCGCAGGCCAGCCGGATCGTAGTAAAGATGGACCGGAGCCGGGGAAGAATTAAGTTAACTATTGAAGATGAGGGGGAAGGGTTTAGCCTGGAAGGGGGTAAAGAAAAAGAAGGTCGCATCCTCGTTGGCAGCGGCATTGAAAACATGCGTACCCGGGCTGATTTGTTGGGAGGTGAAATGACTATTGCTTCCCGATTGGGAAAAGGAACAAAGATTTTGGTTAAAATTTAATACAGGAACTACACTCCATCACAACCGAAAATATGCCAATTAAAGTACTAATCGCCGATGACCACTCCGTAGTGAGGAAGGGAATCCTGAATTTACTGGAAGATGAACCCGACATTACGATTGTAGGAGAAGCATCGGATGGCGACGAAGCCATCGACCTGATTCCGGCTACGCTTCCGGACGTATTGCTGCTGGATATTACCATGCCACGTATGTCGGGGATTGAGGTAACCAAAGAAGTGTCCAGGCTGTACCCGGAGGTCAGGATACTGGTATTCAGTATGCACAATAACCCCGACTATATCCTGAATGCCGTGCAGAACGGTGCGGCCGGGTACCTGCTCAAAGATACCGACCAGGAAGAGATTCTGCGGGCAGTGCGTACCGTAGCCGCCGGTGAGCTATACTACCCGCCCAATGCTTCTTCGGTCATTATCCGGCATTTGGTAGTACCCAAAAACAACTTCCGCACCAGCGAAACCAGTAGGGGTACCAGCGCTATTTCTTCCATCTGGAATAAAGTTACGCCCCGCGAGAATCAAATCTTACAGTGCCTGACCAAGGGGATGAGCAGCAAAGAAATAGCCGAACGCTTCGACGTGAGCCCCCATACAGTGGCCAACCAGCGGGCGAGCATTATTCGTAAAGCCCGGGTAAAAAATACCGCCGAGCTGGTAAGCATAGCGCTACGCGACCAGGGGTAATAAATCAGGTTTCCGGATATTTATCAGATGCTTCAATAACAGTCAGGGAAGGTACTTTTAAAAGTACCTTCCCTGACTTATGTTTAAGAATAAATGAAAACTTCCAGCGGGTACTAAGGCCGTTTAGAACTTCACCACCCGCTTACGGGCCGTTACATCCCCGATGGTTATTTCTACAATGTAGGTACCCGAAGGTAGTTGCCGGATATCAACCGGATAAGATACCGTGTCGGTGTCTTTCTGGAATGTACGCTGCAGTAGGGCTACGCCGGTCGGGCTGTACAGCGTCAGGTTAGCCTGCCCCCGCCACCCGTTTTTCATGGCTACGGTCATCAGCCCATCGCTCGGATTAGGACTTACCTGCACCGATTTATCAAATAAAGCCACGGGCGTGGGCTCGTTGCCCAAGACCGGTTGGCTGCTTCGTACATACACAGTTACGGCCGCACTGTCAATACACACATCTGCTCCCGTTCCTTTGACGTAGTAGGTAGTAGTCTGGCTGGGCCGGGCTATCACCTGCGGACCAATGGTGGTATTAAGGTTGGTGGCGGGTGTCCAGCTATAAATACTCGCGCCCCGCGCCTGTAAGGTCACGGCCTCGCCCGGATCAATAAACTGCGTAGAGGGCGCCAGCTGTACCGAAGACTTCATACCTACCCGGGCCGTAATATCGTGCGCGATGTTCAATCCCGTGCGGCGGAGGAAAAGGTCCCATTCGCCGTTAGCGGCCTGTTCCCAGGAGGTACCTTTCAGGGCTTCACCGTTGCGGGTTGTAACTATGGCTACCGAATCACCGTCGTAGTCAAACTGCACGCCCACGTGGTACCCCAGGCCAAACAGCGGTACCGGCCGGTCAAAGCCTACTTCGGTGGCGCGGTTATTGGCAACGTCGTTCAGAATGGTACGCAGCGGTACTTCTTTTTCTTCCACAATAGCACCCGGACCACCCTGGAAACCGCGTGCGTTCCAGACGGTTACGGTTACCGTAGATTCGGTATCGGCTCCCGCTTTGGCAAAGGCCCGGCCAAACCGGATGGAAGCGCTGGTCATGGTGGTGTAGCCAAGCTGGTTATCAAATTTCTCTGAAACCGCCCGGACCAACCTGCCGTTATGGCCGGACACGTAGCCGATGCGGGTAGTGTCCCGGATAAGCGTGCGGGTACCCGAAAAATTCGTCATTTCCGCGCAGAGGCCCACGTTAAGCACCTCTATGTAGTTTTCCCGTACCAGGCTGTCGGTGCCCAGGCTGTTTTTAACTACCAGCTTCACCCGGAACCGCCCCGGCTGATTGTACTGTACCGTGGGGTTTTGTTGGGTAGAATTGCCGGGATTTCCGCCTTCAAATGTCCACTCCCAGCTGGTGGGGAAGTTTGAAGAAAGGTCAAAAAAGCGAACCTGAGCACCCAGTAAGATCTGCCGGTTTTCGGCCATAAAATTAGCTCGCGGCGGACCGGCAGTAGGCATACCGCACAAGTTAGAGCGCGCCAGGGTACTGCGCCGGGGACTCAGGTCCATTACCGCCCGCATCCGGGACTTCTGGTCCTTTGTAAATATATTCATACAGGCGTCGTCGGAGTAGTCCATGTAGTTCTGGACCATGTTGACGGTGCCGCAACTGGTACGCCCTATCGGACAGCCCCGGCTTTCGCTGGCCTGGGGAGGAGTATCGTCCGCGAAGTCGTTTCCGCAGTTGGCGTCGCCCCAGATATGCCGAAGACCCAGCCAGTGACCTACCTCGTGCGTAAGTGTGCGTCCCTGGTTATAGGGAGCGGGCATGTTGGGAAAATTGCCTTTCAGTACGTTTCCAAACGACTGGTAACGAATTACCACGCCGTCGGTATTGCGCGGGCTGTTGTTGGGGATACCCGGCAAACCCGACTGGCTCGGAAACTGCGCGTACCCCACCAGCAACTCCGTACTGGCAAATTCAAGTACCCAAACATTAAAGTACTTATCCGGATCCCAGATGGTGGTAGGCTTCAGCACATTCTCAATATCGTTCTGAGTCCAGTTGGTACGGTTTCCGTTAATTCGGTTAATCCCCGGCTCAGCCATTGTACGGCCCTGCTGGTCAAGCTGGGACAGACAAAACTCTATTTCAACGTCGGCACCGCGGGGGTCGTTATTAAAGCCCGGACTACCCGGTATACGCCGAAAATCTTCGTTGAGGGTTTCTATCTGGGCCTGCACCCGGGCCATACTCAGGTTACGACCCTGCCCTACAGCTTCGCCGTTATGAACAATATGTACAATAATTGGAATAGTAAGTACTTCCAGGGTTGTGCGGCCCTTTTTTTCCAGTTCCCGGCGTTCGGCAATCTTGTTCTGGAGTACCCTTTCAAATTCATCCAGCGTACCTAGCTGAGGGTACTTAGCCCGTAGCAGGCTGTCCATGTGCATGGTAGCACAGGGCTCCTGCTGGGCCGCAGCCGGCAGGGCTACGAGAAACGCTAAAATTGATACTAAGTAGACGTAAAAACGATTCATGGACCTTGGGATCAGGTAACAGGTATCAGGTACCTACGTTATTTTTATATAGTTCAGTCGAAGTTTACTGGGTTGAGGAGGTAAATACGAAGCGGTAGCTTGCGTCTATATCTCCAAAATAAATTTCCAGTGTCATATTGGTAGCGGTCAGCGACTTGACAATGAAAGGCAACTTGGCGTTCAACAGCGGAAAAGCAAACTCGAGCGTAGCATTGGCATTGGTAAAAGTCCACTGGTCGGTCAGGAGTACGTCCGGCTCACTGGGAGCACATTTCGAAGCTCCGTTGGTGAACTCGTACCGGCGCTCACTGTTGGCATAAAACACATACTGGTCGTCGGCCTCGCAGGTCCCGTTAAAAAGGTTGCGGGCGGGTACCAGGCTTGACTCTTCCCCTTCGTCAATAACCTGGAAAGAGGTAAGCGACCAGGCTTTCTTTTCGGTGCCGGTAAGCAGTTGCGAGTAGGTGAGGGGCTTGGGTTCAATTGTTTCCGAGCATCCTGCCATTCCCATCAGCAAGGTAAGAATAGCCATGTACAGGAGTCTATGTAGTTTCATGGTAGGTATAGTAGTTTTAGGGAGCCAGCAAACAGACTTACCGGGGTGTAAAGGTGAATGGTACGGTTATAACGGTATCTTTAGTAGCACTGAGGGGTACCTTAATCCGGACATTGAGCAGAATAGCCCGGGTCTGAGGATTCCAGATGCCACTGCCCCGGAGGGTATCATAAGGCGTCGATAATTCGGACGATACCTGAGCCGGAATTGTGAGCGTATTGTCGCCGTTATCAATAAAGTTCAAGGTGGGTTTAATGGCATTAAAATCAAAAATATCAATGTTCCAGTTGGAGATCAGGTACTCGCGGCAGTCCTGGCTGGTAATCTCAACATTAGGGACGGTTCGGGTGCCTCCCTGGCGGGAACCCGTGTAGAAGCCACTGAACAGGCAGTCGTCCTGGATGGTCAGGCGGAGCTGCTTACCGATAATATTGTCCCGGCCCGAACCTACCTGAAGTTCATTGCTGCTGACATTCGTCAGCGTAAAAATAATTTCCTGCGAATTAAGAATATTATTCGCATTATTTATAAGCCGTACATTAATGGTTCCGAACGACTTGTTGGCCGGAATCGTGACCGTCCCTTTGGTACCTTCAATTATATAGTCACGGCCTTCGCGGGCGTTACCACTTATGGTGTAATTGACCGTAACCGACTGGTTCAGGGGCTTTCCCACCACGTGGACCTTTACTTCAACCATCCGTCCAATGCTTTCTTTGAAATTAAGGGTAGTATCCGTGAAGCGTACGTAAGCAGGACCCTCAAAAAGAATCCGCTGCTCTTCGCAGGAGGCCAGTGCTATCATGCCCGCCAGGAAGCTGAATACGAGGAATGTATGTAATTTTTTCATTTTATGCTGTCTATCTAAATTCAGACTTTAGTTTAGTATCCGGGGTTTTGGGCACCGGACAGGGCGGGGTTACGCTGTACCTCACTTTGTGGAATAGGCCACAATTCATATTTCTGGTTCCAGTTGGGTGAGAAAGCCTGCATGACCGCCTGCAGACGGCCCGTACGTTTCAAATCGTACCAGCGGTGTCCTTCAAAGGCCAGCTCATACACCCGCTCGTTTTCAATGACCAGTAGGGCATTTTCCTGGGTAGTAAGCGTTACGGTAGGTGCCTTGGCGCGGGTGCGCAGTATATTAATGTCAGCCTGCGCGCTGTTGGAGCCGGTAATTCGCCCCAGGCGGGCGCGGGCCTCGGCCCGAATCAGGTACATTTCGGCCAGCCGGAATATATGGATATTGTTGTTGGCGTCGTCAGGAGCGCCGTACTTCCGGACGGTCCAGCCGTTGTCGTTGCCACGCTGCTGATCAGAACTAAAACTTATGGTTTGCCGCCGCTCCCCGGCAGGGGCCGAAATCAGTTCCAGAATTACCTTGTTGGAAGGGATTACCTCGCGGCGTCCCACCAGAACATTGTTTAGCCCGAAGGTACCGGTACCGGGGTCGTCGCTGGCGTTGTTGGCATAGGCTGCTTCCAGAATAGTTTCGTCGTCATTTTCGGTAAGAATAACATCAGCAAAGGCCGGAGGCAGGGTTTGCTGACCACTGCTGATTACCTCAGTGGCAAACTGCTCCGCTTTGGTCCAGTCCTGCTGGTAGAGGTAAAAACGAGCCAGAGCCGCGCGTACGGCATTTTTGGTAGCGAAGGTTTTAGCCGTAATGCGGTCCTGGGCGGTGTTGGGCAGGTCGACCAGGGCCGCCTGGTAGTCGGCCAATACTGCCTGAAGGATATCCTCGCGGCTGGCCCGGGGTATGTTGCGGTTGGTGGCTACGTTGGTGGTGGTTACGCGAGGAATGCCACCGAAGGTATAGGCTCCGATAAAATAGGCAAACCCCCTTAAAAACCGTGCTTCGGCCAGTACCAGTTTGCGGGTTGCTTCGGGTACTCCGGCAACCGAACCCAGGCGCTCCTCGATAAAGTTGGCCATATAGACCGTATTATAGATGGCTCCCCACAGGGCTGCCGCGGCGGCATTAGCCGATGTAATCTGCTTATTGCCCAATTCATTGTATACCGTAAAGGTACCGTTATGCTGGATAAAGTCGGCGGTGAAGTCACCCGCTATGATTATGGGAGACCCCATACCCCGGAAGGCGTTGTACAGACCGAGCCGCACGGGTTGTACATCAGCGGGTTCGTTCAGGACAAACTCATCCACGAGCAGGTCTACCGGTTCGGGTTCCAGAATTTCGCGACAGGAGGTAGCCGGAAACAGCAGTATCGTCCCAAGGACAAGTACCTTGCCGACCCGGCGTAGCCACTTAGGTATAATAGTATTTGGAAGGATAGTCATGTAGGTAATTATTAGCTTTGAGTATGGTAATGGCTGCTACAATCAAGTAGCTCTTTATCAGAACGTAATAGTTGCACCCAGCAGCATGGTCTTGACCTGGGGTAAGGTAAAGAAATCAATTCCCTGAGCAGCCGTTGACCCGTCCAAAGTACTTACTTCCGGGTCGGCGCCCGAGTAGGGAGTAAACGTAAGGAGGTTAGTACCCGAGGCAAAAATGCGTACGGTATTGAGCTTGGCCCGGCTTACCCAACGGGTTGGCAAATTGTACCCCAACGACAGGTTCTTGAGCCGCAGATACGAGCCATCTTCCAGAAAACGGCTGCTGTGGAAGTTATTGTAGGTGTTGCCAAATACATAGCGGGGTACATCGGTCATATCTCCTTCCTGACGCCAGCGGCGCAGCGCGGCTACTCCCTGGTTGTTTTCTATATCAGCTCCGGTGTTGACCAGCGTAGTATTGGTAAAGTTAAGCGTCTTGTTGCCGTACATAAACTGGAAAAATACACTCAGGTCAAATCCTTTCCACGATACCCGGTTGGTAAAGCCACCAAAGAACTTGGGCTGGGCCGTGCCAATGACCTGACCGTCGTCGGGCGTAATACGGCCATCGCCGTTGACATCCTCATAAATGGCGTCGCCGGTAGCCGGGTCTACTCCCTGGTATTTCAGCCCCCAGAAGGTACCCAATGGCTGTCCCTGCAGGATAGCGTTGGTGGCTCCAACTCCATTGGCCGAGTAGCCCCGGAACAGGGTGTCCTGGTTGGCCAGGGATACTACGTTGTTGATGTTTTTGGTAATATTTAAATCGGTGGTCCAGCGAACGGCGCGGTCCACATTGACTGTGGAGACCGTAAATTCAACTCCTTTGTTGGCGATTTCACCAATATTCCCCTGAATACTTCCAAAACCGGTGGTAAGGGGTATGGGCTCGGCGAAGAGCAGGTTGTCGGTCAGGTTGCTGTATACATCCGCGATGAGCGACAGGCGGCCATTAAATAGCGAAGCGTCAAAGCCAATGTTGGCTTCCCGCGTTCGCTCCCACTGCAGGTTGGGGTTACTGAGGTTGGCTGGTCCCACGCCCGAAGCACCGTTGTAGGTGACACTAGCCCAGGTACCCAGAAAAGCAAAGCTACCAATGCGCTCGTTACCCGTAAAGCCAAAACTTCCCCGGAGCTTTAGGTCATTTATAAAGTCCACTGATTTCAGGAACTCTTCCTGCGAAATGCGCCAGCCCGCCGACAGGGACGGGAAGAAGCCGTAACGGCGGTTTTGTCCGAATCGGGACGAACCATCGTAGCGGGCGGTCAGGCCCAGGAGGTACTTGTCGTCAAAGTCGTATTTTACTTCCCCGAAGAAAGACACCAGACCGTTTTGTCCGAAGCCCGAGCTACCGGCATCCACAATCCCCGCCGAACCTATATAGGTAAAATCATCGCTGGGAAACACCCGGCCCTGTACCGACGAGGAGCGACCCTGCGAATGGATTATTTCATTACCCAGCAATGTATTGAAATGATGCTTGTCGTTCAGGGTCAGGTAGTAGGTCAGTACGTTGGAGTTAATGAGCGTATAGGAAGTACCTGTAAGGTATACCCCGTAGCCCCGGCCCCCTACGCTGGGCAGAAAACCACCAATGGCCGTACCCGAGGGCTCGTACTGATCTTCTTCGCTGTTGTTATAGTCCATACTGAACTTGGTACGGAAGCGCAGGTTACGGATAATTTCGTAGTCGGCATTGACACCGGCCAGCAACTTGAGCGCGTACGTACGGAAGCGGGGGAGCAGCGCCTGCGCTACCGGGTTGAAGTTTGGAAAACCGGGATAGTTGGCGCTACCCGGTACATACAGTTCACCCTGCTCGTTGTAGGGCGAGTAGTAGGGAAGGCTTTTAATAGCCCCCGAGTACACCCCATCCAGGAAGTTATCTCCTTTTACCCGGTCGTTCTGGGCCATGGTTATGTTGACATTGGCTCCTACGTTCAGGCGGGTACTGGCCTTATGGTCAAGGTTAAGTACGCCGCTGTAGCGGGTAAAGCGGTTGTTGATCTGGACGCCTTCCTCGTCGCGCACGTTCCCACTCATATAGAAGCGGGTGCGGTCGTTGCCACCAGCCGCCGACAACTGGTACTGCTGTAGTACCCCCTGCCGCAGGATGGCATCAACCCAGTCGGTATTGACGCCGTCGGTTACGCCGGGTATCAGGCCCAGCTGGTCGGGGTCCTGACCGGCGTTGGTAACGGCTTCGCGCTGGAGTTCCAGAAGTTGCGTAGCGTTAAGTACCTGCGGGCGGCGCACAATGTCAGTAACGCCACGCTGTACATCGGCGGTTATGGTAGTACGGTTGTTTCGGCCGCGCTTGGTGGTAATAATAACCACCCCGTTGGCTCCGCGTGAGCCGTAGATCGCCTTGGCGGAGGCATCCTTAAGTACCTCAATGGATTCAATATCGTTCGGGTTGAAGGCCGCCAGGGCGTTGTCATTCTGGCCACCAAAGTCGCGTCCGGAAACCGGACCGTCGTAAACCGGTACGCCATCCACGATAAACAGTGGACGGTTAGAAGCTGAGATTGAGGTATTGCCCCGGATGCGGACCGATATCCCCCCCCCGGGTGTACCCGATGACTGAGAGATCTGGACCCCGGCGGCCTGCCCCTGCAGGGCCTGGTCGATGCCCGTGACCGGAATATCCCTGAATTTATCACTCTTAATGGAAACAATAGAGCCGATGACGTCCTTACGCTGGGTTTGGTTGTAGCCCGTTACTACCACCTGATTCAGCTCGGTAGCACTTTCGGTCATTTCCACGTTCACGACGTTCCGGTTGGGACCAACGGTGATTTCCTGGGACGTGAGTCCAATGAAGGAGAAGATCAGGGTAACGGTACCGGAAGGTACGCCAATCTGGTAATTGCCTTCGGCATCCGTGCTTACCCCCGTGGTACTTCCCTGCAGAACTACGTTTACACCGGGTAGGGCCGAATTATCGCTTGCTGAAGTTACTTTTCCTGTTATGACTCGTTGCTGAGCCCATGCACTGTGCAGGATTCCCAATAGGAATATCCACAGTCCTAAAAAACGACCAATTTTCTTCATTGGAGATAGATTGTAGAAGTATTTTCTTGAATAGAAGATAATTTGTAATTAAAAAATAAATAATCAGCGACGATTCATATAGTAAAGTACGCTGGAATCCCACGCTCCTGTTGCGCCTGAGCTAACAGGTTTATTATTGGTAAAACGAAATGAAAGCTAGATAATTGGGAACCGGACTGTGAAATATAAGTAAAACCTGCGATTTTGGTTTATGTTTTTGGCAATAAATAAAAACACCCCGGTTTTGCCGGGGTGTTTTGGGTAGAACGTGGTGCTGAATATAGGTATTTAAAATCAGTAACCTTCGTTTTGAGTCAGGTTTGGATTGGCATCAATCTCCCGGCGTGGAATCGGGAAGATGAGCTTGGGAGAGTTGAAAGGAAGTGATCCTACGGTGCCTCTGGTGCGTTTGATGTCGTGGACTAGCTGACCTTCAAAAGCCAGTTCAAGCCGACGCTCCTTCAGGATTGCCGCCAGCGTAAGGTTGGCAGGCGCGATAGGAGCCAGTCCGGCGCGGGTGCGAACCCGGTTCAGGTCCTCGGCAGGTGTAGCGCCAATGGCTGAATTGTTACGGAAGTTCGCTTCGGCGCGGGTCAGGTACATTTCGGCCAGGCGCAGTACCTTGATATTGCCGTACTGGTTAATCCACTTGGCCGTATACACGCCACCCCCATCTTCGTAAAACAGTTCAGCACGCTGATCGCCGGGCTGGTACATGTCCAGGTGAGCATCTTCAATCAGAATATCACCGCGTCCGCCGTAGCTGGCTCCACCAAAGAAGGTGTTCAGCTCATTGATACCGTCCTGGTCGGTAATCTGTACCGCAAAGATGTCCTCAGCGGTATTAAAGCCGTTCTGATTCACCCGCACGTCAAATACATCTTCGGTAGGTACCAGTGAGTACCGGCCCGAGCTGATAACGCGGGTAGCGGCAGTGGCAGCATCGGCGTACCGGCCCTGGTTCAGGTATACCCGCGCCAGCATACCGGCGGCGGCATTCTTGGTAGCAAAAAAGCTGTTAGAAACGGGCAGTTTGGCCTCAGCCTCGGTCAAATCAGCGATTACCTGGGTATACACCGCCGCGACGTTATCGCGGCTCACCTTCGACTGCTCTGTAATCTCGCTGGTTGGGGTCAGGATCAAAGGTACCCCGGGGTTACTGGCGGGCGTGCCGTCGGTCCAGGCTTTGGCGTAGAATCGTACCAAGTCAAAGTACATCATGCCTCTGATAAACTTGGCTTCACCTTCCACCCGGTTACGGTTGGCTTCGGTTACTACGCTCAGGTTTGCCAGTACCGTGTTGGCAATATTAATAGTACGGTAGGCGTCCAGCCACATGGAGGCGGCCTGATCGTTATTTACCAGCAAGTTTTTGCGGAATATCTCATCCGGGGCTACGAAGGTACCATCCCAGAATATTTCTCCGTTGTCACCCAGCAGTTCGGCATTGCGTACAATGTTACCACCGTAAAGGTCAATATCACCCATTGAGTCGTAAGCACCTACCAGCAGGGCCTCCACGTCACCCGACGTAGCCACGGCCGAGGAGGCGTCAATGGTATTTACTGGATTCAGGTCAAGCTGGCTATCGCAGGCGGTAAGCAGCAGGGCTGTAGCGAGCGATAGCGGAAGTATTTTTTTGAAATTATATTTCATAGAGAAAATAGTTAAAGTCTTTTGGAAGAAGCTTACAACAGGTTACGCCTTATATCAGAAACCCAGGTTAATACCCACTATGATGGTTCTGGCCTGCGGAGCGGAGTAAAAGTCGGTACCTAGGCCAATGTTACCTGCCAGGAAGTCAGCATTCACTTCCGGATCCCAGCCGGTGTAGTTGGTAAACGTCAGCAGGTTCTGGCCGGTTACGTACAGGCGCACGCGCTCCAGTTTGGCCCGGCTTGAGATAGCGGTCGGCAAAGTGTAAGCCAGTGTAAGTGTTTTCAGACGAACAAAGTCACCATTCTGTAGGTAACGCGACGATTCCGCCGTACCATTAGCACCGAACAGACGGGCCTGCGGTATATCGGTGATGTCGCCCGGCTGGCGCCAGCGGTTCAGCTGGTCGCGGGTCTGGTTATCAAAGAAGTCACCGTTGGCCGACTGGAACTTACCGCCCGCGTTGTAGATCTGGTTGCCACCTTGTCCCTGAAACAGCACGTTCAGCTCAAAACCTTTGTAGGAGAAGTTGTTGGTCAAACCACCAATCAGGGTAGGGTTGGGGTTTCCGATAATAACCCGCTCAGCCGCATTAGGATCGTTGGTAGTGGTGCGGTCACGGCTTCCGTCGGGGCGCTCGCTGTTAAGATAGTAGAGGGCATCACCATTGTTAGGATCTACACCAGCGTACTCAATATCAAAGAACGCACCGATGGGCTGTCCTTCCATGGCCCGGTTGTTGTAGCCGCCGGTAATAATCTGACCATCCAGGTCCAGAATTTTGTTCCGGTTGCCCGACAGGTTCAGGGAAGTATTCCACTGGAAATCTCCGGTTGTGTTCTGCGTATTCAGCACAAATTCCCAGCCTTTATTCTCGAGGCGTCCTACATTTCGGAGCTGGGTACGGAAGCCGGATGTACCCGGCACGTTTACGTTCAGGAGCAGGTCACGGGTATTCTTGGTGTAGTAGTCAATTTCACCGGACAGGCGACCCCCGAAAAAGCCGAAGTCCAGTCCTATGTCTGTTTGAGCCGTTTGTTCCCAACGCAGGTCAGGGTTTTCGATCTGAGAAGGACTCTGGCCCGGTACACCCGCATAACCCGAACCACCGGAGTATAAGCCTCTTGCAGCAAAGTTATTAAGGAACGTAACTCCTGCAGGGCTAACGCTGGTAATCTCGGCATTACCCGTCAGACCATAGCTGGCGCGGAGCTTCAGAAGGCTCAGAGAAGGTACCCCCTGCATAAAGGCTTCGTCGCTGATAATCCAGCCCGCCGAAGCCGCCGGGAAGAAACCATAGCGATTGTTCTCGCCAAAGCGCGACGAACCATCTAACCGTCCGCTCAGCGACAGCAGGTACTTGTTGGCAAAGCGGTAGTTGGCGCGAGCAAAGTAAGAAAGGAAACTGAAATTACTTCCCGTAGAGCTACCGGAGGTAATACGAGCAGCGGAAGTAATCCGCTGATACGCATTGGAAGGAAACTCACGCCCTTCCACTGAATTGTAAGTGGCATCGGAACGCTGGAACGACATACCCACGACGGCATCCACATCGTGTACTTCCGCAAAGGTAGTACCCATCGAGAAGAAGTTGTTGGTGGTGTAGTTGGTCACCTGAGCAAAAGAGCTATAGCCCAGACCGTTGGGCGCACCTGTATTGCGGGCGGTTTCTCTACCAAAATATTGGTCTTCGTTGAGGGTATACAAGTCAGCACCCCACTCAGTCCGGAACTTCAGCCAGTTGTTAAATTTGTACTCCCCGTACAGGTTACCCAGCGTACGGTACGAAGTAGACACGTTGTTGGAGAAGTCGCGGTTTAACAGTGGGTTGAAGTACAGGGTATAGTTACCACTAAGCTCATTGGTTCGCGGGTCAATAACCGGCGTGATGGGTGGCAAGGCCACGATTTGCATCGGAGTTGAGAAAGCGTTGTCGTTGGACAGGCGTCCGTTTAACGAGCGAGATACGTTCAAATTAACTCCTAACAAAAGATTATCGTTGGCTTTATGGTCCAGGTTTACCCGGCCACTCAGGCGCTTAAACGAGTTTTTGATCAGGATTCCTTTCTGGTCGAGGTACTGGCCCGACACGAAGAAACGGGTTTTGGCGTCGCCTCCGCTGGCACTCAGGTCCAACTGGCCCATGGGCGCTTTCTGAAAGGCCTGAGCTTCCCAGTCTGTGTCAACAAGTCCTTGCTCCCAGTTAGCGCGTTCACCGGCAGCGTAGCGCGTAAACCGACTGTAGGTACTTCCGGTTAGGTAGCTGGCAGGCAAATTTCCTCTGTTTATTTCATTTTGTACAGCCTCGGAGAACAGCTCCACGTATTCGGCCGTATTCAGCCACTCCCGGCGACGGGTAGGTTCGCTGCTACCCAACTGGTAGCCGAGGTTAAAGCGGGTTTTGCCGGTTTTTCCTTTTTTGGTAGTAAGCAGTACTACCCCGTTGGAAGCGCGGGCACCGTAAATAGCCGCAGCCGAAGCATCTTTCAGGATTTCGATGGACTCAATATCATTAAAGTTGATATCGGCCAGGGGGTTTTGGGGAGCAGAACTGGTACCCTGGTTGCTGGAAGTGATGGGGATACCGTCAATGACGTACAGGGGTTCGTTACTGGCCGTTACCGACGAAGACCCCCGGATGCGCATTTGGATACCCTGCCCTAGTTTACCGTTAAGGGAGGTGATCTGTACCCCGGCGGCACGGCCTTGCAGGGCCTGCTCGAAAGTAGTAACGGGCACTCCCTGAATATCACTTCCGTCAATCTTGGCGATGTTTCCGGTCAGGTTACGTCTGGACTGGGTACCAAAACCCGTTACCACCACTTCATTAAGAGCGCGGGTATCGGCGGCGAGCTGCACATTTACAACACTCCGGCCGCCAACGGTCTCTTCCCGGGGGGTCATACCCACGAAGCTGAATACCAGGATGGAATTAGCAGAAGGTACATTAATGGAATAAGCACCAGAGGCGTCAGTTTGCGTACCACGCGTAGTACCTTTTACCTGAACACTTACACCGGGTAGGGCAGAACCATCTTCTGCCGAGGTTACTGTACCCGTAACCCGGATGTCCTGGGCAAGGGAAATTGTCCAGGTCAGGAGTAGGGTCAAAAGAGCTAGTAGACTGTTTTTTCTCATAAAGTAGGTTGGGTTGTGATGAATGGTTAGATAGAAATGGGCATTTGGTTTAAAATCTGTTATTAATTTAATAGTTAAGGTGACAAATATATCAATAAGAGTCCGTAATGGAAAAAACGCAAAGCTGTTCCGGTAAAAAATTTGAATAACAATAAATGGAATAATATCCTATTGATATTATTCCATTTATTGCTTCTTAAAGACGGGGAGTGGATAGTAAGAAAAAAGACAGCGGCTAATATAGTATATCAGGTTGGAATTAAACAAATCTGTCCCCTGGCTATCACTATTTGACTAGGGTGACCAGTACCTGCTCCGTTTCCGAGCAAAAAGCATGCCGCGCCAGCTAATCCGGACGTGGTTCCAGAGAGTAGGCAGCAGGCCGAAGTGCCGACGAAGTACCGTAAACCGGTCAAGCAGTGAGCGCCGGTGGCGCTGGACCGAAAGCCCGCCGGTCAGGTACCTACACAGGACCAGCTCGAGGTACTGGATGGTACGGGCCTTTTTGAGACACATAATTTCCCATTCAATATCGGCGCTGAGGTTGGTGATGTCGTAGCGGGGGGCCAGTTCTCTTTTGGGAATAAAAGCCTGGTGGGATACCTTCATGCCCAGCGCCATATCGCGCCAGCTCAGCCGGGTGGGCAGGGTATGGGGGGTTACCTGGCTGCGCAGTCCGACGGGGCTGCCATCGTCCCGGACAAACAGCGCATCACTATAGTACACATCGGCTTTGCTTTCCAGGGCCGCCAGCAATTTCTGTAGTACCTCCTCGTCGTGTACTTCGTCGCCCGCGTTCAGAAACCATAGGTACTTGCCCGTGGCGGCTTCAAGTCCTTTGTTCATGGCATCGTACAGCCCCCGGTCCGGCTCCGACTGAATACGGAGCGAAAGTACCTCCCGGTACTTATGGGCCAGGGCGAGTGTGTTATCTTTAGAGGCTCCGTCAATAATCCAGTACTCCACCAAACCAGGGTCATTTATACGTACCAGGGCTTTCTGTACGCTCCGCAGGGTGCGCTCCAGGTACCTTTCGGCGTTGTAGGTAATGGTAATAATGGTGAGCAGCGGCATAGCTTACAGGAGCGACTGGTAGAGTTGGGAGTACTGCTCCGCCACGACCTTCTCAGCGTAGGTGTCCAGTACCTTCTGCCGGGCATTGGCTGATAGCTGCCCCGCCTGATTGTGGGCCAGTACCCAATCGATTCCCTCGGTCAGGGAAGCGGCGGAGCGGTAGTCAGCCAGGTAGCCGTTGTGCTGGTGGTCAATCATTTCGGGAATGCCTCCGTTGGCAAAGCCCACTACGGGCGTTGCGCAGGCCATGGCTTCCATCACCGTATTGGGCAGGTTATCCTCCAGCGAAGAAACGACCAGTACATCGGCGGCAGCGTAGGCTTCTACAATCTGTTCCTGGCTGGAAAGCGTGCCCAGGTCATGAACGGGTACGGCAATTTCCTGATAGGCACCGGCCTGTGACTTACCAAAAACAAGTACTTCAATATCCTGATGGTGTACACTTAAGGCGTTGATGGCTTCCTTGAAGAATAGAAACCCCTTGCGCGGGTCCTGCGTATTGGCACCCGTAAAAAGGACCAGTTTCTTGTCCGGAGGTAAACCGGCTCTGGTACGTACTTCCGCTTTGGGCCGGGGAGCAAATACGGAAGTATCAAGGGGATTGGGAATAGTGCGGGCGGGCAAATGCCGGGTCAGGGCGGCTTCCTGCGTAAGCTGGCACAGCCACCGGCTCGGTGTTACAAATGTGACGGGCGCGTGAGCAAACAGCTCTTTTTTTTTCTCAAACCCGGAAAAGGAAATATCGCGTGAATGGGGCCGGGCCAGGTAAGGACAGTACTGGCAGTGTGACATAAAATGGTCGCAGCCCCGGCTGTAATGGCAGCCCCCCGTAAAGGCCCACATATCGTGCAGGGTCCAGACCACGGGTTTGCCCAGCCTGAAAAGGCGGTCCAGTCCGGCCAGCGATATAAATCCAAAATTTATCCAGTGGAGATGTATAATACTGGCCTGCCGTACCAGCGGGTGTTTCTCAATGGGTACCCCTACCGTGGCCGGTGAAAAAGCAAACCGGACGCTTTTGTCTTTTTCATACGGCAGGAAGGACAATCTTTCGGCCACAAAGCGGGCCCAGAAGCGTTTGTCTCCCCAAAAGCCCTGGGCGTAAGCGGTTACTCCGGGTTCCGGCTTTTGGATACGATGAACCAACAGATGAGAATCCACGCCGTTTTTTTGGAGAGCACGGTTGAGCCGGGAGGCCGCTACGCCCGCACCGCCTTCCCATTGGGATGTATTCAGGTGGAGAATCATGCTGCAAAGTAAGGGAATGATTCTGGTTGTAAAAGTAGTTGGGACAATTGACGGGATTTGAAATAGAAAAGGATGGTGCTATACTTGCACCAGCTATTTAAGAATTAGTCTTTATGACGGTAGAAAAAAAGAGCCACGAGGCTCACTCGGGCTGGTACGATGTGCAATACGCTACGCAGGAAGCGCAGCGCCTGGCCATTGAAAAATGGATCAGGGAGCGAAGCGAGCATACCATCAATGACTGGATTCATCAGCGGCAGCTGGCACTAACTACTCCTTTTACTCAGGAGCAAAAAAGCTGGCTGACCATTGGCGACGGCTACGGCTTTGATGCCAACTACTTTTTTACCAAAGGTCTGGACGTAACGGCTACGGATATTGCAGGTACCTTCCTGCCGCTTTCCAGATCCTACGGGGTGTTGGATAAGTATTCAATTGAAAACGCCGAAAGCCTCAGCTTCGCCGACAACAGCTTCGATTATGTATTCTGTAAAGAATCATATCACCACTTTCCCCGGCCTTACCTGGCGGTGTACGAAATGATCAGGGTGGCGCGGGAGGCGGTTATACTGGTGGAGCCCCATGACCCCATAGCCCGCATGCCGCTGCTGCTGGCCATGCGGAATCTGCTGGACCGCTGGGACCCGGGCCTGCTCCAGAAATTCTGGAAAAACCGTTATTCGTTCGAAGAGGTTGGAAATTATGTTTTTAAACTTTCAGAACGCGAAATGGACAAGCTCGCCAATGGCATTGGCCTGCCGGCCGTTGCGTTCAAGGGCATCAATAACAACTACTACCACCCGTCCATCGCCAGTGAGAAAGCGGACGATTCTTCACCGGCTTTCCGGAAAATAAAGCGGAAGCTGGCCTTTCATAATGTCCTGACCCGGTTTTCGCTCATGCCTTCGCAGGTACTTTGCGCGGTTATTTTCAAGAATACGCCTTCTGAACATGTGCGGCAGCAACTGGCGCGGGAAGGCTTTACGCTACACCTATTTCCGCCCAACCCGTACGCCAGCCGAAGTTAATTTAGGAACGGTACCCAAAAATATTCAGCTGAAGGTCCATGGCGTCGTTGCCGCGGTACTGGTGGGTTACAAAGGGACGCTTTCGGTGCTGGTTGGTGTCGAGGTAGTAGCGAAAGCCATTTTCTTCAAATACCTTGACCACACTGGCCAGCGATTGCGGATGCCCCAGGTACGAATGGAACTCCACAAACAGGTTCCGGACGTGCCCCAGGCTGTCGCGGCAGTCTTCCAAAACTTCTATTTCGGCCCCTTCGATGTCTATTTTCAGGAAATCAATCCGTTCCTGTGCCCGCAGGTAGTCGCGCAGCCGGACCGAAGGTACCAGGCGGCGCTGGTTTGAATCCGAAAAAATAGAAGACGAATCCGCGGCCTCGCTGCCAAACCAGACACCCTCTTCATTGATCCATACTGCTTTATCTACTACCTGCACATCCCGAATCCCGTTGGTCTGCAGGTTGCCGCGTAGTAGGGAGGCTATGCCGGCTTCGGCTTCAAAAGCGGTAATGCGGGCTTGGGGGTATAACTCTTTGAAGTACAGTACACTCATGCCAATATTAGCACCACAGTCGAGAATAACGGGCTGCGGCTGCTCCGTCGTAAACAGGTAGTACTCATCGGCGAATATCTCCTTGTGCTGAAACAGGAACGACATGGTGTCAGGTACTTTTAACCGATACTGACCAAAACTAACTTCCGTCAGCTGGTGCCGGTGGCGGTCCCCATAGCTCCAGAGCAGGCGCATAAACTCGCGGTCGCGCGCGGTACGCAGGGCGTGGTAGGGTTCCTTGAGTAATTGACGTAGCCAGAACATACGCGATGGAAGTACTTTAAATTAGATTGTAAAGGAAAAAAATTGACAGGCCGTATTTCAGTAAATTCTTGAGTTTTACCTTCCACGGCAACCGGTAGTACCGTTGAAATGCTTCGATAACCGAGGGGTCGGGCTGTAAATCGGCCGTGTGCCGGACCTCGCCTTCGGCAAGTACCTCACCGTAGGCGGAGGTACTAAAGGTAAAGTTAGTGCCGCTGCCGTCGGTACCGATATTCCGGATTTTGGAGTGGCGGGGGTACAGGCCGTACGCCTGCCGGCGGGCCTGGCTCCACGTCCAGCGCACCGCCCAGGAGTCAATAACCCCGCGCTGCTGCTTCACGAGCATGGGCCAGAGGTCTTCACCGCCCCGGGTCAGGCGTTGCCGCAGCGATTTATCTTTGACTAGTTTTTCAAAATCCCCCACCTGCCAGTCAGCTTGTTGCCAGCGGTCGCGCCAGGTACCCCAGCCCCAGGAGCTGGCGCGGGGAGCCAGGTACAGGTCGTGGGGGTAGTGGGGCGGGAGCTGGATAGGGGGCGTGTAGCCGGTCACCGAGAATATGTCCGGCCGGTGGTAGTAGGTACGTAGGGCTCTATTCATGTAGTCCAGGAAATCGGTGGTACATACCATGTCATCTTCCAGCACTATAACCCGGTCGTACTGCTCCAGCACCTCACTTACCCCTTCAATGACTGAAGTAGCCAACCCCCGGTTATTCTCAGACAGTACTATTTTAGTTCCTTTAAAACCTTGCACCGTAGCCAGGTAGGCTCTTACTTCCCGGACGGGTACCTGGTCTTCTTCCCGCCGCGGTCCATCCGAATACACAATCAGTTGGCTCTGCTTCGCCAGTGGATTTTGCCGCAGGGCCTCGATGGTCTGCTGCAGGTGCCACGGACGGTTGTAGCAAAATACGACGATGGGGGCCAGGTCAGGCAAATGGCTCATGACTTATTTTTTTGTAAAGTGCTCAGGGCCAATTCCTTCACATTTCGCAGCGTCCTGCTCATATCTTCCGAAACGTTCCAGGCCAGGATACCTCCCCCAAAAAGCAGGGTGATGACCACCGAACGCACTACTATATCAAGCAGCACCGGTACCAGCTCCCGCGTTGCCGGAGCCGGAATCAGCTGCAGGAGCAGGTAGGTTACCCCAATCAGCACTACTACCTTCAGGGTACCTACCGTAAACGGCTGGATGTGCATTTTCTGCTGAATAAACAGCAGCTTGAGTATATTATAAATTAAGACCGACAAAAAGGCCGCCGCCGCGGCCCCATTGAAGCCGTAGCGCGGAATCAGGAACAGGTTACTGACCAGCAGCAGGGCCGTGAAAAGGATCATGAATACAATGTCGTAGCGGTAGTACTTTGAATTAACCAGAATCTCGGTATTCAGGCCCGTCATCATATCCACCACCCGCCCCAGTCCAATGAGCAGTACTACCCATTTTCCCTGGGCATAAATCTCCGATTTGGGTATCAGGGTAAAAATAGAGTCGATATTCCCCCAGATTCCCAGCAGTAGAAACGACCCGATAATAAACAGGTTCAGGGATGATTTTTTATAAATAGTTTCGATATGTTTCAGGTCGTTGCGCTGGTAGGCTTCCGAAATAATGGGGGCGCTGATCATGACAATGCTGTTGCGTGGAATTGCGATAACCAGCGCGATGCGAGAAGCAATGTCAAAAATAGCAGTATTGCCCAAACCACCCTCAAAACCCGGCAATAGTACCTTCTCAATGTGGGGGAGCAGAGCCGCGCTGGCCCCTCCCAGCAAGACCCACAGTCCGTAGCGGTACATTTCCTTAAAAGCCGGGTGACGCACAAACCCAAAATCAAGCCGGGTGTAGAGGCGCCCCTGCCGGTAGAGGTAGTACAGCATAAACTGGATGGCCAGGACGTAACTCAGGACCGTCATGGCCACCATCTGGTCGAAGGTGAGGTAGTTAAAGCCGAACAGAAGTACAATGGCGCTGTTGAACAGCCGAAGACCTACTTCCCGGATGAGCGACGGTACCGCAATGCGCAGACTGATGCGCGAGTAAGCTTCCAGTACCTGCAGGTACACCATCCCCACCGTCAGCGGAATAAACACATAGTAGTACTTTACCAGCAGGGGCGAGTGGTCGAGGTAAAAGTCGAGGTAGAGGGGTTTAAAGAGCAGGTACAGCAGCACAAAAGCCGTCAGTCCCGCCAGCGGCGCAACGAGCAGGAAGGTGAACAACTGCCGCCGGGCGGCATCGTCCTGAAACTGACTGTGAAAGCGGACCGCCACCGAAGGTACCCCCAGCAGCGACAAGGACATATATATAACGGGAAAAGTGAGCAGGGTCGAAGCGTACAGGCCCAGCTGTTCCTGACTCAGAAAACGATTGTACAGGATCAGTACGTTGAACGTACCAATCAGCACGCCAACGTACGTAACTATTGAACTCTTGAACCCCTGCCGGATGATGATCCCCATTGAAACGCTCGCTCGTAGTAAAATAGGGGACGAAGTAAGCTAAAAAGTAGAAGTTAGCCTAATCGGCTACGCAACAGTTCTCCGTACGCCCGGTCGGTTCTTGGGGCTGGGAGTACTATCTTTCAGGGGCGAGTAAGGCAGCAAAGGGTTATATTCCGGTGGCTTTCAGGAATGGAAAAAGGCCGGTGAGGGTTTCCTGAAAGGAAGGAGTTGGCTGGTGAAGCACGCACTCCTGCGCGGGAATCAGGGTAGGTTTCAGTGCTTCGTAGCGCAGCGCCACCGCTTCCGGGCTGAGTGCGGCCCTGAGCTCTTCCACTTTCTGGAGCAGCCGGGCAAGATTCTTTTTATTTTTTCCCCAGTCGGCCAGTTGGCTACCGGTACATTCGCTCACGAGCCGAATGGTTTTTCCTTCGATCAACAGCGTAACCTCTTCACTCCACGTAGCCAGTGATGCATTCGTGAAAGCCATCAGGCCCGATTCGCTTTTATAGCCTACGTACCAATCGAGCAGCTGAATGGCCTCAATGGCGAGGGTCAAAAAGTGTTCAGCGGGCAGCTCGATACTATGTATTTCCTGCGTAAATCGGGGGGGAGCGCCAAAGGCCATATAGTGTGGTTTTTTACAAAAATAGGGAGCAGTAGAACTTTTATTTTTAATAGTGGTTCAAAACTAGGCCTTTGTGGCAATAAACAATAAAGTATAATATTTTTTTATTAAACGGTCATTTTATCCACATTGGCCCGGCGCAGTGAACACTCAAATAAGGTATATACCTTTAAACAAATAAGTTGACCATTAGGCCAACTTTTTAAAATCAAAAAGCGCACGAGTCAGCGCCACTACTTACTCACAACTCGTACCGCTACGGGCTCAGTGAGGCTATTCTGAATTTGCTGAATGAGATTTTTATCTGCCTCACCCTTATGTACATAGTACCGGTTCCGGGTTTGGTAAGTACCTCCGGGCGCTATGTAAAAAGCCCCGTCTACCATCGGTGAGTAGCACCAGTAGGGCATGTCGGGGTGTACCCGTATGGCCTGCGGGTAACGGAGGTTGGAAGGAAATCCAAATACGGTAAGGCCGGTTTTCTGCCCATTTACCACGCCCGTAGCGTCCACCCAGCGGGCGTGGGTATGGTTGGCATCAGTCAGGGTCTTGTTCTGGTCGGTCAGTATCTGCCAGCGGTTGGTAAAGTGTACCGAGTCGGTCCGGTTCCACTCGCGGCTGCCCCGGTAAGCCACTCCCCCGTAGGTATATTTATCAATGTGCAGCGTATCCTGGCTGGTATTGGTTTGTTCCTGCTCAATGTCAAACAAAAAATAGTCCGTAAACGGATACACCGTTACCGTCCACACCTCCCGCAGTACCTCCCCGAACTGGAGGCTTTTATAGCGCAATTCGGTTTTCAAACGGGCAACTACCGGTCCCTGCTGCACGTCAAGTACCTTTAGGTGTTCAATATTTCCTGTCTTGAGGTGCTGGTTCCAGAAATCTACGGAGGTGTTTTTAAAGGTAGTTTTTACCCAGGCCGCAAACAACGCGTGCTGGTGCGTGTGCCCCACCGGAAAATCATCGGTAAGTACCTGCCGGTCGGGGCTGTAAAGGGGATGAATAAAGCCACTGCGGCGGTAGTGCTCGGCCGTATTCGGCGGCAGCGCGTCTTTGGTCTGGTAAAAGAACACGGGCTTGGTACCTACCTTTACCTGTACGCCTTCGGCCTGCTGCTCGAGCGTAGGACGGGCGGTGCCTCCACCCGCCTGACCGGCCATCAGGTGGTAGGTTCCCTTGCTGTTGGCGGCCATATTGTCCAACACAAAGTACACAGTACCATTGTCCACGGCCTGCGCGGGTACCCGTTTTTTGGTGGCGGTGTTCAGCAGGTAATAGTTTTTACCGGGCGATAGCGGCTTATCTGGTTTGAACTGCACCGGCGTAGCGTGGCGGTCGTGCGGACCGGCGCTTACTTCAACCACAGCCACCTGGGCCAGGGCGGGTAATCCGGACAGCAGCCACAATAGGACGAAGAGGAGTTTTGAAACCATACTTATGCGTAAAGTACTTTAATTAATATTAGTCAGGAATAGGTGAGGCAGGCCGTCTTACCGGGCTTTTACCATAAGGTACCTCCGAAAGGCTGCCATTTTTAAAGGAATGCTTTCGGGGAATATACTGAAAGCGGTAGGGTAGAAAGTACCTGGCCGGATTATAAGTCCACGGTCCTGGGCCAACTTAAAAATCCGGTCTATATTTGCAGGTACCACCCAACCGAAACGCACCCTTGAAAATTTTGAACATAGTAGGAGCCCGGCCCAACTTCATGAAGGTAGCTCCCCTGCACCGGGCTTTTTCGCAGTACCCCGACCTTGAATCCAAAATTATCCACACCGGGCAACACTACGACGCCCGCATGTCGGAGGTGTTTTTTAATCAGTTGGAACTCCCGCAGCCGCATTATTTTCTGGGCGTAGGCGGAGGTACCCATACCCAACAGACCGCCCGGACTATGCTGGAGTTTGAGCCGATCCTGGCCGCCGAAAAGCCCGACGCGGTGCTGGTGGTAGGTGATGTTAATTCGACCATTGCCTGCGCTCTCGTGGCCGTAAAGGAAGGTATACCCGTCCTGCACGTGGAGGCGGGGCTGCGAAGCGGCGACCGCCGGATGCCCGAGGAAATCAACCGAATCCTGACCGACAGTATTTCCGACTACCTGTTTGTAACGGAGCAGGCCGGGCTGGACAACCTGAAGCGGGAAAATGTGCCGGATGGGAAAGTCTTTTTTGTGGGCAATGTCATGATAGATTCCCTCGTGCACTACCGGCAGAAGGCCCGGCAGCTGACGCTGTTGCAGGAAACAGGTTTAGCGCCCGCCTCCTACGTACTTATGACCATGCACCGCCCGGCCAACGTAGACCATGAGCAGGGCCTGCGGAGCATAGTCCGGGTAGCCCGCAATACCGCGCAACACAAGACGGTACTATTCCCAATTCACCCGCGTACCCTGAGCAACATGGAAAAATGGGGTCTTAAGGCCGAGCTGGAAGCTATTCCGCAGGTACGGTTGATGGAGCCCCAGGGGTACCTTGAGTTCCTGCACCTGATGGAAAACGCCGCCCTTATCATAACCGATTCGGGGGGGATTCAGGAGGAAACCACCTACCTGCAGGTACCTTGCCTGACCTTCCGCGATAGTACTGAGCGGCCCGTAACCGTAGAATTGGGTACCAACTACCTGCTGAGGGACCTTAATCCCGAAACGGTAGAGGCGCAGGTACGGGACATTCTGGCGGGAAATTCAAAAAAAGGCCAGGTACCTCCCCTCTGGGACGGCCGGGCCGCGGAGCGCATTGCTACAATAATCCGGGAAAAGCTCCGGTAATCCGGGGCAACTACCTACTTTTGTCTGACATTAACTACTACGTTGAAAAAGATAAAACTACAGGTTTGGGCGTTGCTCAACTCACTCGGTCTCGGGGGAATTGTTCAGCTTTTTCTGGAAGGGGCGCTTAAGAACTACGGCTGGTTCAGAAGCTACCATACCAAGCAATCGGTGGATGCGCAGGGACAACCGCTGCCCTGGTACAACTATTCCTTTATATTTTTCCTGGAGCCCCGGCTAAAGCCCCACCTGGAGGTATTTGAATACGGTTCCGGCTTTTCGACCCGCTGGTACGCCCGGCGGGTAAAAAATATTACCGCCGTCGAGCACGATGCGGCCTGGGTAAAGCAGGTAGCTCCCCAACTTCCCGCCAACGCCCAGGTACTATACCGGTCGCTGGACGAAGGTGAGGTCTACGCGGGAGCGGTAGCCGAGGAAAATAAAAAGTACCATATTATAATAGTAGATGGTCGCCGCCGGGTGAAGTGTGTGCAGCAGGGGGTGGAGTTCCTGACACCGGACGGGGTACTTATCCTGGATAATTCCGAACGTACTTTTTACCAGGAAGCCATTGATTTATTAAAAGAAAAAGGATTTCGTCAACTCGAAATACGGGGTATGGTACCTATTACCAGCCACGACTCCTGCACCAGTGTATTTTACCGGGAAGGTAACTGCCTGGGCATCTGATCAACTTATCTCCAGCCGATACGTAATCTTTTGGGACTCAATTCCCCCCAGTCGCTCCTTAAAACGCATGAGGCTGGGCTTGGGCTGTCCGGTATGGTCCAGCGAGGTACCCAGGTCCAGTACCTGCATTTGCCCGGCCTGGCAGTACTGGTACAAGGCTGCGTTGAGCAAAACGGTAGGGCTGTAGGTACGGTAGTTGAGGTTATCAGCCGGCAAAAAATTATACAGTACCTCCTGACTCACCCGCACAGCCACGGTGAGTGAGGCAATAGTATCCCTGTCGTAGACGGCAAAAACCAAAAAATGGTCCGGGAACTGGTGCAGCAGAATCCTAAGTCTGTCCAGCGTCAGCGTTAGCGCGTAACCCTGCTGGCAGCGGCTCGTTTCCACAAACCTATATACCGCTTCGGCGTCGGGTTGGTACCAGGGCCGCGCTACCAGTCCCGCCCGCTGGCACTTGCGGAGCCGACGGCGCTCGGCTGGTGAAAGCAGGTTGGAAAACGCCTGCGAACTAACCGGAATATGGTGATTCGGGACCTGATTTAAAACTGTAAACCCGGTTTTTACGTACAGCTGATGAAGTAGCTCGTGCTGCCGGGGCTGGTAAATGGCCGGGGCCGTTTTAAGCGTAAGAGTTGTAATTGAATGGGTTTGGGCCCAGATTTTCAGGCAGTCCAGCAGGAAGGCCACCGCCTCGGGAGGCGCCGCTGCTGAACATTGGATGCCGCCAAAAGGCGCCCGCGGAGGCGACCAAGCGCTCCTCTCTTCATCTACCGTAAGGGACAACAGAGCAAGAAGGTGGTGAGAAGACTTCTCCAGCAGATAGAAAGTAAAGATCGGCCCGTCCGTTTGGGTGAGCAGGTGGTCTGCCCGGTTGTAAAGATAAGGTACAAAATCAGGGGTGGCCTGTGAAAAGCTGATAGGAATGGAAGCAGCCGCTTTATTTTCAAAGAGCCCAACTTTATAGGCAGTATTTTCCCAGAGGGCTCCGGATGGCTCTGAATCTGTCGTCATACGGCCAAAATACGGAAAAAAGCGTAGTGGTAAATTTTCCTGGGGTACTTACGGCTAATTTCCATAGCTATTATTTAGCTTCCGGATGTTGATCCATAATAGGTCAGATAACCAAGAACCTCACCAAAGGCGTGAACTAGTTTTACTGCGGAATTGTGCAATAGCTCTACTATTTATACAATTTCACGATTATTTGATTTTGCCACCATACTTCTTAGTTTTGCTGTCGCATAGTAGGTGAGTTAAGTACAAGTTAATATTTATTTAGGGCGTAAGTGTTTGATAAATAAGGAGATGGAACTGTTCTGCCACCAAGTACTCTGTGTACTTTAAATCGAACAAAATGCCTAAAAGGGCTCTTTTCTGGATAATCCTGGTAATTATAAACCTCTGTATTATAGAGGTAAGCCTAAGAGTATTTAATTTTTTTTATCCCTCAAGCGTATTCCACGATGATTCGTATAATCAGTATCGTGGAAAGCCTCACTCTGATAATTATGGCTTTCCGTTAAACTCTAAGGGGTTCAAGGATATTGAATATAACCTCAAGAAAGATGGTACTTTTCGGATTGTGGGGATTGGCGATTCCTTTACCTTTGGGGTAGTACCTTACTCCTATAATTATTTAAAGATCCTGGAAGATTCTCTTAATGGTAGAATAAAGAAGCCCGCTATAGAAATCGTCAATATGGGGATCGCCAGTACATCTCCCCCTGATTACCTTGCAGTACTTGCTAATGAAGCACTTCCAATGCAACCCGATATGGCAATAGTGTCAGTTTTTGTTGGAAATGATATCGTTGAGAGTACTTTAAGTTCGCGAAAGCGGAAGATGTATTCCTACTTCTATTTGGCCTCAGCCCTCTATTATATTTATAAATTTACGTCAAGCATTGGAAAAGGTACCAGCTTTTCGACGTATGGAGAAGGGGCTTCCTATTGTGATACGTGTAGTACCTACAAGCCAGAAAAATATTTGGGTATAGAATCGGAGAGGTGTTACATATTTCGTAAAGATGATTTACGTTTTAAACGAGATATCGTTGATGCGCTCTACTACCTGAAAAGAATAAGTTTCTTTTGTAAAGCTAAAGGAATCAAGCTTTTAGTAGTACTTCTGCCTGATGAAATGCAGGTTAATGAAAAGCTTAGAAAAGAAGTTATGGACAATATGGTAATGGGGCCGGAAATTTGGGATAACAGCCAGCCAAACAGAGTCTTACATCAGAAACTAAGCGAAATGAAGATACCGGTAATTGACCTGTTACCAACGTTTATTGCAAATAGTAAAGATACACCAACCTATATTCCGAATGATTCTCATTGGAATATCAAAGGTCATGAAGTAGCAGCAGCAACACTTTTGAAAGTGCTACCTCAATATATTACAAATTAGCCTTTGAAAAGCCACATGCCGAAAAAAGTGTATTAAACATAGTTTTGTAAAATTTGTTTCTGATATGGAAACGGCGATTGGATTGAGAATTTTCTTCTTGCAGTAACATAAAGGTAGCCGGTATCTATACTTTAACTAAACTAAAGAATAACTTATTAACTGTGAAAATATTAGGAATCTCAGCATTCTACCACGACTCCGCAGCAGCGCTTATTGATAAAGGTGAAATCGTGGCAGCAGCCCAGGAGGAACGATTTACCCGCAAAAAACACGATCCGGGCTTTCCCTCCAACGCCGTAAAATTCTGTCTGGAGTACGGCGGATTAAATATCAATGAACTTGATGCTATTGTATTTTACGATAAGCCCTTGCTCAAATTTGAGCGCTTACTCGAAACATACTACGCTTTTGCTCCCAAAGGTATACGCTCGTTCATAACCGCAATGCCGGTTTGGATCAAGGAAAAAATGTTCCTCAAGCGACTGATCAACGAAGAGCTCGTTAAGCTGGGTTATGATAAGAAAAAACCGGTGAAGATGCTCTTCCCGGAGCACCACCTGTCGCACGCGGCCAGCGCCTACTATCCTTCTTCCTACGACAAAGCGGCTATCCTGACGGTAGATGGCGTGGGTGAATGGGCAACGGCTTCTATTTGTCTGGGCGAAGGCAAGGACCTGAGTATCCTGAAAGAACTGCGTTTTCCGCATTCGCTGGGCCTACTGTATTCGGCCTTTACTTATTTTCTGGGTTTCCGGGTTAACTCGGGCGAATACAAACTGATGGGACTAGCCCCCTACGGAAACCCCCTCTCACCGGATGTAGACCGCTACGTTGACATTATTCTTAAAGACCTGATTCAGCTCAAAGAAGACGGTTCGGTCTGGCTCGACCAGGAGTACTTCGACTACGCTACCGGCCTTACCATGGTCAATGAGCACAAGTGGGAGCAACTGTTTGGCTTTAAGAAAAGAAACCCCGAGGACAGCCTCGATCCGGAACATTGTAACCTGGGCCTCGCTATTCAGCGGGTTACCGAGGAGGCCATAGTCCGGATGGCCCGCGAAGCCAAGCGCCTCACCGGAGCCGACTACCTGTGTATGGCCGGCGGGGTAGCCCTCAACTGCGTGTCCAACGGGAAACTTCAGAAAGAAAATATCTTTAAAGAAATATTTATTCAGCCGGCTGCCGGTGACGCCGGTGGTGCTCTGGGCGCTGCCCAGGCTGCCTACCATATCTACTTCGGGCAGGAGCGCAAGGTTTCCTGGGCACCCGACGCTATGCGGGGTTCTTACCTGGGACCCACCTTCTCGGATCTGGATGTGGAACTGACGGCCAAAAAATACAAAGCCGTTTATACCTACTACGAAAATTTCAAGGACTTAAGTACCGAAGTAGCCCGCTTGCTGGCCGAAGGCAACGTAGTAGGCTGGGTACAGGGCCGGATGGAGTTTGGCCCGCGTGCGCTGGGCGGACGAAGTATCCTGGGTGACCCGCGCAACGCCGAAATGCAGAAAAAGCTGAACCTCAAAATCAAGTACCGGGAATCGTTCCGTCCGTTTGCCCCTTCGGTTCTTGCCGAGAACTGCGCCGACTACTTTGACTATGACGGTATTTCGCCCTACATGCTACTGGTACATCCGGTTGCCGAAAGCCGGCGGAAGCCACTGCCGCCCGACTATGACGCCATGGATGTGCGCGACAAGCTATACTACCTGCGTTCGGACCTGCCTTCGATTACCCATATTGACTACTCCGCGCGTATTCAGACGGTGCATAAGGAGACTAATCCCAGGTACTACCAGCTCATTGATTCGTTCAAGGAACTAACGGGTTACGGAGTTATTGTTAATACCAGCTTTAACGTACGCGGGGAACCTATTGTATGCACCCCCAATGATTCCTACCGCTGCTTTATGCGCACCGAAATGGATTACCTGGTTGTGGGGAATTACGTTTTTGATAAGCGCCAGCAACCCGAATGGCAGGAAAAAGACAACTGGCAGGAAGAGTTTGTGCTGGATTAATTAAAAGTACTAATGGGTATATCCGACCACCGTTAGCCAACCAACAGCGACTTTGACTAAACAATGACCTCCAAAATCGTTACAAGCCTGATACGAATAGGCCTTTTGGGCGTACTGTTTGTATTCCTTTTTTATCCGGAACGTTTTCAGATTGAATTTGAATATCCCGGAGCCCCCCAGAGTGACAGCTTTTCCATTCGTTTGGCCAAGACCGTATTCTGGTTACTGATCATTATCGAAATCCTGCGTATATTTTACTACGGTGTGGTAAAGAGCAAAGCAAAGGGAATACTGGCTAACATTGTAACGCTGGTGGTGCCGCTGGCCGTGGTTCTTATTTTTCTGGAAATTGTGTTCATGTACGTACCTCAGAGCCACGAGGGGGTACTGTCCAAAGCCTCCCAAATTTGGTGGGCCAAGTACTGGAAGCCCCTCAACGCGCAGGGGTACCGCGACAAGGAAATTTCTTCGGATACTACCAAAACCCAGGTACTGGTTATCGGGGATTCTTTCGCGGCCGGACACGGACTGGAAAGCCTTGACGATCGCTTTTCAAATCAGCTGGAACAAAAGCTGGGACCCGACCAGTACGACGTGTACAACCTGGGCGTTTCCGGCTCCGACACCCGCGACGAAGCGCAGCGCCTGAAGAAGTACCCGGTCAGGCCGGACGTTATTGTCCTGCAGTACTTTCCCAATGACGTCGAGAAAGTAGGGCGGGAAAAAGGGCTTTCGCTCTCCGGGGCCGAACCCTACGCCGACCTGAAAGGCCCGCTGACCACGGTAGTAAAACGATTTTATTTGCCGAACTTTGTATACTGGCAACTACCCCATACTTCGTTTAGTACATTCGAAGACTTTGTAAAACAGGCCTATACCGATACCACCGTACTCAATGCCCACCTGCGCGATTTGTCGCAGATACTGGCTTACCGCGATAGTACCGGAGCCGACATGTACGCGGTTTTTGTTCCGTTTTTGTTTCAACTGGACAAGAGCGCCCAGTACACCAAACCCGTGGAAGATTACCTGCGGGCCAACGGCGTCAACGTAGTAACCCTCACCGACGGAGTAAAGAATATTCCTGAAAAGGAGCGGGTAGTAGGCAAAAACGACGGCCACGCCGGTCCGCCTGTTAACGCCCTGATGACCCAGCGGGTCTATGAAGCCATGACAAAGAATAGAAATGTGAAACAATAAGCAGCTAATTTCTATTACCACACAAGACTTAACATCAAACTGTATTTATAACTATGGATTTTCTGAATGACTTATTTTCCTTCATGAAGGAACGCAAAAAGTGGTGGTTGGCACCGGTAATTATTGTGTTGTTGCTGATTGGTATCCTGATTGTGATTGGTGGTGGTTCGGCAGTAGCTCCGTTTATTTACACCTTGTTCTAACAAAAGTAACCCAATAGAGTACCCACCCGGAGCCGTAGCTCCGGGTATACATCTATACTATTTTCTAATCCTGAAACCAAGAGAATGACAGAAGCAGACAAAGCCAAAGCCCAGTTGGTAATCGTAACGGGGCTTTTAGTCCTGTATTTTATTTTTGAGGGCATCTATCTACTGTACGCCGCCGTTCTGATCGGAGTACTTTGCATCGCTATTCCCGTAGTGGGCGACCTGATCGTGAAGGGATGGTATAAAATTGCCGAAGTATTGGGAGCTATCAACGGACGGATACTCCTGTCGGTGGTGTTTTTTATCATCCTGTTCCCTATCGCGGTGCTATCACGGATAGGCAAGAAAAAACAAAATCCACTTTCACTGAGGCGAGAAAGCGAAAGGTCAGTATTTGCGGAGCGTAACCATCGCTACACCGCCAAGGATCTGGAGAACGTGTGGTAATAAACCTGAAAAAGGCATTGAATCCCGGATTCAATGCCTTTTTTATAGATTCTTATTTCTTCTTACGGCGGCAGCTACGCTCGTAAAGCAGCTGCAGCATTCCGTCTTTCAGGCCCACGTCGGGTACAAAAATAACCTCTGCTCCGGCCCACTTCATGGCCGACAGGTATATATCGCCCGCCGGTAGTATGACATCGGCCCGGTCGGGGTTGAGTTGTAGCTTGTTAATACGGTCTTCCAGCGAAAAATCACCGATATACTGGTGCATGCGTTCAATTTCGGCCCGGCTGGTGGAGCTTTCGGTCAGTTTGGAAGAAAGGTCAAACAACTTGTTGATGTTGCCGCCCGTACCTACGGCCTTTACCGGCTGTTGGGTGTCTACATGCTCCTCAATCCATTCCTTCATTTTTTTCCAGGACCCTTTCGATTCGGTGCCCTCCAGCAACCGCACCGATCCCAGCTTAAACGATTTGGCTTTAATCTTCTTTTTATCCGAATAGACGTTTAGCTCGGTACTACCTCCGCCTACATCAATGTGCAGGTACTGCCCTTCTCCCAGCGACTGAACCACCACATTATTTACCAGTTCAGCCTCCCGTTGCCCGTCAATTATCTGAATATGAATACCGGTTCGTTGTTCAATTCGTCCCCGTACTTCCAGGCCGTTTTCGGCTTCCCGCATGGCGGAAGTGGCGCAGGCCATATAATCATCTATTTCGTGCAGTTCCATCAGAAGCTGGTAGGCGAGCATAAGTTTCATCATGCGGTCTTCGCTGAACGAAGAAATCTGGCCTTCGGTGAACACATCGTGTCCAAGCCGGAGCGGAAAGCGTACGTATTCTACCTTCTTGAACCGAATGTTTTCCTCATCGTGCAGTACCGACGAAATCTGCATTCTGGCTCCGTTGGAACCGATATCAATGGCGGCGAATTTCAAGTGGCTCTATTTTGTGTGAAACGTGATTGAACCCCAAAAATAGAGTTTTTTATTAGAAATCACGTACTGCCGAAGCCCCATGTAAACGGAGGCAGAAACCGCCCTGTTTCAGAAGGTACTACCGGACCTTCCCAAACTGGTAGAGAATCTTGAAGCGAACGCCCAGACTTTGTTTGTCGGGGAGGTACGACCGCGGACTATCTCTCGAAATCAGGTAGGCATCAGCCTGTAACACAATAGGATTCCAGCGTTTTTCAATACCCGCCGATACCTGTACATTGGTGAAGGTCGGTGTCGGGGGAAGTATTCTTTTGGTCCAATGGTCAATCTGCTGGGTGGGTATGCGCAGGTCAAAACTAAGTACCTGACGGGTACGCACATTGAGATTGGTGCCAGCGCCGAGCAGGTAGGCAAAGTCCCGCCCCAGTTCGCCTCGGAAGGTAACACCCACCGGTACCTGTACCAGCGTAGTGCGGGTAGTTATATTAAATACCTCAAAGCTGGGCGGAATACCCCGGCCGTGCTTAGCCCGGAAATCCTGCCGCTTTTTTTCACGGAATACTTTCTCGTTAAAGTACCTTTCCTCCTGCGGTTTAAGCCAGCTGAGGCCGGTAGTTACGCTCAGGTGCCTGCCCAGCAGGATGTCGGCCCAGAGGGTAGTAGCCTTGGCGCGGGCCTCCCACTGCTGCCCCACACCTATCCGGTAAGGTACCGGCAGCTCGGGCAGGATTCGTTCCGCCTTCTGGCTTTCGGTAGGTTGGGGCGGGGCTGCTACCTTAGACGGTGGCGCAGGGAGAGGTGTTACGGCCAAAGGTCGGTTGACAGTGGCTTTGGGCATCCGGGTCGCTAGTTTGCGCCCCAGGCTGGTTCGGTTGGACAGTGGCCGGGCACGTAAAAACTCCACTGGAGCCAGCTCGGTTCGGTACTCGGGGAGGATGACAGGAGCCTGTGGGGTAGTCGGGACTTTGGCTCCTGAGGTACCCTCCACCGGGATGCCGGCCACCGGAATGCCGGCCACCAATTCTGCTAAGCTACCAGTGTTGGGAGCCGGGCGGCCGCTTGTACTTTCGGGAGCAGGAGCGGCGGACTGAGTACTACCCGGCACGGGACCGACCGGTCCGGGCAGGACTGCTTTTTCGGTTTCGGCCGGAGTGGTAGCAGCAGGAGCCGATGATTCAGCCGAAAATCCGGGCGGTTGTTCCCTGACCAGGTCGCCCGGGGGGGGCGGTAGCTCGTTGGGGGAAACCTGAGTCCGTCGGGCCGATTCCCTTTCCAGGGTCGCCAGTTCGCGCCGCTTTTCTTCAAAAAGGGTCGCTTCCGGCTGCACCGGCTTATTTTCGGATTTAAGTACGTATACCGTATCCGTTTTTTCAATGACCACGGGAGGCGCCGCCTGCTGCTGTTCCAGCGTCTTTTTCAGGGAAGCGATTTCCTGCCGGAGCTGATCGCTCTGCTGGCTCTGCTGGTGGTACAGTACCACCGTAACCAAGGCCGTGGCTCCGGCCAGAGCATAGCCTGCCCATTGTCCGTGGGTTTGCCAGAACGAAGGCGGCGCCTGCTGGCGCATGTAGGTTTGCATCTGCTGCCAGTCCTTTTCTTCAAAGTCCGGCTCAATGCTTTCTAGCTTCTTACGTAGATTTTCCTCAAATCGGTTAGTTTTCATTTTGTCTATAGGACTGTACTCCCCAATCGGTCGGAAACAGGTCGGGGTATGATCGTTTGATCAGGTGTTGTAGCCGTGCGCGCGCCCTGACGTAGTGGGAGCGCACCGTGGCCTCATTAATATCTAGCAGATCGGCTATTTCGCGGTGATTGTAGCCATCTACAACGTATAGTATAAAAACTGTTCTATATATAGGTTTAAGCTGTTGCACCAGTTCCAGAATTTCGTCAGCGGTTATTTTCTCAATAATGTTATCATCAAACTTCGGATAAGTGGCATCTTCCAGTCCCACCGTGTCGCGGGTGTACTTTACGTTTTTGCGGTAATGGCTGATGGCCGTGTTGATCAGGATGGTCCGCAGCCAGGCCTTAAAGGGTTGGCTGGGATCGTAACGGTCCAGGTGCTGAAACACTTTGAAGAAACCTTCGTTCAGGACTTCTTCGGCTTCTTCAGGGGACGAGCAGTGGCGCAGGCAAATGCTCTTGGCATAGCCAAAGTACTGCTTGAAAAGTGCCCGCTGTGCCTGCTCGCTACCCGCCAGGCACGCCCGTACGACGCTTTCGAAGTCCTCCTCTGAGAATTCTATTTTCTTTTTCCTGAAAAACAAACGGAGTAAAAGTCTATGAGCCTGGGTACTTCTTCTGATGTAACTACTACCTGTATGCTTTACTACGCTTGTATGGATAAAAATGTGGCAGTACGCCGAAAAAATATTTATTGAAAATTTTTGCCACACTTAAAATGGGGACGACGTAATGGCAAGTGAAAGTAAATTTTAAAACCTTAACATACCCCAGTTACAATGAAAAAAACTGCCTTTCTTTTCATGATGATTCTGGTGGGCTTTTTGTCGGCCTGCCAAAAGGATGCCATTGCACCCGACGAACTAACTGAGCTGGACCAGCTCACCTTGTCGGCCGCCCGCTTTGCGGTGGAGGCTGACCCCGTAACCCAAACCAAATGTAAGGGGAAGCTCACCGAAGTAGCCACGGCTGACCTGCCCGCTGCGGTAACTGCTTACATCAGCAGTACCTACGCCGGAGCCACCATCTTGTTTGCGGGTAAAGATGCCGAAGGTAAATTGGTGGTAGCCGTAAAAAAAGCAGACGGAACGCACGTAGGAGTGCTGTTTAAGGCGGATGGTACTTTTGCGCAGGAACTACAGCGTCACGGTAAAAAAGCCAAACTAACACCAGTAGAGGTAAGTGCCCTGCCGGGTAGCATTCCCGGCTATATCGGCACCAACTACAGCGGTGCCGAGATTAAGCATGCCGGTACCAACGCCGATGGCAACTACTTTGTCCATATTGTTTCCGGAGATACCAACAGGGTACTGGTTTTTGATGCTGATGGGGCATTTGTACAGGCCATGGACCGACCCATGCACGGCAAAAAGAAAAAGAAAAGATAGTAGCTACTGATTGGGCAGTACTTACTATTTCCTTTGGGGTACCTCATACGAGGTACCCTTTTTTGTTGCTTTAAAGGGCCGGGCACCTATACACTCAGCTCCGTAGAAGTCTTGATTTCACCCATCACAAACAGACTGTGGGTACTGCCGATGTTCTCAACGGAGCCCAGCTTCTGCATCAGAAACTGCTGGTACTCGGGCATATCGTTCACGACTATCTTGAGTAGAAAGTCGTAGTCGCCGGAAATATTGAAACACTCAAGTACCTCGGGTATGGCCATGACGGCCTCCACAAATCGCTCCCCAATGGCCCGCGAATGCTCTTTCAGGGCGATATTACAAAACACCATCAGCTTCTTGCCTACCTTGTCGCGGTCGACCAGCGCCACGTACTTTTTTATAACTCCCTCCTTTTCCAGCCGCCGGACCCGCTCGTACACGGGGGTATAGGACAGATTGAGCATAGCAGCCAGTTCGCGGGTTTTGAGGGTAGCATCGTTCTGAAGGAAACGCAAAATGGAGCGGTCAGTATCGTCTAAAATATGCATAGATAGAATATCTGAATAAGTTGGGAATGTACTTGCTAATTTAGATATAATAGGTACAAGAGTGGATATTTATAGATAAATAAGCTGAATTATTTTAATAAATGGAATAAAAAGTCTTTTCAGTTAAATTTGTGTACTTTAAGTATCCTTACTTTGGGTACTTTTTACATTGATGGAAAGCTCAATAAGCATTTAACTGAATAGAATGAATACTATGGCGACTGCTCTGAAAGTGGATATACGTGAAATTCTGAAAAACCGGATACTGGTGTTGGACGGGGCAATGGGTACCATGATCCAACGCTACCAGCTGGAGGACGAGGACTACCGGGGCGAACGGTTTAAAGACTGGCCACAGGACGTAAAGGGGAATAATGACCTGCTTTCGCTGACGCGTCCGGACATAATCAAAGAAATTCACGCTGCCTACTTTGAAGCCGGGGCTGATATCGCCGAAACCAATACTTTTTCGGGTACCTGGATTGCCATGGCCGACTACGGCATGGAAGAACTGGTGTATGAGCTTAACTACGAGTCGGCGCGGCTGGCCCGGGAGGTAGCCGATAAATTTACGGAGCGGGAGCCGCACAAACCACGTTTTGTATCCGGTTCAATGGGGCCCACTAACCGCACGGCCTCCCTCTCGCCCGATGTGAACAATCCCGGCTTCCGGGCTATTTCTTTTGACCAATTGGTTAACGCCTACTACGAACAGGTACACGGGCTAACCGACGGTGGGTGTGATTTGCTGTTGGTAGAGACGGTCTTTGATACCCTAAACGCCAAGGCCGCTCTGTTTGCCATTGATAAATTCTTTGAAGACGCCCGCAAAGAGATCGTTACGCCGCTTCCGTCCTGGAAGTGGGTTGACGGTCAGCCGCTGCCCATCATGGTGTCAGGTACCATTACCGATGCCTCCGGCCGTACCCTGTCCGGGCAAACCACCGAAGCTTTTCTAACGTCGGTTTCGCACCTGCCGCTGCTTTCGGTGGGGCTTAATTGCGCCCTGGGGGCTGACCTGATGCGCCCGTACGTGCAGACCTTAGCCAACGAAGCACCTTTTTATACCTCGGCTCACCCCAACGCGGGCTTACCCAACGAAATGGGCGAATACGACGAAACACCCGAACAAATGGGTGAGGTAGTAGGCGGCTTTCTGAAGGACGGTCTGGTCAATATCATTGGGGGCTGCTGCGGTACTACGCCCGCCCACATACGGGTGATCGCCAACCTGGCGGCTACCCATAAACCCCGGCAACTACCCGCCTACGACTCCAACATGAAGCTGTCGGGGCTGGAGCCGGTGAAGATTACCTCCCTGACCAACTTTGTGAATATCGGTGAGCGTTGTAACGTAACGGGTTCCAAGAAATTTGCCCGCCTTGTACGGGAGAATCAGTACGACGCGGCCCTGAGCGTGGCACGGGAGCAGGTCGAAAACGGTGCTCAGGTACTTGATGTAAATCTGGACGAAGGGATGATTGATGGGGCCGAGGCCATGAAAACCTTCCTGAACCTCATTGCCGCCGAGCCCGACATAGCCCGGGTACCCATCATGATTGACTCCTCAAAGTGGGAGGTGATCGAGGCGGGTCTGAAGTGCGTGCAGGGCAAAGCCATTGTCAACTCCATTTCCCTAAAAGAAGGAGAAGAGAAATTTAAAGAAGTTGCCCGTACCGTGTTGCGCTACGGAGCCGCTACGGTAGTCATGGCTTTTGACGAAGACGGACAGGCCGACAACTACGAGCGCCGTATTCAGATCTGCGAACGCGCCTACCGCATCCTGGTAGACGAGGTAGGCTTCCCACCCCAGGACATCATTTTTGACCCTAATATTCTCACCGTTGCTACGGGTATCGAAGAGCATAACAACTACGCCGTAGACTTTATCAACGCGGTTCGCTGGATAAAAGCTAACCTGCCGTACGCCAAGGTATCGGGCGGGGTATCCAACGTATCGTTTAGTTTCCGGGGCAATGAGCCCGTTCGTGAAGCTATTCATACCGCTTTTCTGTACCACGCCATCAAGGCTGGTCTGGACATGGGTATCGTGAACGCCGGACAAATTGGGATTTATGACGAAATACCCAAAGAAACCCTGGAGCTGGTAGAGGATGTGCTGCTCAACCGCCGCCCGGATTCCACGGAGCGTCTGGTGACCTTTGCCGAGACCATCAAGGATAAAGGCAAAACCCAGTCGGGGCCGGATCTGAGCTGGCGCGAAGCAGCGGTGAAGGAGCGTATTACCCACTCGCTGGTGAAGGGTATCGCCGACTACATAGAAGAAGACGTAGAAGAATGTCGCCACCTGTTCAGCCGCCCGCTGGAAGTGATCGAAGGTCCGCTGATGGACGGCATGAGTGTAGTAGGTGACCTGTTTGGTGAAGGGAAAATGTTCCTGCCGCAGGTAGTAAAATCGGCGCGGGTAATGAAAAAAGCCGTGGCTTACCTGCAACCCTACATTGAGGCCGACAAACAGGCCGATGCCAAGCCGGTCGGTAAAATTCTACTGGCTACTGTCAAGGGCGACGTACACGATATTGGTAAAAACATAGTAGGCGTAGTACTGGGCTGTAACAGCTACGAAATCATTGACCTGGGGGTGATGGTACCTACCGATAAAATCCTGGCGGCCGCTAAAGAGCACAACGTTGACATTATTGGTCTGTCGGGCCTCATAACGCCCTCTCTGGACGAAATGGTAGGGGTAGCCAAAGAAATGGAACGCCAGGGCTTTACCCTCCCGCTGCTGATCGGGGGCGCTACTACCTCCCGCATCCATACCGCCGTCAAGATCGACCCGCATTATTCGGGACCGGTGGTACACGTACTGGATGCGTCGCGCTCAGTACCCGTAGCCGGCAAACTGACGCAGAGCGATAAGAGCCAGGCGGAGGTACTTACAGATATAAAAGCCGAGTACGCCCAACTGCGGGAAGACCACGCGCGCCGGCAGTCGGATAAGGTACACGTACCGATTGTAGCGGCCCGCCAGAATCGGGTCAATATAGACTGGAAGGAGTACATAGCGCCTAAACCTACTTTCCTGGGTACCCGCGTGCTGGAAAACTATGATTTGGCCGAAATAGCGAAGTACATAGACTGGACGCCTTTCTTCCAGACCTGGCAGCTGCACGGCAAGTACCCTGCGATTTTTGAAGATCCGATAGTAGGAAGCGAAGCCCAGAAACTGTACGAGGACGCGGCGGTACTGCTGGGTGAAATTATCCGGGATAAATCCTTGCAGGCTAAGGCCGTAATTGGTTTCTGGCCCGCCAACGCTATCGAAGATGACATACTACTGCATAATTTCGAAGAGCAGGAGCGTGAGGTACCCTGCGAGCGGCATGGTTCTCATACCCATGTGGAATATAAGATCAGCCGCCGCCATAGCGATGAATCCGCAGCAGCCACTGATCCGCAAACCCTGGACGGCGGTGAAGTTGTAGTAGATACAATGACTGTTCTGCACCACCTGCGGCAGCAGAGCCAGAAAGCGGCTAACCTGCCCAACTACTGCCTGTCAGACTTTGTTGCGCCGCTCGAAACGGGCCATACCGACTACATAGGTGGTTTTGCGGTAACGGCCGGGCTCGGTATTGAGGCCTTGCTGGAAAAGTACGAGAGCCAGCACGACGACTACAACAGTATTATGGTGAAGTCGCTGGCCGACCGCCTGGCCGAAGCCTTTGCTGAGCTGATGCACGAGCGCGTACGGAGGGAGTTCTGGGGCTACGCGGCCGATGAAAAGCTGGATAACGAATCCCTGATTAAGGAGAAGTACCAGGGGATTCGCCCGGCTCCCGGTTATCCGGCCTGCCCCGACCATACCGAGAAAGAAACCCTGTTTAACCTGCTGGACGCGGGAAGAGCCGATATAGTACTTACCGAAAGCTTCGCCATGTACCCGGCGAGCAGCGTTAGTGGCTGGTACTTTGCCCACCCGGACAGCCGCTACTTCCCGGTCGGTAAAATCCATAAAGATCAGGTAGAAGATTACGCCCGCCGCAAGAATATGTCCGTAGAGGATATAGAAAGGTGGCTGTCGCCGGTACTGGCGTATTGAGGTGGTAGATAAGTACCTGCTACGAACAGGAGAACTTTTTACTGTTCGTAGCAGGTACTTACTTTACTGTTGCCTTGCCTGCCATTCTACCCGTTCTTTTACCCAAGCGAAGTTAGTGGAGTCCATCTCTTTTTTTTCTGCGGCTTGCTGCATCAGATCCAGGTACTTGGCTAAATAGTGTTTATCACTGCGCTGATGCCAGACAACGAGCCATGCTGCATCAGCGCCCTTCTTCCCAAACTGACTGATGGTGGGCCAGCCTACTTCTTCGATAATTTTATCCAGTAAAGTACGATTCGCAGCATCGCAAGCTCCCATCCTCTGGGTGTAAAAGCGTCTTCTCTCAGGTCTATTCTGGTTTTGTAGACTGTCCCGGTACCGCTGGTCTACTTCGTACATTTCGTGGAGTAAGTCCTTTATCTCCTCCTGAGATTTATCTTTAACCGAAATGGATGGATCAATATCCGTGTAAAGAAGTCTGGGTAATAAGGTCGAAGTAGTAGTCTGGGCACCACTTTGAGTGCCTGTTGGGAGAGTTTTTTCGCCTTCCGGAGCCGAGGTACAATAAGTAACAGCTAGAGAAAGAGCTACTAATGCAACTTTTATTTTGTTCATTTATAGAAGGAGTTAAGTGCTATAATAGTCTGGCTTGGAAGTAGTAAAATGAAGAAAGAATAAAAGTACTTACTTTCAAAGTTGTATATCCTACTGTGCCTTTATGAGATGAATTAATTCTTACTGTAGGAATAATATATTGGATTGAATATGAAACAACAACTGATCACTCATCTCAAAACCCAGCTCGACGAGCGGATGGCGGTATCCTGGCAGGCGATGGAAGCCGCGCAGGCCTCGGCCAATGAACAAAGCAAAAGCTCGGTGGGCGATAAGTACGAAACCGCTCGGGCTATGGGTCAACTCGACCGGGACATGTACGCCCGCCAGTACGAGCAGGCCCGGCAGGAGCGGCAGGTACTGAACCGTATCAACGAAACCGAGGTACTTACCCGCGTAGCCTTAGGTAGTCTGGTCAGAACTACGGCCGGCCCCTTCTTTGTGGCCGTGAGCGTGGGGCCGGTAACGCTGGAAGGTACTACCGTCATGGCCGTATCGCTGGCTTCACCCATTGGCAGACTACTGATGGGAAAGGGAGTAGGGGAAAGCTTCCAATTCCAGGGAAAGACGCACAAGATAGAAGCTATTGAATAAAAAAGAGGCAACTCCCCATAGGAGCCGCCTCAACTAATAACTACTGGCTACAAGCTATCAGCTACTTAAGCCATATTATGAAAAACGCGCTGCACGTCGTCGTCTTCTTCAATGCGTTCTATGAGCTTCTCTACCTCGGCTATTTCCTCTTCGCTTAGTTTTTTGGTATCGTTCGGGATTCGTTCAAAATCCGATTCTACGATTTCAAATTTATTCTCTTCCAGGTAGCTTTGGAGCGAGCCGTAGGCGGTAAATTCTCCGTAAATCACAATCTGATTATTTTCCTCGTCCAGAAACACTTCATCGGCCCCAAAGTCTATGAGCTCCAGTTCCAGTTCTTCAACGTCTCTTTTGCCGTCGTTGGCTACTTTGAAGATACATTTCCGGTCAAAAAGAAAGTCGAGCATACCCATGGTACCCAGGCTGCCGCCCAGCTTGTTGAAGTAGCTGCGTACGTTAGCCACGGTGCGGGTGGGGTTGTCGGTGGTACTTTCGACCAGGATGGCCACGCCGTGGGGGCCGTAGCCTTCGTAGACCATTTCCTTGTAGTCTTCCTGGTCTTTGGCCGTAGCCCGCTTGATGGCCCGCTCTATGGTGTCTTTGGGCATGTTAGCGGCCCGGGCGTTCTGGAGGAGTGCCCGCAGACGGGCGTTGGTACTGGGTTCTGCACCACCGCTTTTTACGGCCAGTACTATATCTTTACCGATGCGGGTAAAGGTTTTGGCCATGTGGTCCCAGCGTTTAAACATGCGTGCTTTCCGGTATTCAAATGCTCTTCCCATTATTATAGGCGTTGATAAGGCTTGGTTTAAATCAAATTTATTTCGCAAAACTACAAAACCAAACCTATCCGCACCAATAAAAGCAGAGCGGGCCGGGAGTTGCTGCGGTAATTTTTCCATAATCTGGCGAAGGCATCCGGCCCGACGACTTCCTGACCCGAAAATTCAATGCAATGCGTTTACTTTGAAAAACCGTCTGCTGCGTGCGGCTGATGGACCTGTACATAGATGAACCAATCCTTACTTTCATGCAACTAAGCTGGATTTTAAAATCTTATAACGAACTCACCCTGGATGAACTGTACCAGCTGCTGCGCCTCCGGAGCGAGGTATTTGTGGTTGAGCAGCAATGTCCCTTTTTGGATATCGATAACAAAGACCAGTCGTGCCACCACCTGATGGGCTGGACGCCGGAGGGAGTTCTGGCTGCCTATACGCGCCTGGTACCGCCCGGCCTTGCCTACGAGCAGGTTTCCATTGGCCGGGTAGTTACTTCACCACAGTACCGCCGGTACGGTATTGGACGCCAGTTAATGAAGGAGTCCATCGGGGCGGTGTACCAGTTATACAGCCAGGTACCTATCCGGATTGGAGCGCAACTGTACCTGAAAAAATTTTATGAATCTTTTGGGTTTGAGCAGGTGAGTGAGATGTACCTCGAAGACGACATTGAACACATAGAAATGTTACTAAAAGTGGGGTGACGTATACACTCTGGGGAACATTGGGTACGAGTGGGGAACTCATTTTGGGGAATCTTTTCCCGAGAATTCAGGGAAGAAAAAAAGTCAAAAAAATACTGCCCTGATAATGAGCTTGTTACTGTGTTGCTGAAATTGGTAGAAACAGGTGGCACAGAGATTTAAATAATCTTAACGTCTAACTTATTAACAGGCTGTATAAATTCTTGATTTATACAACATGCAATAAAAACGACAATCACAGATAGAGGAGGGTTTACGTGGAATAGCCTACTGTTATGCGGTAGGCTATTTTTATTATATGTGGATTTTAAGGAACACCCCCACCTGCCCCAAGAGTACATTTCTTCCCATTACTTCCCTGTTTACTACTTCCCGACCACTCATTCCCCCTGGAATACGAATTGTCAGTACCTATATGAGGCTCGGGCGGATAATCCGGCTGGTACTTCGGCAACAGTTTATAACCCAACCATACCATGGAGTCACAGGACGATAATGAAAATATCGAAGGCGGGGCGCAATCCCCCGGAGGTCCCAAAGGACCAGCCAAACATAAGGATGACGCCGCTAAGTCGTCGGCCCGGCTGGACCAGGAGGCCGTGGAGGAATTTGAAGAACATAATATGAGTAAGCACCGGGGTTATAACGAACCCCCCGAGGATGTTCCGGTAAAAAAGAAGGAAACCCGACGGTAATTAGTCAAAGCAATTTATGGACATAAAAAATAGAGATAGAAGGGAGAGGTAATGGAGAGGCAGGTAAAAATGTGTGAACTGGCATGGCGGTTGCTGTGGTTCAGCTCAATGGCAGGAGGGGTTGTATACCTGGCTTCTGCCTGACAAGAAGGTACTTTGAAAAATAGGTAAAGGCTTTTCCAACTGTTTGGACCACTTCTATCTCTTTGGACAAAACGAACAAAAGAGATGAAGACTTATATAACTTTACTATTAGTAGCGCTGGGTACCATTGCCTGTAACAGCGACGAACCCAAGGATGAACTGGGGGCACTGGCTGAATCGCAGTGTACCTACGTTGAACGGAAAACTACCAGTGTACTCACCAACGAGCAGGGCGCGGTGCGTGTTACCACAAACCCCACCGCAACCTGGGTGGATATTTACCTCAGCGATGACCCCACTACGCCTTATTGTCCCTGTAATATTCCCGAGTCGTTCACTAAGGATGGACTGCGGGTAGAGATTACGGCTGAACTCAAAGAAACCTATCCCAACGAGCGGTGGCGGTGCCAGCCCGTGGTACTGAAGGCCATCAAAATACTTTCAACAGAACCGAAATAACTGTTTTCTGTCCCGGCTCAGGTACCTGAGCCGGGACAATTCTTATTTATCCCATCCTTTTACTGCATTCCTGCTTAATAGTTTGGTTCGGCGTTACGAAACTGAGTAACTTTGGAGCTGTTTATTAAGCTATTTAATAGTACTACATGACTAAAGTAACGGAGTACATTAGCCAGTCTAACGGCAAAACACTCTTCTCCATTGAAATTATACCGCCGCTCAAAGGCCAGAGTATTGTTCAGTTGCTTGATTCGGTTGAGCCACTCATGGAATTTAAGCCGCCCTTTGTCGATGTTACCTACCACCGCGAGGAAGTCATAGAAAAGCAGCAACCCAATGGGCTCATACAGCGGATTCCCATCCGCAAGCGACCGGGTACGGTGGGTATCTGCGCCCGTCTGATGGAGCGCTTTAAGGTGGATGCCGTTCCGCATATTATTTGCGGAGGATTTACCAGGGAAGAAACCGAAGATATGCTCATTGACCTGCACTACCTGGGCATCAACAATGTACTGGTACTGCGCGGAGACCCCGAAAAATCGGTCGGCGTATTTAAGCCCAAGGAAGGCGGCCACTGTTATGCTTCCGAGCTTATTGAGCAGGTGGTAAATATGAACAAAGGCATACTGCTGCACGAAGAAACCCACGCCATCCCCACGAATTTCTGTATTGGTACGGCCGGCTACCCCGAAAAGCACTTCGAGGCAGTTAGTATGGATACTGATTTCCAGTACCTGAAAGCGAAAGTCGACGCGGGGGCCGACTTTATCGTAACGCAGATGTTCTTCGACAACCAGATGTTCTTCCGGTTTGTGGAGCGGTGCCGCGCCGAGGGAATAACCGTTCCCATTATTCCGGGTCTGAAACCGCTTTCAACCAAAAAGCAGCTGACGATACTACCCCAGATTTTCCACCTGAATATGCCACAGGAACTGGTCAGGGAGGCCGAAAAATGTGAAGATGATAAAGATGTGCGTCAGGTGGGTATAGAGTGGGGGGTGCAGCAATGCAAAGAGCTGATGGCCTACGGCGTACCCGGACTGCACTTTTATACCATGGGCAAGTCCGATAACGTACTCAAAATAGCCCAGGGCGTTTTCTGATTAGTACTTACCTGATAAAATACCGGCTACACTGGCTTTCAAAGCGGTGTAGCCGGTATTTTTTATAGAATATGACTAATTTTCCACGTTCCGTTTTCCTTTCGTAACTTATAAGTAAGCGTATAGCGGGGGTTCAGGAAGGGAATACTTACAAAAGCTTCGTCGCCAAAAAGGGAGGTAGTACCTACGGCTTCCAACTGATCAATGGTTTCCTCAAAAGCAGGTGGGTCCTGCGAGTTGAAGTACCTGTCGTAGTCTTTGGACGCCGCGTAGCCTTCCTCTTTAATTTGGGCCTGCATCTGGCCAAATTCTTTTTCCAGGGCAGTGAAATAGGAGGTTGCAAACAGTCCGGTGGCCCGGAGTTCGTGGAGGTGCTGCCGCAGGCACAGCGTATCCAACTCAGTAACATCCACGCCATCCATGGTGAAACAGCTACGCTCATCGGCCTGGTCGGGATGGTCTTTAAGCCATACCAGCAAATTGTATACGGTACGCTGCTGCAAAGTGAGTTGCTCATTAGGTACCCGGGTTGAATCCTCAGGAGTACTGTCGGTGGTTTCCCGGATTGTGGTCCGGCAACTGCTGATTATTACCATAACAGCCAGTCCTACCGAAAGCAGGCTGGCCGTACGTTTGAGTAGAGGTAAGTACATAATACCAGGATTTTTGAGGGAGTGAACAGGAGCAGAGCCGGTGTGTACGGCCGTGGCTCATTAAGTACTTACTCGGTAATAACAGCCGTACCGTTGGCACTGACCATCAGGATGGTATTGGTGTTGCCAATGGTCTGGTAGTCGAGGTCGACCCCCACTATGGCCGTAGCCCCCAGCCGCTGGGCCTGGTCCATCATTTCGCGCACGGCAATGCTTTTAGCTTCGCGCAGGCCCTGCTCGTAGGCACCGGCGCGCCCGCCCACGATATCCCGGATACCGGCAAAAAAATCTTTGATAAAATTGGCTCCAATAACCGCTTCACCGTTAACAAGGCCAATGTACTTCACTATTTTTTTTCCTTCAATGGTAGGGGTAGTAGTAATGAGCATAAATCGGTGAGGTTAGGATTGGTAAAGAAGTGGCATTCAGGAATACAAACCTACTTATAATATTCATTTGACAAATGGTAGATAGGATAACTTGACCGACTTTTAGGATAAAAGGTACCACCGTAAAGATGAAAGGTATATACAGACTTACCGGAGGCTTGTTACTATTGCTTCTAATCCTGGGAAACCGGTTGGCCGACCCCAGGCCAGAGCAGGCTTCCCGCCCCAATATTCTGTTCTGTATCGCTGACGATCAGTCATTCCCGCACGCGGGTGCCTACGGTACCCGCTGGATCAGAACGCCGAATTTTGACCGGGTAGCCGCCGAAGGTTTACTCTTCATGAATGCCTATACTCCCAATGCCAAGTGTGCCCCCTCGCGCTCCTGTATCCTGACGGGCCGAAATTCCTGGCAACTTGAAGAGGCGGCCAATCATGTACCCTACTTTCCGGCCAAGTTTAAATCAATCATGGAGGTACTCCGGGAAAACGGGTACCACGTGGGACACACCGCCAAGGGCTGGGCACCTGGCAATCCGGGTACTTTAAACGGAAAACCCCGGCAGCTGACCGGCCCGGCCTACAACGCTAAAAAAACAGAGACACCTACCTCCCAGATCGGTAAAATAGATTACGCAGCTAATTTTAAGGAATTTCTGAACGACCGGCCGGGCAAGCAACCTTTTTGCTTCTGGTACGGCTCCACCGAGCCCCACCGGGCTTACGAGTACGGGTCGGGGAAGGCGCACGGTAAAAAAAGCGCGGATATTGACCGGGTACCCGCCTACTGGCCCGACATCGACTCTGTCCGGACGGATATGCTGGACTATGCCTATGAAATAGAGTACTTTGACCAGCACCTGGGCCAGATGCTGCGGCTGCTGGAAGAGCGGGGCGAACTTGATAATACTATCGTAATTGTTACTTCGGACAATGGTATGCCGTTTCCCAGAGTAAAAGGGCAGGAGTTTGAAGCCTCCAACCACCTACCCCTGGCCATTAGGTGGAAAGAGGGCATAGTGCAGCCCAACCGAAAAGTAAGAGACTACGTAAGCTTTATTGATTTTGTGCCTACGTTCCTGGAAGCTGTGGGTCTAACTGCGACTTCAGCGGGTATGGAGCCAGTGCAGGGGAAGAGCCTGGTGGATATTTTTACCAATGCGCCAAAACATAAACGCGACTATGTCCTGATCGGAAAAGAGCGCCACGACATTGGCCGGCCCAATGACGCGGGCTACCCCATCCGGGGAATTGTAAAAAACGGCTACCTGTACCTGCACAACTACGAGCCGGAGCGCTGGCCGTCGGGCGATCCGCTTACCGGCTACCTCAACACCGACGGCAGCCCCACCAAAACGGTACTGATTCAGCGCAGACACCATCCGACGGAGCGGCGTTACTGGGAGTGGGGGCTGGGAAAACGTCCCGCTGAGGAATTGTACCAAATCAGCAAAGATCCCGATTGTATGGTTAACCTGGCCACTGATAAAAAACACCAGACTAACAGGCGCCAGCTGGCCCGCCTCATGGAGCAGGAACTACGGGCGCAGGGTGATCCGCGGATGTTTGGCCGGGGCGCTGTTTTTGACAACTACCCCTACGCCGAAGAAAAGACCCGTAATTTTTATGAACGCTATTTGAAAGGGGAACCTATGGAGGCCAACTGGGTCAACAAAACCGATTTTGATAAGTCGGGGGAGAAGCAACAGTAGTAAAAAAGCCGGGTTAAGTACTTTGGTAGAAAAAACTACCTACCCAATGCTGTTTCAAAAGAGGCTGCTTATTGTTGGCGGAATTATGTTGACGGGTGCCCTGGGCGCCTTTACCATGCAATGGAAAGCGGGCTTCACGGAGCCCACTGCTTCCCGCCCGCCCCAGCCCAAAAATATCATTTACATTCTGGCCGATGACCATCGTTACGACGCCATGGGCTTCACCGGCAAGTTTTCGGGCCTGCAGACCCCCGCCCTCGACCGCATGGCGCGCGAAGGTGCCCACCTGCCCAACGCTTTCGTCAGTACCGCGCTTTGTTCACCCAGCCGCGCCACCATCCTGACGGGCCAGTACCCCCACACGCACACCATAGTCGATAACCAGGCTCCCACGCCCAAAGGCCTGACTTTCTTCCCGCAGTACCTTCAGAAAGCGGGCTATAAAACGGCTTTTCTGGGAAAGTGGCACATGGGTAATGAAGACGACGCGCCCCAGCCGGGCTTTAACTACTGGCTCAGCTTCCGGGGGCAGGGCGTGTACTATAATCCTACGTTTAATATTAACGGCAAGCAGGTAGCCCACGGCGACAGCGCCTACATTACCGACCTGCTCACCGACTACGCCATTAAGTGGCTCGACCAGCAGGACAAGCAGAAGCCTTTTTTTCTGTACCTCTCGCACAAGGCCGTCCACGCCGAATTTATGCCCGCCAGGCGGCACCGGGGCGTTTACCGCAACACGCCCATACAGTACCCACCCAGCATGTACCTGACCAAAACCGACACCAGTAAAATATTCGGTCCGCTGCCCAAACAGGACCCCGAAGGTAAGGATATGAAGGTGAACATAAAGGATATGCCCAACTGGGTAAAGCAGCAGCGTTACAGCTGGCATGGCGTAGACTATATGTACCACGGCGACATTGAGTTCAACGACTTTTACCGCCGGTACATGGAAACGCTCCTGGGGGTAGACAACAGCGTAGCCCGCGTGCTGAAATGGCTGGAAGACAATGGCCTGGCCGAAAATACCCTGGTGGTGTACATGGGCGACAACGGTTTCTCCTTCGGCGAGCGCGGCCTGATTGACAAGCGGCACATGTACGAGGAGTCCATGCGGGTGCCGTTGCTGGCCTGGTGCCCGTCTCTGATCAAAGCAGGTACTAAGGTAGAGCAGGTGGTTCAGAACGTAGACATTGCCCCCACGCTGCTGGCCTACGCGGGCCTGCCCAAACCCAAACAGATGCAGGGCGTGTCGTTTGTACCGCTGTTGAAAGGCGAACAGGTAGCCAACTGGCGCGACCGCGCCTTTTATGAGTACTACTGGGAGGTGGCATTTCCGCAGACGCCTACCATGTTTGGGGTTCGCACCGACCGCTATAAATTTATTTTTAACTATGGCGTGTGGGACGCCAACGAACTCTATGACCTGAAGGAAGATCCTAACGAGGTCAATAACCTCATCCGCAGCCCCGAACACCAGAAGATCGCCGAACAACTGCGGACTGAAATGTGGGCCTGGCTGGAACAGACGGGCGGTTTACAGATTCCTCTGAAACCAATTCGTCACAAGCGTGGTGACCATATTTACAAAGGTACCTACTGATTTTTATGCTACCGGAATTTTTGGACAGGTACTTACCATACAATAAAGGAAGGTAGCGGTAGTTGTAAGTGTCAAGTCCTGGTTTAGTCGTCATTTGTGTCAGGCGGCAGAGGGTAGTAGTGGGTGCCTTACTGCCTCTGTTACTGGTAAGCTCGCCGTTTGGCCAGACGTGCTGGTTCTGCTGGCGGTGCGGCAGTAGTTTTTTGATAGTTTAATAGCTTCCCGTTTTGGGTACATTCCCCGATTTTATGCTTCGTTCCCTAACTTGTTTTTTGCTGATTACGCTGTATTGCCTGTCTACAGGTACTTCCCACGCTACTAATCGTTTTCTGGTTGATACTGCTCAGGTAGCCAGGGGTGAAATGTTGTTTAGTACTTATTGTATGTCCTGTCATACCATGCAGGAAGACGGCATAGGACCTCGCCTGGGTGGCGTGACCAGCGTACGCTCTGACCAGTCACTGCATGATTTTATCAAAAATCCGGAAAAAGTAATCAAGTCGGGAGAAGCGCGGTCGGTAAGCCTGTACAACCGGTACAAGACCATAATGCCGCCGTTTGATTTCCTGAAACCCGACGAAATAAATTCCATTCTGGCGTACATCAAAAATGAAACGCAGGTACACAAAATAGCGCCGCTGGAAATCCCGGCGGAAGCCGCCGGAATTGACGCTGCGTCCGCTGAAAAACTCATTGCCCCGATTAAGAAATCTGCCTTGCGTATTGAACTGGAATCTTTTGTCAAATTTCCGTTTTCCAGCGAAAAACCCCCGCATACCCGCATTGCCAGCATGCGGGCGCACCCCTCCGGCGACGGTACCCTCTACGTAAACGACCAGAACGGTCTAATTTACCGCATCCAACAGGCGCAACCTACGGTATTTCTGGACGTAAGAAATCAAATACAGGGCTTTATTAATACGCCTGGTTTGGCAACCGGTTTGGGTAGTTTTGCCTTTCATCCCGGGTACCTGACCAACGGCCTTATTTACATTACCCATACCGAAGCCTACTCGGGCCAGCCCGCCGATTTTGAATACGACAAATCCATAAAAGTAGCCATGCAGTGGGTACTTTCGGAATGGAAAATGGAGGATGTAAAAAGTCCGGTGTTCAAGGGACAACGCCGGGAAATGCTCCGGATCAACGTACCGGGACAGGTACATGGTGTGCAGGATATTAAGTTTGCACCCGGCCTGAAAAAAGGCGACGCTGACTACGGGAAACTGTACATTGGGATCGGCGACGGCGGCTCCACCATTGGGCGGCATCCCGAGCTGGCTCACACCCTCAACTCACCCCTGGGTACCATACTCCGTATAGACCCCACCGGCCGGAACAGCCGAAACGGGAAGTACGGTATCCCATCGGATAATCCATTTGTGAAAGAGCAGGAGGCGGGCGTATGGAAGGAAATATGGGCCTACGGTTTTCGTAATCCACACCGCCTGGCGTGGGCGGTTGATCACGGCCGTAAGCTGATTGCTACGGAGGTAGGGGAGGCCAACGTAGAGGAAGTTAACATTATAGAAAAAGGGGCCGACTACGGCTGGAACGTCCGGGAGGGTACCCTGGGTATTTCAGCCAGTGACCTCAAAACGGTTTTTCAGGTTACCGAGGAGGAACCGGGCCGCTACCGGGCACCCTTTGCGCAGTACAGCCACGCCGAAGGTGCGGCAATCAGTGGCGGGTACGTTTATAAGGGCCCGCTGAAAGCCCTGAACGATAAGTTTCTGCTGGGCGATATTGTCAGCGGCAGGCTTTTGTACGTCAATTTTAATAAAAACCTCAGCGACTCTACCATCTACGAAATGGAAATCCGGGCCAGTGATGCTAAAACTGACCTGCGGCAGCTGACCCAAACCAAGCGGGTTGATATGCGCATTGAATACGACTACTTTACCCAACAGCTCTACATCATGACCAAGAACGACGGCATGATCCGCCGCGTTACGAAGGCGTATTTTGAGAAGTAGTAAACGGGGCGTGCATTACTGACCCCCAATTTTCAATTTGCCTCCATTCAGGAAGTGCAGCAGCGAAGGGTCGTGCAGTTGAATAGTCTTAGCTGTTCCTTCTGTATCAAGGGTGACGATATGAGAGCTTTGTATGACCACCTCATCACAAACCAGCGGGACCCGGCCGCAGCTCCAGGTACTGGTGCTTTCCCAGGCACCACTGGCAAGACTCTCACACCGGCCACCATTACTAACGGTGATGGTAAGCGGACTGCTGGCCGGGGAGGTACAGCCATTTGCCAAACAGGTGGCGGTATAAGTAGTAGTGCTGGAAGGGGTAACTATACTAGTTCCTCCCGTAGCCCCATGACTCCAGCTGATGGTACCCACGCAGCCAGTGGCGGTGAGGGTACTGCTACTACCCGTACAAAGGGAGGTAGCGCTGGCAGTAAGCGTAGGAGTCGTGACCTGATTAGTGACACTGATAGTAATGGAATTGCTGCTACTGGTACAGCCTTATTAAATCTCCATAATTTATGACCTAAATCAGCCTAAAATTTATCTAACGGTACTTTTATGGATTCTTATTAGACATACCTAAGATCTTCTTAGGAATGCCCGGTAAGGAAGCGGTGCTGTTTGATCAGTGCCTTTACCACCTTCAGCTTGCGCCTCGATATCTCAATCCGGGTTTGGTCATGGAGGAGTATTTCGCCGGTGGGGTAGTAGTTTAACACATAATCCAGATTTATAGCATCACCACGATTAACACGTAGTAACGGCACGAAAGGGAGGAGATTCTGCTCTACCAGTTTTAGGGTACGAGCCACCAGCAGGTCTCTTCCATCAGATTGGTAGATACGGGTGTAGTTGCGCTCGGCTTCCAGGCGGACAATCTTTTTGGGATTTAGTAAGGTGTGGGTACCTATGCAGGCAGATAGAGTTGTCTCTGATTGATGTGAACGCATGAGTAGGGTGTGTATGAGTGGGAACCGGGCATTTTTCTGGCGGGAAATTAGAGTTGATGAGCAATGAAGTGGATATCCGCAAATCTATTTTTATTTCTTCAGGATTTCTGTTTATTTCGTGTGATTCCCGAAATCACAGACCCTCACCATTAGCTATCTGTTTGAGTATGAAAAAGTTTCTATTTGTAATTGCGCTTTTGTTCGTTGTGGGGAAGGAGGTTGCCTGCGCGGAGAAAGTGCCAATGGTGTGGCGCTGGGTAGACAAATATGATGAGACTTTTTATCGTATAAACTTTAAGACCCGTGCTTTTGAAAAGCAGGCCGGACAGGAGCGATGGGAGGAGTTGGGAAAGCTCAAGACCGTGAATTTTAATGAACTGGATCGATCACCTACCATTGAAGTTCCAAATGTAATTCCCCTAAATGAGCAACGCCGCGATTCGCTCTACATCCAGATACCCGGTACCGGTCAGGTATTTTTATTTACTACACAAAATGCTACACTCGAGCGGCTGGATCGTACCTACTACCGGGGGTACAACTTCCGGGCCACGGTTTTTAAACGGAAGGGATTACTTTACTCGGTTGGTGGGTGTGGTTTCTGGACCCAGATCAACAGCATGACGGTATACCTGCCAACAGCCCGGGAGTGGGAAATCATACTACCTAAGTCCGAGTCACCTCCTTACATCATCGGTGACCTGACCCAATACCTGCCTTCCCGCGATGTCATTATTTCGGGCATGAACTTTCTAAAGGATAGTTTTCATAAGGACTATACCGGTCAAATAGATCCCACCTACTGGGAGTACGAGTTTGAAACCAATAGCTGGAGCAGGAAAGGAACCATAAACCCTGCCTTGGTAGAAGAGTTCAATACCAATTTATCCAGTTTTGCCTCTCACCTGGTTGGGGATGATAAGCTACTTATTGCCCGCCGGGATAAGGTGCCCTCCCTATTTATCTATTATGCTGATTTGACTACCAATAAGTTGTACCGCTATAATAGAGTATTCAAATCTGGAGATGCAGATTCCCTTATGGTGACTAAAAATAAGGTGTATATACCGGAAGGGTTTACCACTTATTTGGATCGAACTGTTATTCCGGTCACAATAGAAGATATCATCAGGGATTCGGTACCAATGGGAGATTTTGTCCTTCCGGAAGGTGGGGCAGGTACCCGGTACCTGTACTGGGTAGTACCAGGGCTGGCTCTGGTGGCAGCTGCAGGATACTGGGTAGTAAGAAGGAAGCAGAAACGGACAACGGCACCTGTAGCGACGGCGGCTACTTCTCTTTCCGAATTGGATGAACTGGAAAACAAGGTATTGGAGGCAGTTTTGAAGGCCTATCCGGCTTCCTTAAGCGCGGAAGATTTGCATACGCTTCTCTCACTGGAGGGCAAAAGTATGGATAACCAGCGGAAGCTCAGAAATGAATTTTTAAATGCATTTAATGCCAAACTAAAGCTGCTCCTTCAGACGGAGGAAAGTATTGTACGGGTAGCTAGCGAGAAAGACCGCCGCATCAATGAGTACGCCTTGAAGTCCGAGGCATGGGAAAAGCTGCAGGTAGTTAGCAGTTAAGAAATTAGCAGTAAATTTCCCAAGGTACTTGCCAAATTTTTGGATGAGAGGAAGTTTCCGTTTAACCCGCAATAAATATTGGTGTTGGGCAGCAGGTAAATAAGTCAAAAGAGATATATTTACAACCGCTTTTTATTTACTCGAAATGCCCTTTTCCCTTCCTCAACGCCGCCTGATTTACCTGCTTACCGGAGTATTGGTTTTATCCCTCGTTTCATTTCGTACCGAATGGTTTTGGCAAATGGGAGGGATTGGGGTGTGGCTTTATGGTCTGGCCATTCCTGCGGGTTTAGTATTGGTCAGCTACTGTGTACTCGCCTGCCTGGGACAATGCGGCTTTGTAGGCGTCCTTTTGCTGGTATTCGCTGAGGTAGCCTTTGTAGGCCTGGGATTAGGGGTAATTTGGATGCAGCCCCGTCATCCGCCCGGGCTTCACTTTATCAAGAATGTCTATACCGAGGTTCATAATACGACCCAATACGATACTAATCTGAGTCACTTTGATCCGGAGCTGGGGTACCTTTATAAAGCCAGTATCCGGTCCGGTTTTGGTAATTGGGAGTTTGGCCCTAATGAATTCCATACAAATACCCTGGGATTACGGGATGACGAGGCGTCGGCCAAAGATCCGGTGATTATTGCCCTGGGTGACTCGTTCACTACCGGATGGGGGGTAGAACAGCACGAAACCTATGCCCAGCGGCTGGAGGAATTAACAAAAGTAAAAGTACTGAATGGAGGCGTTTCCTCCTTTGGTACTGTCCGGGAAGCTTTACTTCTGAAAAAATTACCCCGCGACTCCTGCCGTCTGCTAATAGTTCAGTACTGCTATAATGACCTGGCAGAAAATAAAAAATGGGCCGATGCACTACTGGCCGGAAAGCAATACCAGCCGTCTTTTGATCAGGAAAACTTTTACCGGAGGCAACTTCAGAACGCGGCAGGGTACCAATATGTACCTTTTAAATATACCTTTGAAATTGGTAAAAAAGCGGCAAAGTTTTTATTTTTAAAACCCGGGGACCACGACCCTTTTGCCAGGCACGGAGCAAACAAGCCGCAGGATCATGTACAGTACTTCTTTCGGGGTATTAAGCTGATCCGGCAGTTTTATAGAGGTAATATTGTTGTGATAAGTACCTCAAACAGCCTAAAAGCGGATACAGAATTTATCCAGACCGCGCAAAGCCATGCCGACAGCAGCTCGTTTCGTAATTTACATTTCCTAAACGTAGCCGGCACCTTTAAAGACCAGGATAACTATGTAGTAGATGGACATAACACTGCCTCCGGACATTTAAGCATTGCCAGGCAATTGTTCACTTTTATACAAAAGCATAATCTGTTAACTCAGCCGAATACCAAACCTTCTCTATCACTCCAATAGTACAACCATTTATGTCAAGCCAAACCTATAAACTCGCCGGTGCTGGTGTTGCCAGTGAGCACTTTGAAGAAGAAGTAATCTTGATCAACCTACCCCGCGGCAACTATTATAGTCTTCGTTTTACCGGCTTTGAGCTTTGGAATCAACTCCTGAAAGGAGCGAATGTAACCCAGCTTGCTGTTTTTTTGTCCGGGCGTTATGGCCTGGATGAAGCCTCTGCCTTGCAGGATACCCAGCAGTTTATTGACCAGTTGCTGACCGAAGGATTGGTTGTACCTGCGGAGTCGGCTCCTGAAGCTGCCCCGGAAGAAACAGTACCAGCCGGAGTACCTTACTCTGTTCCCGCCCTGGAAGTATACTCCGACATGCAGGACCTTCTGTTGCTCGATCCCGTTCATGATGTTGATTCAGAGCAAGGCTGGCCCATCAAAAAATGAGTTGTGAACAATTCAGCGATGAACTGTTTGCGGACTGTCGTTCGAGAAAATCCGTAAAGCGGTATTTTTCATTCGGGCCGCACCGGGTAACCCTTTGTTTTCAGGGGGCTGAGGGGTTGCGTACTTTTTTTACCAAAGCCATTGCTCATCTGGAACAGGAGGCAGGACCGGCGGCACTAACCGTTTGGGTACTGGATCGTGCTTCTTCCGGAATCATGCTACCGCAACCGGCCTGGGACTGGAACCAAATGGACGGGTACGGTACCATCGCACCCTTTCCGACTGAACGGTACTACGCCAATTTTCAACAGGCTTCCAACACCTTTACGCTACTGGACCGGAACACCAGCCAGGCGGTAATCTGGATGAATGACGTTAATGCCCTGCCGGAGTGGGAGCGGAGCTTTCCGTTGCGGTCGGTGCTGTACGAATGGCTCCGGGAAAGTAGCAGTCTTTTCCTTCATGCAGGCGCTGTGGGTACGGACACGGGCGGCGTACTCCTGACCGGCCGGGGCGGCTCGGGCAAATCTACCTCCACACTGGCCTGTCTGGGAAGTGATTTGAAGTACATAGGCGATGATTTTGTGATGGTCAATACCGAATCACTGGATGCGTACAGCCTGTACAACGTCGCCAAGCTGGAATGGGATCAGCTACTCCGCTTCCCGACGCTGGAACCACTGATATATAACACCTCCGCCCGGCCCCACGAGAAAGCCCAGCTATTTGTCTGGGACCATTATCCCGACAAAGTAAGCCAGAGCATTCCGCTGAAAGCTATTCTGCTGCCACGTTTTACCGGGCTAACGGACACGACCATAGAGCCAGCCACCGGGGCGGAAGTACTGCGGGCGCTGGTGCCTTCTACGCTGGCGCTGCTGAAAGCTCCACCTGCCTATTTGACAAAGATCAGGATGCTAATACAACAGCTACCCTGCTACTGGCTCCTGACCGGCACGGACCTGGGGCAGATACCGCAGACAATACAGAAATTATTGACGGAACTTCAAACGGTTGAAATTGTTGGAGAAGCACTACCCGCTTGTTAGCATTATTATTCCCTTATACAATGCCGGACGTTACCTGGAAGCGGCGCTTGAGAGTATTGTCCGGCAAACGTATTCCAACTGGGAGCTAATTGTGGTTAACGATGGCGCTACGGACCAGCCGGAGCGGGTACTTGACCTGTTTCCGGTACATCAGTATATCTGTCAGCCTAACCAGGGACCGTCCAGTGCGCGAAACCGGGGCTTGGAAGTTGCCCGGGGCGAATTCATTGCTTTTCTGGATGCCGATGACCGCTGGCCCTACCAAAAGCTGGAAACCCAACTGCGGAGCTTTGAATTAGATACAACCCTACAGGCCGTAACCGGACTGGTGGAGTTCGTTTTTTCGGAAACCGATCCCCAGGCCCGACGGTACCAGTTCAGGTACGAACAGAACCGCGCCATCCATGCGCATCTGGGGGCTGGCTTATTTCGGCGGTCGGCTTTTGAACAGGTCGGATATTTTAATGAATCCCTGCGCTTTAGTGAGGATATTGACTGGTTTAACCGGGCCAAAGAAGGTAACCTCCGCCTCAAAGTACTCGAAGAAGTAGGCCTGTACCTGACTATTCATCAGAATAGCCTTACCTACGGAGCCACCATTGCCGACAATGGCACCTTTCAGGCCCTGAAACTCGCGCTGGATCGAAGACGAAGTCAACAGATCCAGCAGGTACCTCAACTGTCTGATTATATTGATAAAAAGTCAGAGCTTAACCAATAAAAACGCCCCTCCCTCATGTACATGCCCACGAGTACTGCCACAATAAGTGTCATAATTCCCGCCTTTAATGGAAGCGCGTTCATTGAACGAGCCCTGGAAAGCATATTGAGGCAAAGCCATATCCCGACAGAAATCCTGGTGGTTGATGACGGCTCCACCGACAATACCCCTGAAATAGTAGCCCGCTTTGGATCGAGAGTTCGATACCTGCTCAAAGCCAACGGTGGAGTAGCCTCGGCCCGAAACGAGGGCATCCGGCAAACTTCGGGTGAATACATTGCTTTCCTGGACCAGGACGACTACTGGCCCGACGATATGCTGGAGAAAACACTGGCCCGGTTTGAGAAGGAGCCCCAGTGGCAGGTGGTGATGGGATTATCAAAAGTGGTATTTGAGGAAGGAGCCATTCGGGAGAGGTTTGCGGTAGGGGAAGAGCAATTGACCGCACCATTTATTCTGGTAAGTTCAGCTTTATTCAGGCGGACGGCTTTTGAACTGGTGGGTTTATTCAATGAAGAACTACATGCGGCTAATGACTTGGACTGGTTCAATCGGATCCGTGAGGACAAAGTACCTCTGGTAGTATTGCCCACAATTTCACTCTACTATAGTCGGCATAGTACGAATGCTTCCAATGACACCGAATGGCTGCGTATGGAAATGATGAAAGCCCTGAAATTTTCGCTGGACCGACGGCGGATCCGTCCTGAAGTAGAAGCCATACCAACCCTAAACTCGTATAGTGTAAAGCCATGATTAGTGTTATTATTCCGGTATATAATGCGGAACGGTACGTAGCCGAAACCCTCGAATCAGTACTGGAACAAAGCCTTAAGCCGGCAGAAATTATTGTCATTAACGACGGCTCAACGGATAACACCCTGGAGGTACTTAAAAAGTATTCGCCTTATGTCCGGCTGGTTTCGCGGGAAAACCGGGGAGCGTCGGCCACCCTGAACGAAAGCCTCGGCCTGGCCTCGCAGCCGCTAATCGCATTTCTGGATGCCGATGATATCTGGACGCCTGATAAACTGGAAAGGCAAAAGCAGCACCTGGATCAGAACCCCCAACTGGAAGGATGTTTTGGGTACATGCAACCTTTCGTAAGCCCCGAATTACCCGAACCGGAGAAACAGCAGATCCTGTGCCCGGCAGAACCCCTGCCGGGTGTGGTGGCAAAGTCAACGCTGATGGTCAGGAGGGAGGTATTTGTTAGAGTAGGATTATTCAGTACAGAATTTCAGGTGGATTTTCCGGAATGGATTATCCGGGCGCGGGAAGCGGGTTTCCGGTATGAACTACTGCCGGAAGTCGTGTTGTATCGTCGCCTTCACCGGACTGGGCTAAGCTCGCATTCCAGCTATAAAAGTGATATGAGTCGTATTTTAAAAGCATCGCTGGATCGAAAAAGGACCCTCAATGGCTAAGTTGAATTTTGATATAACACCCGCCCAGCTATTACTGCTCAAAGCGGCCGTTTTTCCGGCGGAGAAGGCAGCCGGTTATTGGCAGCAATGGAAAGCCTGCCATCAGCTTACGGATTCGGATCTTTTGCAGGACAAAGAAATCCTGTCCCGGATATTTGATCCGCTCGATCGGGGGTCGCACCGGCTGATGCCCCTGGTGTACCGCAATCTGGAAAAATCCGGCGACCCGATTATAAAACGGATGCGGGGCATGTACCGGCATTCCTGGATGCGTAATCAACAACACCTGTACCGGATTAAGGAAATAACCCGGCTGCTACACGAAGCCGGTATTGAAACCATGCTGATCAAGGGCCTGGCCATGAGCCTGCTTTACTACCGGGACCTGGGTGTACGGTACATGAATGACATAGATCTGCTGGTACCTTTTGAAAAACACGAAGAAGCGCTTAAGGTACTGCTGACCTCGAAGCTAAACTTAAAGATTGGTGCTTTTGATTATTACATGAAGCCGTACTACCACGCTTCTCACCTGTACTCGGAAGATGGCTACGATTTGGACCTGCACCACCATTTGCTGATGTATAACCGTAATAAAACAGCAGATGTACCTTTCTGGCAAAATAGCCTCTCCCTTGACCCGGAATATGGCATTCCCTCCTCGGTACTTTCACCAACGCACCAGCTTTTTCACAATTTAATTCACGGCAATTTTCCCGATTTTGACTCACCCATGCGCTGGGTGGCCGATTGTTATGTAATTTATACCCAACACGCCATAGATTGGGAAGAAGTATTACAACTGGCGGTGGACCTCCGACTGGTATGGCCGGTGAGGGAAGGGCTACGGCTCCTAACCAGGGAGTTTGACCTGGTACTGCCGGAAGCGGTTCAGCACCGGCTTCAATCGCTCGAAATGGAAACCAGTGAAGCCGTGTACCGGCGATTCCTGTACGATACTTTTCATAAACGGAAGGACGTCCGCAAGTACTACAACCGCTCCCGCTTCGAGTACGAGCTGTATTTTAAAGACTATACGCAGCAGTCTTTTTTAAAGTGGTTTGTACGAAAGACCGTTGCCCGTACGCAGGCTTTACTATTTGCACCAGGCATGTAAGTCATGAGCACCCAACTCGCCACCGTACTGGCCCTTACGTTTGTGATTCATCTGATCGCGACCTTCTCCCTTTCGGTCCGGGTGGTGGGGCTGCGTACGCAGCGTTTTGCCGTATCGTTCTCTATTTTCAATATTATGATGCTGGTTTCCAGAATTTCCAACAGCCTGCAGGCGCCCCTGCTGGCCAAAGGCATTGAAACCAACATCCAGCTTGGCATTAAAGCCGATACCGCCTCTTTTCACTGGATTATTGGTTCGGCAATGCTGGCTACCTTGTTGGGCGGGTTAGGTTTGCCTACCTTTCAGCGCCTGCTGGGCATAGCCGTTGATAATTACTACAAGTACCAGTCCATGCCGGTCCTGATTTTCAAAACCTTTTCCTTTACGACGGTACGGGACGTGCGGGACAATCTGAAGCTACCGGACTGGCACTATCTGGATTATTTGCCGGAGTTCCGGGACTTTCCCAAATCGGTTTTTATACTTAATATCCTGGCTAATGCTATCCTGACCCTGGGGGTACTGTCTTCCATGTACGCCTGCTACCTCAACCCCGACCTACGCGCTACTTCTTCTACCCTGGCGGGGGTTATCAACGGCATAGCGGTGGTACTTACACTGGTATTTATCGAGCCAAGAATTTCCCTTCTTTGTGATGAGGTAGTTGGCAAAAGGTACAGCGAAGCCCGCTACCGGCGGTACCTGATGTTTATCTGGATGGCCCGCCTACTGGGTACTGTGGTGGCCCATTTCCTCCTTATCCCCTTTGCCTACCTGGTTGTTTTTATTGCCGAATGGTAAGGTACCTCCCTTCCAAAAATCCTGACAAAAGTCATTTCCTGCTCCCCATGGGGGTCATGCCTGGTGCGGGGAAACCGCTGCAATTTTGAGCCGTAAATAAACGAGCGGGCCGACCGGTACTTCATCAGCAACGGGCGGCCTGTTTTTTCCGGCAAACAACCCAATGAAAGAAAGTACCCAAACACCTGAGCCCGCGGTTCAGGACCTCCATACCTGCTACTACTGCGGCGAAGAGTGCCGCGACGAAATCATCCAGCACGACGATCACGAGTTCTGCTGCGAGGGCTGTTAACTGGTGTATGATGTACTTAGGGAGAATGACCTTTGTCAGTATTATACCTTAGATGATGCCAGTATCCGACGATATAAACAATTTCTCACCCGCCTGCGACGCCATCATTGAGGGCGAGCGACTGGCACTGCTCCCCCGGTACATTCGCCTGGCGCGGGCCGGACAACTCATCGTAAAACTGAGCTTCGCGCTGTCACTGGTCTACAACCTGGTGGGGCTTTCCTTTGCCGTAGCCGGTGAGCTGACGCCCGTGGTAGCGGCTATCCTGATGCCCATCAGTTCCATTACCATTGTGCTGTTTACAACGGTATCAACCAACCTGGCCGCCCGACGCTGTATGGAGCGGTAGGGGCTGTCACCTTGCGGGAATCATTCAAAAGCGGTGGGGCGTAGCCCGGCCGCTTCTGGTACTTACAGCGTTTGGATAACCTGACTAAACTCTTTGAAAGAAAACAGCGACCAGGGAATTTGCATAATGTACATGACTATGTAGTGGGTGGGAATCAGCAGGCAGACCACCAAGACCAGCATCATTATCTGTTTTTTTCGGTTCACGAAATGCTTGCCGGTTATAATAGCGGTAATAAGCAGGAGCGGAAACGCGTAGGCGAGGCTGCGGGAAATATCAAAAACACAGTAGGCAATGATAATATGGACAAAAGTACCTAACAGCAGCAGGCTGGCCAATAGTCTGTTTTTTGCTTCCAGAAGTACCCATATCGCCAGCACGAAAGGAATCCAAAGTCCTTCAAAAGTAAACGGGATGCCAATAAGCCGGTGTTTCAGCTGGTAAGGCAAAAACGATAGGCTGACGCCCGCTTCCAGGCCCGAGGGGGTTTTCAGGCCGTAAACGGTGGTCAGTATCAACCGGCCCAGCCCGTAGGTTATCCCTACCAGCAGTACAACGGCAGAAGTCTGGGAAAAGGGGCGCTGGCGCAGCAGGTCCTGAATAGTAGAAATTTCAAACTTACACTCCCGCAGGCGGTGAAACAGATATACACTCGCCAGCGCTATCACGGCCCGTTCGTCGGTCCAGCAGGCTAGCAGCAGGGCGCTGAATACCAGCCACCGGGGGCGCAGGACCATACCCGCCAGCAGGAAAAAATACGCGTAGCCATCAAACCAGCACTCGTAGTCCCAGAAGAAAGCCTTTCCTACGTAAGTAGCCGAGCAGGCCCCCACCAGCAGCACCGTACTGACCGAGTCCATGTACCGGTTGAACAGCCGGATGAGCATGAGCAGAAAGGGGATCAGTAGGAGGGATTGCAGCAAAAACACCAGCACCAGGTCTTTGCCGGTAACCGTAAAGCCAATGTTCATCAGCCTGGCCAGCAGGGGTACCGTGAGCCGGAAGGCAATTTTTGAACCGTGGGTTTTTTCGTCAAAAGAAACCGGCGAGAGGGGCGAAGCTACCTTGTCAAAAAAATAGGAAAAGGTAGTTCGGGGAGCGGGCTCTACCAGTATGTCCAGGTAATGCGGGTAGGTAGTCAGAAACACCAGGCCGAACAGGACCAGCGATAGCTTCAGCTGCCAGTAGCGGGTCTGGGTGAAGTTTTCGATGATGTTGAAAAAATAGTTATCCGTGGAGAGGCGGGAAACGTAAAAGGACATAAAGTACTGCTTTTTGAGAACAGGGGTTTTGGTCAGATTGTTGTCAGAAAAATGCTATTAAAACTGTACCACCCAGCAATAATATTCCCTGACGCTACGATAATTTGAATGTCCTGGTGGTTGATTTTATCGGATTTTTCTTACTCATCTCCTTACTATAGGTCTTTTTAAGGATTCCGGTAACGCTTTGTTAAATTTATAAAAATATTTTTAATTGGTTGGTCATTAGGTAGTTATTAAATAGTAATAACTTTATTAGTACTTTGGGGAAAATTCAGTAGTCGCGCCGCCCGCGTACCGGGCCTGAGGAAAAATTTTGGAAATGGATCAATAAAAAAATCAGGAACCCGCCAGGGACCCGCACTTAAGTAAGCAGCTAACTCAACCCCCTTTTAGACTCCTGTACCCATGACTCAATTGGTTTCACTTGCGCCGCCCCAGACCCTCGCCCGGGTAGGGAGTATTGATGTACTTCGTGGTATAGTTATGGTTATTATGGCTCTGGACCATACCCGGGACTTCCTCCACGTCAATGCTTTATACTACGATGCCACCAACCTGGCTACTACTACCCCGCCGCTGTTCTTTACCCGCTGGATTACGCACTACTGCGCCCCCATATTTGTGTTTCTGGCGGGTACGTCCGCGTACCTGTCCGGTCGGCGTAAAACGCCCCGTCAACTTGCCGGCTTTCTGCTGACCAGAGGTTTATGGCTTATTTTTCTCGAAGTAAGCATTATCAACTTTACTTTTTGGTTCGATGTTACTTTTTCCCTGCTGATGCTTCAGGTCATTTGGGCGATCGGGTTCGGAATGGTAGTACTCAGCGGGCTTGTATTGTTGCCGTGGCCTGCCCTGCTGGCCATCGGGCTGGGCATTATCCTGGGTCATAATGCTTTTGATACCGTTACATTTACCGAAGGTACTGCGGCGTACGTTATCTGGTCTTTGCTGCATCAGTCCAATTCCATTCCCCTGAGTTCCACCCGGACCCTATTCGTATTGTACCCGGCTTTGCCCTGGCTGGGCGTGATAGTAACCGGCTACTGTTTCGGCAGGCTGTACGGTTCTGACTATACGTCCGGGCAACGGAAAAGAATTCTTGCAGCGTTGGGAAGCGCGGGCGTGGCAGGCTTTGTCCTGCTCAGGTACCTGAATGGCTACGGCGATGCCAGCCCCTGGGCCTTTCAGCAAAATGGTCTCTTTACCTTCATGTCATTTCTCAATACCACCAAGTACCCTCCCTCGTTGCTGTACCTGCTCATGACGCTGGGGCCGGGGCTGCTGCTGCTTTATGTCCTGGAGGGCAGGCAGGCCCGGTGGATGAATTTTGTGCGGGTATACGGCCAGGTACCTTTGTTTTACTACCTGTTTCACTTTTTGCTGATTCATATCATTTCAGTGATCAGTACCCTGGTATCGGGTTTCGCCTGGGAGCAGATTAATTTTCAGAGCGGCGGTATACCGCCGGAGCAGGGGTACAGCCTGGGTGTGGTGTACCTGTTCTGGCTGGGGATTGTCTTGTTTTTTTATCCTCTTTGCCTTTGGTATGCGCGGTTTAAGGCGGGCCGTAGCAGTCGGCTTTGGAGTTACCTGTAAGGTACTCGTTTAGCTGTTTGTATGTTGGAAAACGGGATAGTAAATCTTATGATTGAAAGTTTTCTTTCCCATACCGGCTCATCCCCAAATGTAGAGCTGGCGGCGGCTTGGTGACAATTTGTAATTCAAATAAAATCCTCGTAGTATAGAGGGCATGAAGCACCTCCTACTGCTCTTTTTGTTGCTTACTGCCGCCAGGGCAGGCCTGGCTCAGAAAGTAGATTCCGTCCGTTATGACCACGGCTATTTGTACGTCAAAGAGTTCGGCCAGGGCGAACCTATCATCATGCTTTCCGGCGGGCCGGGGCTATCCGCGGCCAATCAGGAAGCGGTGGCGCAGGCACTTGGCAAGCAGTACCGCTGCATCCTGCTCGACCAGCGGGGTACGGGGCGGTCGGTGCCGGATTCACTTACTACGGCCACCATTAATCTGCGGGAATCCCTCTCGGACCTGAACCGGCTGCTGGACCATCTGCGGCTGAAGAGTGCCTTGTTCTACGGCTATTCGTGGGGAGGTACCCTGGCGCTGGCCTACGCCACCAGCTATCCCGACCGGGTCAAGGCGCTGCTGCTGGTAGGGCCCGGCATTATCTGCCACGACCCCCGGTACTTTCGCATCATGGAAGATAATCAGACCGTACGGCTGGGTATGTCCGAAAGAAACCAGAGAGACTCGCTGCTGACCCGGGCCGCTCAAAAAGGCATGACGGCTGGCATGGAAAAGGAATTGCTCCGGCTGAATATTCTGTCCAATATTTATGATAAAAACAGGGTGGACGAAATAGCGCAGGAAGTAACAAGGAGTACTTTCAACGCCAGGGTTCAGGAACTGATGCTGTTTGACCTGGCCCGCACAGGCTTTGACCTGACCGACAAGCTCCCCCGGCTCCCCCCCAAGGTAGCCATCATCACCGGCCGACAGGACCCGCTGGCTTTTTTGTCCGAAAACACCCAGCATCTCCTTCCGAAGTCAGCCATAGTCTGGCTGGATAAGTGCGGCCACTTCCCCATGTTTGAGCAGCCCCGGGCTTTTTATCTGGCTCTGGAAAGCGCGGTAAAAGAATTGCTTTAGCAGGAAATCCCTTACTTCCACTACGGCAGCAGCTTCCCCGGATTCATCCGGTTGTCCGGGTCAATGGCTTTTTTTATGGCCCGCATTACGTCAAGTGCCTCCTTATGCTCGAGTGGCATGTAGGGTAGTTTACCCATGCCGATGCCGTGTTCGCCCGAGCAGGTACCTTCCAGCGCCAGCGCTCTAAGTACCAGCCGTTCGTTCAGGGCTTTCGCCTTTTCAAATCCTTCGGGGTCGTCCGGGTGAATGAGCAGGGTGAGGTGAAAATTGCCGTCGCCCACGTGCCCGACCAGCGGAGCCAGCAGCCCCGTTTCCTCCGCGTCGGCCAGGGTTTCGTGAATACACTGCGTCAGGCGCGAGATGGGAACGCAGACGTCGGTACCCATGAGCCGCGAGCCGGGTACGAGGGCCAGGGCCGCGGGAGCGGCGTCGATGCGGGCGCGCCAGAGGCGGGTGCGGGTAGCTTCGTCGCTGGCCCACAGAAAATCCGCCGCCCCGTTTTCGGCAGCGTACTGCTGTACCTTTCGGACCTGCTCTTCCACTTCGCCCTCCGAACCGTGAAATTCCAGAAATAGGGTAGGTTGCTCTACGTAATTCAGGTCCGAGTATTGGTTTACGGCCCGCATCATAACGGTATCCAGCAGCTCCACCTTCGCAATGGGTATCCCTTTCTGGATGGTGGTAATGGCCGTGTTAACGGCGGCTTCCACGGTGGGGAAGGCACAAACCGCCGCCCGAATGGCCTCCGGGTAAGGGTGCAGGCGCAGGGTGAGCTCAGTTATGACGCCTAAGGTACCTTCTGACCCTACAAAAAGCCGGGTAAGGTCGTAGCCGGTCGAAGACTTCCGGGCTTTGCTGCCGGTCCGGATAATCTGCCCGTCCGGCAGTACAACGGTCAGCGCCAGTACATTGTCTTTCATAGTACCGTAGCGCACGGCGTTGGTGCCGGAGGCCCGGGTACTGGCCATGCCGCCCAGCGTAGCGTTGACACCGGGGCCAATCGGAAAAAAGAAACCGCTGCCTTCCAGGAGTTCGTCCAGCTGATTCCGTGTCACGCCCGCCTGTACGGTTACGTACATATCGGGGTAGCTGACCTCCACGACCTGATGCATCTGCCGCAAATCTATGCAAACCCCGCCCCGCAGGGCCACTACCTGTCCCTCCACCGAAGTACCCGCCCCGAACGGGACGACAGGTACCTGATGCCGGGCGCAGATGGCTACTACCGCCGCTACCTCTTCGGTCGAATGGGGATAAACGACCAGGTCGGGCGGCTGGCAGGCGTGGTGGCTGTAGCCAACGCCGTGTTCCCGGCACAGGGCCTCGTCCTGTGTTACCCGCTCGCCCAGCAGGTCATACAATTCATCAGCAAGGGGTTGGAAAGGTTGTCGGGACATGCCTGGGACGGGTAGTTAGTTAGAATAGCGAATATAGTAGGTGAATGAAAAAGGAGGGGTATTCATACTAAGATTCTACTTTGTCATAAGAGAGTAGAGCAATAAGTAAGGAGGAAAGTTCCAGGTTTTGATGAGTACAGGAAAGCGTTTGGCTTTTCCTTCATTACGTTTTTTATTTAAAGCTATTTAGAAGATACAAAGCATATACGGGTAGTAGTTCAGCGGTTTAACCGGCTTTACATGTAATATCCTACACCGGTTGCAGTTCAGGCGAGAATTTCTTTACCTAACATTATTTTCCAACCACCCATGCAGAGAAGAAATTTCCTTAAGTCCGCCTTTCTGGGATCGGCGGCTGCGCTTTCCGGTCTCCCTTTGTACCAGACCGAGGCGGCTTCCAAGCTAAAAATCACCAAAATCCGCTACTACGCCGCGCCGGGCTATAATAAGCCGCTGTTCAATCAGGCGCGGGGCATTGTGGAAATTGAGACCGATGGGGGCATTATCGGGATAGGCGAGGGGGGCTCAAAGGATATGATTGAACAGTGTGCCCAGATGATGATCGGGGAAGACCCTTTCCGAATCGAGCACCTGTGGCAGTACGTGTACCGCGGTATGTTCTACCCGCCCGGTCGCGAGAAGCTGCACGCGTTGGGGGCGCTGGAAATGGCCCTGTGGGATATCAAGGGCAAGGCGCTGAACGTACCTGTTTACGAGCTGCTGGGCGGTGCCACCCGCGACTACGTGGAGTGCTATGCCACGGGCTTCCGGGCTTCCAAAGCAAAAACCGAAGAGGAACGCGCCCGCGACTGCATTGAGGCGGGGCTGCGGTCCTACCGCATCGGCCCCACCGGCGGCAACGGCGACCAGCCTTTTGATTTTTATGAAAATGTAAAAAAGACCATCGAGTACTGTAAACGCATTGACGAGGCAGTGGGCGGCGGTGGCAAATGGGCCATTGACCTCCATACCCGTTTTGACCTGACCGACGGCTTAAAGATTTGTACGGCTCTCGAAAATCTTGAACCCTACTTTGTCGAGGACATAGTGCGGTCCGAAAACCCGGGCGTGTACAAAACGGTACGTGCCATGACCAAGGTACCTATTGCCGTGGGTGAACAGTTTGGCGACCGCTGGGACACCAACGAGCTGATCGAAGACCGTTTGATTGACTATACCCGCTTTACCCTGCCCAATACCGGCGGCATTGCCGAATTCAAGAAACTGGCCGCCATTGCCGAAACGCACTACGTAGGGATGATTCCCCACTTTACCGGGCCGCTTTCGACCGCCGCGCTGGTACACGTACTGGGGTCGAGCAGCCCCATGCGCTGCCTGATGGAACTGGGAGGTGGCGAGCCCGAGCGGCCACCTTACTTCAACGAGGACTTTGTAAATTTCAAAAACGGCAAACTGTACCTTAACGACAGTCCGGGGCTGGGGGTGAAGTTTGACCCTAAAAAGGCCACGTTTGTGATGGAGGTAAAGGAAAAGACCAAGTTCCCCCACCCGTACCTGAAAGCTCCCGACGGTTCCATTCACAACTGGTAAGTACCAGGAACGCTGCGTGGCTGCTTTACGTCCTGAACCTGATTTTTAAAAATATGATGAAACTGAAAGTACTACTGGCCGGGATACTGGCAAGCCTAAGCCTGGGAATGGCACCCCCGGCTGATTTTCCGACGGCACGGATCACGAACGGACTCATTACGGCCGAGCTGCACCTGCCCGATGCCGAAAAGGGCTACTACCGGGGTACCCGGTTCGATTGGTCGGGCGTGATGCCTAACCTGGAATATGGGGGCCACAGGTACTTTGACGTCTGGAACCCGCTGCCTTACGACCCAAAACTACACGACGCCATAACCGGCCCCGTCGAAGAGTTTGTTGGGGTAGGGTACCAGGAGGCCGCGCCCGGAGAAGCTTTTGTGAAAATAGGGGTTGGTGCCCTGATCAAGCCCGACGACAAGCCCTATACTTTTGCCAGAAACTATGAAGTGAAGAACCCAGGAGAATGGAAGGTGAAAAAGAAAAAGGATCGGGTGGAGTTTACCCATAAGCTTACTGACGAGACGGGCTACGGCTATGAGTACCATAAAACGGTACGTCTGGTAAAAGGAAAACCCGAGCTGGTATTGGAACACAGCCTGAAAAACACCGGTACCAAAACCATTGAAACAAGTACCTATAATCATAATTTTTTCGTCATCGACGGTGAGCCGACCGGCCCCAATATCCTGACCGAACTACCCTTTGAGGCCAGCGCGGAGGGCCGGGGCTTTGGTACCATTGCTGAGATTAAAGACCGCACCATCCGCTACAACCGTACCCTCAATAAAGGGGAAAATGTATTTAGTGCCGGTGTTCAGGGATTTGGTACTACCGCCCGGGATTATGATTTTACCATTAAAAACCTGAAAAGCGGAGCCGGAGTACGTATCCGGGGCGATAAACCCCTGGAAAAATTGGTGTACTGGTCCAATCCGGCAACTTCCTGCCCGGAACCCTACATCCGCTTATCCGTTAAGCCGGGCGAAACGATTAGATGGAATATCAATTACGAATTTATGGTTGGTACTGCCGACTAATGCTTTAGTAGGAAGATGGAAAAAAAGCTATCCAAAAACTACCCCTGGAAGTACCTGCTCGCCGGACTGAGCCTGCTGAGCCTTTGCGGAGCGGCATACTACCAGAAGAAAGAAAGGAGAGAGATAGCCCGGCCCGTTCAAAGCGGAGTTAAAGAGAATAATGTAGATTGGCCTGCCTACGGCGGTGACGCGGCCGGAAGCCGTTACTCGGCCTTATCCCAAATCAACCTGCAGAATGTAAAGAACCTGCAGCTGGCCTGGACCTACGATACCGGCGAAAACAAACCCGGCGACCCCCGGCAGATGGGAATGCAGTGCCAGCCCATTGTCGTCCACGGAATCATGTACGGTACCACACCCCAGCTCAAAGCCTTCGCCGTAGACGCCGCCACGGGCCGGGAGCTCTGGAAATTTGACCCCTTTGCTTCCCCCTTTGCCAAACCTACCTACCATCCGGTTCGGGGCGTAGTGTACTGGGAAGACGGAGACGACCAGCGTATCCTGCACGCGGTGGGACCCACGCTTTATGCCATCAATGCCCGGACCGGTGAACTGATAAAAAGCTTTGGGAATAACGGAGGCGTGGACCTGCACGCCGGCCTGGGTGATGAAGCCACCCTGGGGTACGACGTCAATCCCTACAACATCCGCTCTACCACGCCGGGGGTCATTTACAGGAACCTTATCATTATGGGTTCGTCCCTTTCCGAAGGAGGCGACGCGCTGCCGGGCCACATCCGGGCCTTTGACGTGCGTACGGGTCGCCTGGCCTGGGTATTCCGGACAATACCGTTGCCGGGCGAATACGGCTACGAAACCTGGGAGCCTGATTCCTACAAAAAATTGGGTGGAGCCAACTGCTGGGCCGGAATGGTCGTGGATGAAAAGCGGGGGATGGTATTTATGGGAACGGGCTCGCCGTCGGTAGACTTTTACGGAGGTGTCCGCAAGGGGAGCAACCTCTTCGCCAACTGCGTCATTGCCCTGGATGCCCGGACGGGCCAGCGGAAGTGGCACTTCCAGACCGTCCACCACGACCTCTGGGACCGCGATATACCCTGTCCGCCCAATTTAATTACGGTAAAGCACAAGGGGAAAATAGTGGAGGCCGTGGCCCAGGCCACCAAAGACGGATATATTTTCGTCTTTGACCGGGATACCGGCACCCCTCTTTTTCCGGTTAAGGAAGTACCTGTACCCAACGAACCCGCCCTGCCCGGTGAGGAGCTCTGGCCTACGCAGCCGGTACCTACCAAACCAGCGCCCTTTGCCAACCAGAAGATTACCAAAGCCGACCTGACCACCCGCACCCCCCAAGCCTACACCTACGTACTGGACCGCTTTGAGCACGGCCGCAGCGGCCCCAAAAATATTCCGCCCAACCTGGAAGGTACCCTCATGTACGGCATGGGCGGAGGAGCCGAGTGGGGCGGCGCAGCCGCCGACCCCAAAGGTATTATGTACGTGAATAGCAATAACATGCTCTGGTGGCTCAAGATGCGGGATACGCGGGAAGCGAAAGACGGAAAGGCGCTGACGAAAGGGGGATTCCTGTTCAATGCCAACTGCGCCGCCTGCCACGCCCTGGACGCCAAAGAACCCGTTGTAGCCAGCAACCAAAGCTATCCGGTACTCAAAGACGTGGGCAAGCGGCTGTCGCGGCAGGAGATTTCGGCCATTCTGGAAACGGGACGGGGTCGGATGCCTCAATTTCGACACCTCTCCAAAGACGACCGTACCGCACTGGTGAATTTCCTGCTGAATACGGAGCCTCCTACCCCAACTAACCCGGAAGATGTCCACCACGTAGCCGCGGTCAAAACGGAAAAAGATAAGCTATTCCCGTACGCCCCACCTTACATCAACAACGGCAACGTGCAGTTTATGGACAACGAAGGGTACCCGGCCATAAAACCACCCTGGGGTACCCTTAACGCGGTGGACCTCAATATGGGCAATTACCTGTGGCAGGTACCCCTGGGCGAGTACCCTGAGCTACTCAAAAAAGGAATGCCGCCCACAGGTACTGAAAACCACGGCGGACCCGTGGTAACGGCGGGTGGGCTGCTTTTTATTGCCGCCACCCGCGACGAAAAATTACGCGCTTTTGATGCCAAAACCGGTAAGGTGGTGTGGGAGTACCAGCTACCCGCCGGGGGCTTTGCCACGCCCATAACGTACATGGTAAACGGAAAGCAGTACATTGCCATAGCTGCCGGGGGCAACCGGCAGGGACTGAAAGCGGGAGGTACTTACGTAGCTTTTGCACTGCCGTAGACTAGGGCTTGCGGCTATTTTTCCATACAAAGAACAACCAGAGAAATTATGCAAAATACTACTACCAATCCCCATACGGGTGCCGCCTCACCTCCCGCGAGTCCTTCCAAAGTAGGCAACTACCGCTGGTTCATTGTGGTACTACTCTTTACCGCAACCACTATCAACTACCTCGACCGCCAGATTATCGGATTGCTGAAGCCGCTGCTCGAAACCGAATTTAACTGGACCGAAACTGATTTTGCCCGCATTGTCATGGCCTTTACGGCTGCCTATGCCGTGGGTTTAATTTCTTTGGGCTGGTTCATTGACCGGGTAGGTACCAGGCTGGGGTACTCCATTACGGTGGTATTCTGGAGTGTGGCGGGCATGCTGCATGCCGTGGCCCGGAGCGCCTTTGGCTTCGGCGTAGCCCGGGTGGGGCTGGGGCTGGGGGAGGCAGGTAACTATCCGGCCGCCGTCAAGACCGTAGCGGAGTGGTTTCCCAACAAGGAACGGGCCCTGGCTACGGGACTTTTCAACGCCGGCACCAGCGTAGGGGTAGTGGTAGCGCTGCTGCTGGTACCCTGGATTCTGGGTAGTTACGGCTGGCAGGAGGTGTTCTGGATCACGGGGGCGCTGGGCTTTGTGTGGCTCATTTTCTGGCTCATCTTCTACGATGTACCCGCTCAGCAAAAGCGGTTGTCGGCCGGAGAATACGAGTACATAGTGAGCGGGCAGGAGCAGGAAGAAACCCCGGCCGAGGGGGCGGCCAGAATCAAGTGGGTCAAGCTCTTTACTTTTCCCCAAACCTGGGCCTACATCACGGGCAAAGGACTCATTGACCCTATTTACTGGTTCTTTTTGTTCTGGCTGCCTTCCTACTTTGCTTCCACCTTCAACCTGGATCTGAAAAAGGTGAGTCCGGAACTGATGATAATTTATACCGCTACCACGCTGGGGAGTATCAGCGGCGGGTGGTTTTCTTCGCAACTTATCAAGCGGGGCTGGCCGGTTATTAAGGCCCGTAAGGCGGTGCTGCTGGCTTTTGCGGTGCTGGAATTGTCCGTAATTCTCATCCAGTTCGCTACCAATGTATGGGTGGCGGTCGGGTTGATAAGCTTTGCCGTAGCCCTGCATCAGGCATGGGCCACCAATGTTTTCACCCTTCCGTCGGACCTGTTCCCACGGCAGGCGGTGAGTTCGGTAGTGGGTATAGGCGGTATGGCCGGGGCGGTGGGCGGTATTCTGTTTCCCATTCTGATAGGTAATTTGCTGGATACCTACAAAGCAGCCGGCAACCTGGCGGGCGGGTACAACATTATCTTTACCATCTGCGGATTTACCTACCTGGTGGCCTGGCTGATCATTCACCTGCTGACCCGGCGGTCGCGAATGCTCGTAGCCAGCGAATTGCGGTAGTAAACAGTGACCAGGTACTTTATTCTATTGTCGGTTCACCGGCAGGTACTTTATAAACAGCTAACCCTTTACCCAGTATGAAATCTATTTTTCAAATTTTAATTTTAATGGTAGGAATGATGAACCTTGCCCATGCCCAGAATAATGAAGAAAAAGCGGTGGCGGCGGCCGTCGAGAAGCTCCGTACCAACATGGTCACTCCGGACCGGAAGGCGCTGGATGAGCTGACGCTGCCCGCTCTCAGCTACGGGCATTCCAGTGCTCTCATAGAAGACAAAGCTACTTTTGTTGAGTCACTCGTGTCGGGTAAGTACGACTTCAAAACCATTGACCTGTCCGACCAGACCATTAAAGTAGATGGCAATACCGCCCTGGTTCGTCATACTCTTTTTGCCAATACCCACGATGCCGGCAAAGACCCCGGTACCGTAAAACTGCATATACTTACGGTCTGGCAAAAACAGGCAGGAGGGTGGAAACTGCTGGCCCGTCAGGCGGTCAGGATATAGTCTGTTGCCAGTCAGCATCTATCAACTACTTTCCATGCAAAAATTCAACTCAAAGGAAGAAGTACTGTCCTGGTTCTCAGCCTTGCCCACCTACGCGCTGCTGTTGACCAGGAGTAAAAGCACCAGAAGATTCCCGGTCAGATGGGTGTCTTTTGGTAGTTTCTGCACGGAGAGGGGTTTGGAATGATGAGCAGGAAGCTATCAGTCAGGGAGCTTCATTACTATGTTCAACTATGAAAAGCTGGCCCGGATGCGGAATTAGCCCACTCCCGAATCTGCCGGACCAGTACTTCATTGATCCGGACGTAGCTTTCGTGTGACCAACCGGCTACGTGGGGGGTAAGTACCACGCGGTCGGAGGTGCGGAGGTAGTCAAAGGCGGCCTGCTGTTCAGGAGTCAGGGTACCTAGTTTTTCGTTTTCCAGTACATCCAGGCAGGCACCCCGCAGCTTGCCGCTTTCCAGACCACTTACTACTGCTTCCAGGCTCACGATTTCACCCCGGGCCACATTATTCAGGAAAAAGGGTTTTGTAAATCCGGCAATGAAATCCTCGTTGACCCACTGCCGGGTTTCGGAGGTTAAGGGTACGTGCAGGCTCAGTACATCCGCTTCCTGCTTTATCCGTTCCAGGGGTGCTTCTTCGGCAAAGTGGTCTCCGTAGTTATCGCGGTACTTATCGTAGGCCAGTACCTTACAGCCAAAGCCACTCAGGCGGCGGGCGGTAGCGCTGCCATTGTTACCATAGCCAATTATTCCCACCGTTTTTCCCAGTAGCTCAATGCCCCGGTTGCCTTCGCGGTCCCAGGTTCCTTGCCGTATCTGCCGGTCGGCTTTGAGAATATTGTTAAACAGGCAGAGCAGCATCCCGAGCGTATGTTCGGCCACGGCGTCGCGGTTGCCTTCGCCCGCGTGAAACAGCCGGATGTCGCGGCCCCCAATGGCATCCAGATCAATAAGGTCGAGACCGGCCCCGGCGCGGGCCACGAAGCGTAGCTTTTCGGCCTTTGCCAACACTTCTTCGTTAACCCGTGTTTTACTACGAATTACAAGCCCCTCGTAGGCCGAAATATGAGCGATGATATCGTCACGGCGAAACCGGGGTTGGTAGTTGTACTGCCAGCCCTGCTCGTCCAGCATACCCAAAAGAGAAGGGTGCATTTCATCAACAATGAGGATTTTCATGTGGGCGGTGGAATTTTCGTAACTTGCCGTTGATTATAGTGCAAAAGTAGAAGGAGAATTTAGTAAACCCGAAAATATATGTCTGCGACCGGGAGTCAATGACGAATCAGAATTAGACTATGAGTGAACAAGCCAACGAAAAGCCATTGATTGGAATTAGTTTGGGGGACTATAATGGCATAGGCCCCGAAGTGGTACTGAAAGCCCTGGAAAGCAATCAGTTGTCGAGCATGTGTACCCCAATAATTTACGGCTCATTGCGGGTGTTGAACCGGTACCGTCAGTTGCTTCAGATGAAAGACTGGTCACTGCAGGGTATTCAGCGGCCCGAACAGGCCAATCCAAAAAATACCAACGTCATAACCTGCTGGAACGATCAGCAAACCGAAATAGAGCCGGGAAAGGTTACCCCCGAAGCCGGACAGGCGGCGCTCGCTTCTCTCAAAAGGGCGGTCGAGGACCTGAAAGCCGGCAAGATACAGGCGCTGGTGACGGCCCCCATCAACAAAGACAATATCCAGAGCGAGGAATTTAAGTTTCCCGGCCACACCGAGTACCTGGCCGACGCGTTTGAAACGAAGGAAGCCCTCATGTTTATGGTATCCGGTGAGCTACGGGTAGGCGTACTGACGGGGCACATTCCGCTGGCCGATGTACGTACCCATATTACCAGGGAAAAGCTGAGCGCCAAAATTAAACAAATACTGAGCTCGCTGAAAGAAGATTTTGGGGCCGGTAAGCCGCGGGTAGCGGTTTTGGGCCTCAATCCGCACGCGGGTGAAAATGGGCTGCTGGGAACGGAGGAGCAGGAGATCATTGCCCCGTTGCTTACGGAGTTTCGTCAGAACGGCCACCTGGTATTCGGGCCTTTTCCGGCTGATGGATTCTTTGCCGCCAAAACCTATAAAAACTACGACGCCGTATTGGCCATGTACCACGACCAGGGCCTGATACCTTTCAAGACCATTGCCTTCAACGAAGGCGTCAACTTTACGGCTGGGCTGTCGGCGGTACGTACCTCGCCCGACCACGGTACCGCCTACGACATTGCGGGCAAAGGAGTGGCCGAGCCGGGCTCCATGCTACAGGCTATTTACCTGGCGTGTGACGTGTCGAGGTACCGCCGCGAACTGACCGAACTTAAAAAAAATGCCCTGCAGGAAAAACCCCAACCTTCCGAAAGCCAGCATCCGTCCAATAAGCAGCACCAACGCAATAAATTTTAACCATATACCATGCTCAAATCCATGACCGGCTACGGGGTAGCCACCGTAGAATCGGATTCTCTGAATGTTACCATTGAAATAAAAACCCTGAACTCGAAGTTTCTGGACATTTACTGCCGTATTCCCAAAAACTATTCTGAGCGGGAGATCGAAATCAGAAACATGCTGACCCAGGCGCTGGAGCGCGGCAAAGTAGAATGTACCCTCACTTTCCAGCAGGCCGGCGAGGCGGCCGGTACCTCGGTAGTAAACCGTCCGCTGGTAAAAGCCTACTTCAACGATTTGAGGCAAACGGCAACCGAACTAAATTTTGAGCCCAACCCAACGGAGTTGTTGCGCATAGCTCTGCAGCTCCCCAATGTATATAACTCAGAAGTAGCCAACGAAGAGCGCCGAGACCAGGAGTGGGGTTTGATCAAGCAGGCGGTGACCGAAGCCCTACAGAAGTGTAATCAGTTCAGGCAGCACGAAGGCGCGCTGACGGCTACCAAATTTACGGAGTACATCGGTACCATCCGGACGCTGCTGGAACAGGTACTTGAGCTGGATGTACACCGCATCCCCGCCGTGCGGGAGCGCCTGGAAAAGAATGTTCGCGAGCTGCTTTCGGACGAAAACTTTGACCCGAACCGTTTTGAGCAGGAATTGATCTACTACATCGAGAAATACGATATTTCCGAAGAGAAGGTACGGCTGAGTAACCACCTTAACTACTTTCTGGAAACCCTCAACGCTCCCGACAGCAACGGAAAGAAGCTCAACTTTATAGCGCAGGAACTTGGGCGCGAAATCAATACCATTGGTTCCAAAGCCAACGACGTGGGCATTCAGCGGCTGGTGGTGCAGATGAAGGATGAGCTGGAGAAAATTAAAGAGCAGACCATGAATGTCATATAAAAAAGGCCGCCCTCTCCGGTGTCAAACCACGGGAGAGGGCGGCATGAAGTACCTGCGTAGAGCCTGACTATTTGTGCTGCTTCTGTACCTGTTTGATAATCTGCTCGGTAGCATTTTTCAGCAGTTGTCCCCAGTCATCTCCTTTCTCGGCCGCAAACGGATCACGTCCCGGAATACCCAGCTTGATGTGCAGTGATTTCTCGTTTACGGAGTGGCTGGTTTCCCGCTTTAGATAAAAATCTGCGTACACTATATCACCGCTATAAAAGCGCCGGATACGGGCCAGAGCGGCTTCAATCCGCCCCAGAAAACTATCGTCCAGTTCAAAGTCAACGGCCTGAATATCCAGCCGTATTCCTTCTATGTTCATGTTGTAAGTCATGGTAGTACTATTTTTAGTAAGTTAAAAAAGGGCCTCAATCCGAAACCATTAAATATTTAAGCTAAAACGCAAAAGAAATATACCTTAACCTGCCCCGAAGGTCTGCGTGCCTTAAAGTACCTTTGGGTAATGAATGTGCGTTGTTGTTTTGCGTACGGAAATTACTTATTATCAGTATATTGCATTTTTTAAATTTGCTTTTCTGAACAATCCTGGCTATACTTTTTTTAAATTATAGAGAAGTACCAATAGGGAAGTTTTACCCCAAAACAAAACAGAAGAAGTCTGACAATAATATGAAGGAAAGACTTAGTCATGAATTATACCAACAACACGATACCCTTACCCTGTCGCAGATGCTACTGGGCTGTGAGTTGGTACATGACAGTCCGGAGGGCCGAACGGCCGGTATTATAGTAGAAACGGAAGCATACCTGTGGGGCGACCCCGCCTGCCACGCCTACCGCCGCCAAACGGCCCGCAACCAGGCCATGTTTGGTCCCGCCGGTACGCTGTATGTGTACCTTATTTATGGTATGTACTACTGTGTCAATGTGGTTAGTGGCGAGGTAGGCGTAGGGGAGGCGGTATTGGTCCGGGCCCTGCAGCCCACCGAAGGCGTTGACCTCATGCAGCAAAGGCGGCAACTGCATCCCAAAAAAATGGTACCCCTAAGCCGGGCCAGACCCCTGCTGGAAAAAGACCTGTGCAGCGGACCGGGCAAGCTGGTGCAGGCCATGGGAATTACGCTTCGGGAGCATAACTGCTCTTCCCTTAGTACGGGGCCTGTCTATATAACACCGCCGGTCTTATCAGGCTTCGATACCATTGTTACCACCCGGATCGGTATAACGCAGGGGGCCGGGCTACCTTATCGATTTTATGTTAGGGACAATACCTACGTAAGCAGGAGATAAAGGAAGTAGGTGAGATTTTAAAAACGTACCTGCAAGTATATGAGGTATATACGTCGCTTTTAGTATAAGATTTCTAGGGCAGCGTGAGTAGCTTTGTCTTTGAATTAAAAGTAGTATATTGCATTCGTATAGTGGTAGAAGTACTACGAAAAAGGTATTAAATCCATGCTCCTTCGATAATATTTGTATAACTTTCGGGATTATGTGATTCGAATGAGAGTATATTTAGCAATAGTAGCTTTCTTCTTTTTGGCCGGGTTACTACCCGCCCGGGCGGGTAAGATTGATTCTACCCGGCTTTTTAATCATATACAGAAACTTGAAAAGCAAGCTCCTGCTTTTCAACGCGATACCCTGCTGGTACATGCTTACGCGGATGCTGCTTTCTACTACTTGCATAAGGATAGCCGGTTTTTAGAGGAATACGCCCAGAAAGCCCTGCGCCTGGCCCAGAAAAACAATTGGAAAAAAGGTAAGGTTATAGCCTATTATGCACTTGGGTACTCTTACCTGCATAAGGTTGATTATGACGCTCTTATGGCAATGGCAACGGAAATATACCTGCTGTCCGAAAAGGAAAATCTGCCAATTTATAGCGCTCATTCGGCCCGTTTCATGGGGCTCTGTTATACAGAATATACCCGCTGGAACGTAGCCCGCTGGGATTCTGCCCGGAACTACTATAACAAGGCCCTGAAAATTTACAAAGAGGTCGGCAAGGACGGTCTAGTGGCCGAGGGCTATGTAGATATTGCTAACTCCTACCGTGACAGGGATCAGTACACACAGGCCCTTTATTATTACAGGCAGGCCTACAAGCATTATGACCAGGCAAAAGATGATTATGGTAAAGCTGAAGTTCTTCGGTGCGAAGGGTTTATGCTAGTCAGAAAAAAGCAGTTCAGGGAAGCCCTGGTAAAGTTCCATACTTCCCTGGAAATCGTTCAAAAGCTGGAGTCTATTTTTGGGATGATGAGTGTTTATAATGACATTGCCAATGCGTACTACTACACCCAGGAATACGATAAGGCGATCATCGCCGCCAAGAAAGCTTTGTCTCTGTCACAGGTTTATCATTCCAAAAAAGAAAGCAACTGGGCCCTTATGACCCTATTCAGGTCCCATAAAGGCTTGGGGAAACTTCCGGAAGCATTGGAAGCGCTTGAAAAAGTAACCTATGACAAACGGGAGACACAGGAAAACAATGTGGGACGACAATTTTCGCTTCACCAGCTTCTCTTTGACAACCAGCAGGAAGACGTAGAAATTCAAAGGAAAATAATTGAAAAGCAGGAAGCAACGCAAAAGTTTCTGATTGGTTTTTCAATACTTATCCTGTTTGTGATGGTACTTCTGTGGTGGAATAACAATACCCTCCGTCGCAAAAACGCGGAAATACGGGAGGCCCTCGTAAAAGGACAGACTCTGGAGCGCAAGCGGGTAGCGGCCCAGCTACACGATAATCTTGGGTCAACGATTTCAACCATAAACTGGTACCTGTACGGATTAGATAAGGGAACCCTCTCCCAGACCGAAAAAGATATTTACGAAGGTGTACAGCAAATGGTACAACGGGCTTACGAGGAGGTACGTAGTCTTTCCCATAACCTGTTGCCCAAAGAGCTGGAAAAGGACGGCCTGCGCGTAGCCCTGCAGAAACTGGGGCAGAAACTAAATGAAAATGGCAGTATCCGGTTCCGGATGGAAATAGATGGATTTGAGGAGCGTCTGGATCGAAAGACGGAGTTTGAAATGTACAGTATGATTCAGGAGCTGGCTACTAATATCATCAAACACTCACGCGCTACGCAGGCTATTATCTCTCTGCATAATAACGAAGAGCAGATTACACTTCAGGTAGAAGACAACGGTGAGGGGTTAAAGTCGTCGGGTAAAGAAGGGGTGGGCCTGAGTAACGTAAGGAGCCGGGTTGGAAGCCTACGGGGTACCCTCAGAATAGCTGACAAAAAGGAACGGGGAACCTGCATCCAGGTACAGATTCCCCACAAAGTATTCGTCTGATCTGTTTGTCAGCAAGTACTATTCCATTCTTTATCCATTTTAGAAATCAATCCGGTAGTAGAACACCGGCAGGAACCCCAACTGGTATTCTTGTTTAATGAACGAGCCATCGGGCTGCGGGGCATAGCTAAGCGACAGCAGGTTCTGGATTCCCAGCGCGTTCACCAGGTCTATGGCTATAGTATGGGTAATTCCGGAGCGGTTAATTTTGTACTCGGTTTTGATATCAAAGCGGCGGTAGGGAGCAAACTGTAGCGTGTTCCGACCGGCATCCTGGTACACAATCTCCTGCTGATTTCGTGAGGCTGCTTCGTCTACCGGTCCGTACCAGCGTCCGCCAATGGCCGTAAACTTCGCTCCCAGGTTGAGCCGCGAGCGCTCCCTGATCACAAATTCCTTTGAAAATAGCGCGTTAAAAGCGTAACGTCCGTTAAAGTCCGTGTTGCGCCACACGCCGTCTTTGGCCTGGTACTTCGAATCAAAAAGCGAGGTAGTGACCAAAAAGTAGTACCCGTCGCTAAAAAACTTTTCCAGCGTCAGCTCTACGCCGTAGTTGCGCCCGATGCCTTCGTTGACGAGTTGGCCGGGGAAAATGCGCGAAAAGGCCGAACCCGTATTCAGAACTGAAAAGGAACTGCCGGGTGCTGCCTCCACGGGTACATCAAACAGACGCTGGTAGTAGGCTTCGGCCAGCAGACGCATATTTTGTCCCAGCAGGCGGCTGTAGCCGGTTACCCAGTGCCAGCTTTTAGTTAGCCCCACGTCCCGGTTAGGAAGTTTAGCAAAGCCGGTGGTGGACCTGAGATCTTCCCCGTAAAAGTAGGTGTAGGTGGGCATTAACTGGCTGTGCAGGCCCGTCGCGAAGGTAAGTTTCTGGCGGTTGGGGAGTTCCCAGGATAGTCCGGCGCGTGGCTCGAAGGGAGAGAAACTATTGGTATTGATAGAATTGTACAGGCTGCTGGCCCCGAGGCTGAGGGTCAGCTTTTCGGACAGGAAGTACTTCCACTGGATGTAAGGCTGTAGCATCACAAACGCCTCGTCCGCATTCCAGCGGCTACGCCACGGCCCTAGTTGAGTATTGGTAATGTCGGTAAAGGTTCGGGTACTGTCAAAGGCAGCGAAGTTGAATACATCAGCGTTGATACCCGCTTTCAGCGTAGAGCGGGCGCTGAACTTGCGGGTCAGCGACGTAACGGCAGATACCTTGGTTTCACTGAATCGGTAGTCGAGTATGGGAGCCTTCCGCTCCACCACAAACCGTTCGTTCTCCACCACCGGGCGGCCCTGGCTGTCTTTGCGCAGAAAAAGGTAGTCGTGGTTGGCATTCTGGGTATTGTTCGAAACCGCCAAGGTAGCCCGGAAAAAGGTTGATTTGCTGAGGGGCTGGTTGTAGGTAAGCCCCAGAGCCCCCATGCTGGAAGTATAGTACTGGTCACGGTCGTTTTGACCGAATATATTGCGGTCATCGGCTTTTTGTTCGCTGATAAGTATGTCGATGGTACTGGTACCGCCCAGTCCCCACAGGGCCAGGTTGCCGCCGTTGCGGGTAGGGAAGTTGAGGCGGAAGAAGCCGTCCTGATAGCTGGGCACCGCCTGGGTACCTATGTCCAGTCCCGCCTTGCTGAACAGCCCCAGGTTGGCGTAGCGGTAGCTGGCCAGATACGACGAGCCCGATTTTTTAGAAATAGGTCCTTCGGCCATACCTTCGGTTCCCAGAAAGCCGAACTGCGCCATGAACTCGTGTTTCTGGTTATTTCCGTTGCGTAGCTTCAGGTCAAACACCCCGGCGATGGAATTGCCAAATTCAGCCGGAAACGCACCCGTAAAAAAATCAGAGTTGGCCAGGTACCGGTTGTTGATGATGCTCACCGGACCGCCCGAAGTACCCGCAATGGCAAAGTGGTTGGGATTGGGGATGCTTACGCCTTCCAGCCGCCACAGTACCCCCGCGGGCGAATTACCCCGGATTACAATATCGTTGCGCGAGTCATCGGCTCCTTGTACCCCCGCGAAGTTGGAAGCCATGCGGGCCGGCTCGCCCCGGCTACCGGCGTAGCGCTCGGTTTCTTCCACCGAAAACTGCCGGGCCGACACCAGGGCCATTTCGTTGGCCGCTTCACCGTTGCGACGCGCCCGAACGGTGACGGCCGTTAGTTCCGTGATGCTCTCCTCCATCTCTACGTTCAGGATAGTTTCGCGCCCGGCGTCTAGTACAATATTATTCAGCAGTACTTCCTTATAGCCAACCAATGAAAACCTGATACTGTGCCGACCAACCGGAATATTTTCGAGCCTGAATACCCCGGCCGTATCGGTAATGGTACCCATCGAAGTACTTGCGTCAACCAGCACCGTCACTCCGGCCAGTGGGAATTTCGATTCTTTGTCTACCACCCGGCCGCGCAGGGTTTGGGTAATTTGGGCCGTTGAAGATAAAGTTACGCCAAGTACCAGCAGGATGGTGAATGTAAAGTTTTTCATGTAGGTGTAAAAAAGAGGGTGTCAAACTGGAAATCAGGTGCAATATTAAATTTATTGCTAATAAAATATATATTTGTCAAAACAGCTGTTCAGAGATTGAATCCTACCATCAACATACAACTTTCCCGCATGGCCTTCCTTCGCAGCATGTGTTCCCATGTTCCGGGTACTTACTATTAGGTTTTGGGCCTATTATTTATTCCAGCATTCTTATTGTGGTCAGTGAAACATCCTCTTTCCGGGGATAGTTAATTCTTTACCATACCTCATCCTTTTATCCTGATTAGTACTTTACTATGAAAAAAATCCTTGTCATTGGCATGGGTAAGGTCGGCTCGTTGGTGGGTACCTTGCTGGCCAAGCAATTCGACGTTACCGGTTTTGATAAAAATGACCCCGCCATTGAGCTGAGCTTTCCTCTCCTGAAAGGTGACGTCACCAACCTAAGTACCCTCGAACAAACTATTCCGGACTTCGACGCGGTAGTTTCCTGCATGCCCTACAATCTTAATCTGCCCATTGCCCGGGCAGCTTACCAGGCCGGGATTCACTATTTTGACTTAACCGAAGATGTCCCTACTACTACGGCTGTTCGCGAAATGGCAAAGCATAGCAAGGGGGTTATGGCCCCACAATGCGGTCTGGCGCCAGGCCTGATTGGTATCGTGGGCTCTGACCTGGCCAGGCGATTCAGCAAACTGCGCGATATTGAGCTGCGGGTAGGGGCGCTTCCCCGCTTCCCCAACGGACTGATGGGCTACTCGTTTACCTGGTCGCCCGCCGGGGTCATTAATGAATACATCAACGATGCCGAAGTAATTCACAACGGAGTACGTAAGATGGTACCTTCGCTGGAAGGGATTGAAATGATAAATATTGAAGGGCAGGAGTTTGAGGCGTTCAGTACTTCCGGCGGGCTGGGTACTATGTGTGAAACCTTCGAAGGAAAGCTCGATACCCTCAACTACAAGACCATCCGCTACCCGGGGCACTGCCGCCTGATGCGGTTTATGTTGTATGAATTGATCCTGAAAAATCAACGGGAGCTGGTTGAAAAAATACTGACCGAAGCCAAACCTCCCGTGCAGGAAGATGTAGTGTACGTGTACGCCGTGGTAGAAGGCTGGAAAGGCGACCACCTGGAACGGGAAGAGTTTTACCGGGCCTACCACCCCATCGAGATCGACGGACAGCACTGGCGGGCTATTTCCTGGACCACCGCTGGGTCCATAGCGGCGGTAGTGGAGATGGTAGCAGCGGGTACCCTGCCGCAGCAGGGTTTTCTGAAGCAGGAGGATATTCCGCTTCGGGAATTTCTGGCTACGCAAAATGGCAGCTTGTTTCGGGACCATAACCATAACTAAATATTAAATTTCACCTTCCAGAACAGAAGGGCAATCAACAGACTATTATGAAAGATATACTGGATAAATTAGGCATAAAATCCGTCAACGCCGGACAAAGTACCGGCCAGGAAAGCTGGGAGGGGAGTGGTTCCGTGTTAGAGTCTTATTCCCCCGTAGACGGCAAGCTGATCGCCAGCGTGCGGGAAGCCAGCCGCGAAGACTACGACCGAATTATTGAAAAAGCCACGGAGGCATTTGCGGAGTGGCGGCTGGTGCCAGCCCCCAAGCGGGGGGAAGTGGTGCGGCAGATAGGGGAGCAGCTCCGTAGTTACAAGCGCGAGCTGGGTACCCTGGTCAGCTACGAAATGGGCAAAAGCCTGCAGGAAGGTATGGGCGAGGTGCAGGAAATGATTGATATTTGTGACTTTGCCGTGGGACTTTCGCGCCAGCTCTACGGCCTGACTATGCACAGTGAGCGGCCGCTGCACCGCATGTACGAGCAGTGGCATCCGCTGGGGGTAGTTGGTATTATTTCGGCCTTCAACTTTCCGGTTGCAGTCTGGTCCTGGAACTCCATGCTGGCCTGGGTATGCGGCGATGTATGTGTGTGGAAAGCGTCCGAAAAAGCACCACTATCGTCCCTGGCGTGTCAGCACATTATCCGGGAAGTACTTATAAAAAATGAAGTGCCCGAAGGCGTTTCCTGCCTGGTAACCGGTGGGCGCGAGGTAGGGGTGTGGCTGGCCGAGGATACGCGCGTGCCGCTGGTTTCCGCCACGGGAAGTACCCGCATGGGCAAAGCCGTGGGCGAAGCCGTAGGACGGCGGCTGGGGCGGAGCCTGCTGGAACTGGGCGGTAACAACGCCATTATTGTGGCTCCTTCGGCCGACCTGAACGTGGCCATTCCGGGCATCGTGTTTGGGGCGGTCGGTACGGCCGGTCAGCGCTGCACCTCAGCCCGCCGCCTCATTGTCCACGAGAGTATTTATGACGAGGTAAAACAGCGGCTCACCAAAGCCTACGCGCAGCTTCGCATCGGAAACCCGCTGGACGAAGGCAACCACGTAGGTCCTTTGATTGACAAGCAGGCGGTAGAAGGGTACCTGGCGACGGTGGAAGAAATCAGGAAAGAAGGGGGTACTTTTCTGGTGGTGCCTAAGGTACTTGAAGGGGTGGGCTACGAATCGGGGTGCTACGTGGCTCCCTGCATTGCCGAGGTTGCTGAGCAGTACCCGATAGTACAGCACGAAACGTTTGCTCCCATTCTGTACCTGATGAAGTACAGTACCATTGAAGAGGCCATTGAGATCCAGAATGGGGTACCACAGGGGCTGTCGTCAGCCTTGTTTTCGCTGGATATGCGGGAGTCTGAGTTATTCCTGTCGCACGCCGGCTCAGACTGCGGTATTGCCAATGTAAACATTGGTACGTCCGGGGCCGAAATTGGCGGAGCGTTTGGGGGAGAGAAAGATTCCGGCGGCGGGCGTGAGTCCGGCTCGGACGCCTGGCGGGCCTATATGCGTCGGCAAACCAATACGCTCAACTTTGGGAACGCGCTGCCCCTGGCTCAGGGTATTAAGTTTGAACTATAAGGTCAGCAGCAAGGTAATAAAAAAGCTGGCCGGTAGGGTACCGGCCAGCTTTTTTGAATAATATGAATAGTTAACTATGCCTTACTGTCGGCAGAACCCTCTTCTTCGGTGATTACATTGACATCTTCGTCGGCCTTCTGCTGCTCCTCTGCCTGCTTCACAACTTCCTTATGAATGGCAGCTTCTTCATTGGACTTACGGTTAATATAAGCCTGATAGCTGGTTTCTTTTTCGTACGGACGCTGTCCGATAAGTTTTTCAAGGTCACTCTGGAAAAGGATCTCTTTTTTGAGAAGCTCCTGAGCTATACTCTCCAGCGCAACACGCTTTTCGGTTAGCATAGCCCTAACGTGCTGATAAGCCTTGTCAATCAGTTTGCGGACTTCCTGGTCAATGGCCTCCGAGGTTGACTCTGAGTAAGGCTTGGTAAAAGCGTAGTCCGACTGCTTGGAATCGTAGTACGACACATTACCAATCTTTTCGTTCATACCGTACATGGTCACCATGCTGTAAGCCAGTTTGGTAACCCGCTCCAGGTCACTGAGGGCTCCGGTCGAAATTTTACCGAATACTACATCTTCCGCGGCCCGACCTCCCAGGGTCATACACATCTCATCAAAGAGTTGTTCGGTCCGGTAAAGGTACTGCTCACGGGGCAGGTATTGGGCATAACCCAGCGCGGCTACACCGCGAGGTACTATAGTCACCTTCACCAACGGATCGGCGTGCTCAAGGTACCAGCCCGCTACGGCATGGCCGGCTTCGTGGTAGGCTACAATCTGCTTCTCTTCGGGCGATATAAGCTTGTTCTTTTTCTCAAGTCCACCAATTACCCGGTCCATCGCATCCTGGAAGTCCTGCATAGTTACCTCATTGCGGTCACGGCGGGCGGCAATCAGGGCGGCTTCGTTACAAACGTTGGCGATTTCGGCACCGGCAAAACCCGGGGTCTGCGCAGCGAGCTTCTGTATATCTACGTCTTCGGAAAGTTTAAGCGGCTTCAGGTGTACTTTGAAAATAGCCTCACGACCAACTACGTCGGGTTTATCAACTGATATCTGGCGGTCAAACCGACCGGGACGCAACAGGGCTGAATCAAGAACATCCGGGCGGTTGGTAGCCGCTACGATAATAATACCGGAGTCAGTGGCAAAACCGTCCATTTCTACCAGCAGGGAGTTTAACGTGTTTTCGCGCTCGTCATTGGAGCCTGGCATACCACCCCGGCCCCGCGAACGGCCTACAGCATCAATTTCATCAATGAATATGATACAGGGAGCTTTTTCTTTGGCTTGCTTAAACAAGTCACGCACCCGGGCGGCACCCACCCCCACAAACATTTCTACAAAGTCAGAACCGGACAGTGAAAAGAACGGAACACCCGCTTCACCGGCTACCGCCTTGGCAAGCAGGGTTTTACCGGTACCCGGAGGTCCTACCAGCAGCGCACCCTTAGGTATCTTGGCGCCCAGTTTCTTGAACTTCTCGGGGTGTTTAAGGTAATCCACAATTTCTTTGATTTCCTCCTTGGCTTCGTCCAGTCCGGCAACATCGTTAAAGGTAATTTTTACCTTATTTTCAGCATCAAATAGCGTAGCCCGGGAGCGACCAATGTTAAAGATCTGTCCACCGGGGCCTACTCCTCCCGACATTCGTCCCAGCAGGAAGTACATCACCAGAATCATGATGATAAAGAATCCCCAGGTGCCCAGAAAACCGGTCCAATCGTTGCGCGTATCAATGGTATATTCAACCTTTTCGGTGTCCGCGACTCCCTCCTGCATCTGTTCAAGGTCCTTTTTAAAGGTTTCTGCTGAGGTAATCTGGAACTGGTAGTGGGGGCCGGCTTCTCCGCCGAAGTAGTTATTATCCTTGGATATGACCTGATATTTGTCTTTTTTCAAAGCATCCGGCTCCAGGGTAACCTCCACCAACTTATCATTTACTATGGTTACGCGGGCTACATCCCCATCAGTTACCATTTTCTCAAAACGCTTCTGGGTAATTTCTCTTAGCGTAGAGGAGCGGTTGAGATAGGTAATCCCCAGAATAGTGGCAATGAGGGCGGCTATAATCCAGCCCTGGTACCCCCGCTGAGGACTTTTTGGGTTTAACGGATTTCTTTTGTTATCGTTTTCAGACATTATTGTATGGCATTAATAGGAATTATTAATAAGAAACATATTCCGCACTACGAATGTTCACGCGGAATATCTTATGCAACCGACTCTTCAATGATGGTCAGTTTGGCGTCGCCCCAGAGTTCTTCCAGGTCATAAAATTTGCGACGATCTTTCTTGAAAACATGGGCTACTACGTCAACGTAGTCAATCAGAATCCATTCGCGGTTGGCCTTGCCTTCCTTGTGCCATGGATCAATGCTGGAGGTTTTGTAAACTTCTTCCTCAATGGAATCAGCAATGGCATCTATTTGAGTATCGGAATTTCCTGAGCAAATAACAAAATAGTCAGCTACTGCATTTTTTACATTGCGAAGGTCCAGAATAGCTACTTCCTGCGCTTTCTTTTCCATCATTCCTTTCGCCACCATCTGGCAGAGTTCTTGTGAAGATACTTCTTTATTTTTGCGTTGTTTCATGCGTTGTTGTTACCAGTGAAAAAGACAAAAGTGCGGCGCACTGATTTCTCATTTATAAAAGTAGAAAATAAATCAAAAAAAGTGTACGACTCCCTATCTAAAACAGTCTTTATTGGTAAAAAGGTCCTTTATCTGCCAACTTGTCATTCTACCAACGACATAGCGGCTGAAATAGTACGCGCGCCATTTTTTTCGGAGGGAACGGTTGTCATTACTGACCAGCAGACCGCGGGCCGGGGGCAGCGGGGTAACCAATGGTTGACGAGCCAGGGACAGAACTTTACTTTTTCGCTGGTACTTAAGCCCAATTTTCTGGAAATCAGTGAGCAATTTTTACTCAGTCAGGCCGTAGCCCTGGGCGTAAGAGCCTACCTGGCGCAGTACGCGCCGGGTAGTTGCGTCAAATGGCCCAATGACCTGTACATAGACTCCCGCAAAGTTGGGGGAATTCTCATTGAAAATTCCCTCCAGGGTACCCGTCTTGCTCATTCCATTGTAGGTATTGGACTGAATATAAACCAGCAACAGTTTGAGGCGGTGCGGGCCAGCTCATTGAGCCGGGAAACCGGTAGTACCTATTCGCTGACCGAAGAATTTCCCCGACTGCTGCAATGGCTGGAAAGCTACTACCTGCGGCTGCGTTCGGGAAGGCAGCAGGAGATCCGGCAGGAGTACCTTCAGTACCTGCTGGGCTACCAGCAACAACGCAACTTCCGGGCCAACGAGAGAAGCTTCCGGGGGACGATTGCCGGTATCAGCAACACGGGTAAGCTCCAGCTGACCCTGGCCGACGGTACCCGACCCGAGTTTGGCGTAAAAGAAATAGAATGGACTTGGGAAGATTAACGCCGCTGCATCCAGGCCAGTACTCCCATGGCGGCAGCACAGGTCACCAGTCCCAGTGACTCGCGGGCCAGCTCAATGTTTGTACTGCGCATCTCCATTTCATCGAAGAGTATCCCTTCAAACTGCGGCGGCAACTGGAAGATAGCCCCCACCAGGTAGGCCACTGCCAGTACCGCAAACACCCACCACGGCCAGAGTTCCCGAAGGGCCATAAAACAGGCCAGAGCGGCCGCGGCATAGACTATAATCCAGATTTCAGCATCCGGATCATTGAACTGGAAGTAGGAGAAAAGTACAAATATGATTCCGAAGACAATAGCAAAGGGCCTCATGAGCAGGATCAGGACTAGGTTCTTTTGGAATAAGAAGTACAAAAGTAAGAAATGCTACTTGTTTCATCCGGCGGGGTGGGCCGGCAAACCTGAAAAGAGGCGAAAGGATGGAAACCCTTTCGCCTCTTTATTGTGCAACAGATACCTTTATGCTTACTTCTGCTTTACGAGCTTATGGGTTTTTCGACCCTGCGGGGTATTAAGCGTACAGATATAAACTCCGTCGGGGAGCGTCTCTGACTCGAACGTAACCCGGTGGGTACCACCAGCCTGTTCCTGATCTGAAACCAGCTTAGAGATGGTAACACCCTGCACCGTCATGATGCTAAGCGTGACTTTAGCGTTTTCGGGCAGCGTATACTCAATCAGGGTATTCTGGGCAAAGGGATTGGGATAGGCACCCAGGGTCAGTATGTTTTCTTCCAGACCGGGGCGATTCTTCTCCACGGCCGAACACCTGGCAATGGAAGCATTAAATACTGTACCGGGTTTTACTTCAAAGCCGGCGGTTAAGGTCACCGACTGACCGGCCTGGTAGGTTACGTCGCCTGATTGTACTTTGTTGGCAGCCGAGAGGTGCTCCGCAGCCTGCTCGATGATTTTAGCACCCGAAAGGGGGGCCGTGAGGCTTACTGTACCGGGGCAGGAGTCCTGAGCGAAAGCCGTAGAGGCAAACAGAATACCTGCTGCGATGATGCTTAGCGTAGATGTTATCTTCATAGGATCAGTAATAGTGAACAAACGGCAAGAAATGATGAGTACAAAGTAATAAGAATTTTTCAAATTGAATGCAAAAATGCGGCCATTAATTATCGAATGGTCACACTATTTTTATTTTCTCCGGTTCGGGTACCTGTTCAAGGTATTTTTACTGGCCGCAGTACTGGGCAATGGCGGCTGCCGCCTCCCGAAAGCCGAGCCTTTCGGCCTGCCGGAAACTACCGCAGGCTATTTCTTTCTCTCCTCCCTGCCACTGAGCCAGCCCCAGGCCATAAAAGGCTTTGCTAAACTGAGGGTCCAGGCGGGTAGCCTGCCGCAGGGCCAGTGCAGCTTTATCGAAGGAGCCCTGCCGAAAGTACGTATTGCCCAGGTTGTACCAGGCTTGGGTATTTTTGGCGTCGAGTTGGGTCGCTTTTTCAAAATCTTCAATTGCCTGGGGTACGCTGTCGAGCATAGCCCGCACCTGGCCGCGGTTAAGGTATACATCGGCGGTGTCGGGGGCGAGGCGGGCGGCGCGGTCGTAGTCGGCGAGGGCCGAATCCAGCCGGTTCTGGGAGGTGTACAGCAGCGCCCGGTTAAAATAAGGACGATAAAAATCAGGCTCCAGCCGAATGGCCTGTTCGTAGTCGAGCAGGGCGGTAGGGTACTCCTTCATTTCAAAGTAGGCTACACCGCGCACGTTGAAAGCTTCGGCGTTGGAAGTATTTTTTTCGATGGCTTTATTCAGGTACTCAATGGCTTCCCGCGTTTTGCCTTCCCGCATCAGGCTGCGGCCTTTTTCCAGAAAAGCATCAGATGATTGGGAGCAGGCAGAAAGGAGAACTATACTTACTACAAAAAAAAACAGAGGGCGCATGGTAGCTCATTTGGAGTTAATTGCTGCAAAAGTAAGACAGATTGACGAGCGAATGTTTTTTCTTGTTAAGAAAATGTACTTATCTTTGCAGGGGCAAATCGGAACTACCAGCTCCTGCCGAATCCCCCAGGTCTTGACCGAAGCAAGGGTAGGTGGTCGTAGCGGTGAGATTCTCGGTTTGCCTTTTTTTGTTTCCCATTGCTTCCCTATTTTTGCGGCTATTCGTAACAACTTACTTCTTTACTTTCATGAAATTTTTCATTGATACCGCCAATTTACAAGAGATAGAAGAAGCCCAAGCGCTGGGTGTACTTGATGGTGTAACCACCAATCCTTCACTGATGGCCAAAGAGGGCATCATCGGCAAAAATAACATCATGAGTCACTACAAGGCGATCTGTGACCTGGTAGATGGCGATGTGAGCGCCGAAGTTATTTCTACGGATTTCAACGAAATAGTCCGGGAAGGAGAAGAACTCATTGAAATTGATGAGAAAATAGTGGTGAAGGTACCTATGATCCAGGCGGGTGTGAAAGCGCTCAAGTATTTTTCCGGAAAAGGTATCAAAACCAATTGTACGCTGGTATTTTCGGCGGGTCAGGCTTTGATAGCCGCCAAGGCCGGTGCTACCTACGTGTCTCCGTTTATCGGTCGCCTTGATGACATCTCCACTGACGGTATTGACCTGATCGAGCAGATTGTTACCATCTACCGCAATTATGGTTTCGAAACCCAGATACTGGCGGCTTCGGTACGTCATCCGATGCACATCCTACAATGTGCTCAGCTGGGTGCCGATGTAATGACCGGTCCGCTAAGTGCTATGCTGGCTTTGATGAAGCACCCGCTCACTGACAGTGGTCTGGAGAAATTCCTGGCTGACTACCGGAAAGGAAACAGCTAAGCAAGGTATATATTCAGGTCCATAACCTGGGGTATAGGATTGTGTGTAAGAAGTCCGGATTTTTCCGGCTGACCAAACTTTGTCCTTGCACCTCCGGGTTTTTCAGGTCTGTTAACGGGCAGCTACTTTACTAATTACCTTTACCATGGATTTCTCGACTGAGCCTGTCGTGGCGCTGGAACGTGCGGATATTTATCAGGGACAAAAGCTGGTGTTGGCCGATGTACACTTTCAGGTCAACAAAGACGAGTTTGTATTTCTGATTGGGCGTACGGGTAGCGGCAAAAGCTCATTACTGAAAACCCTCTATGCCGATTTGTGGCTCCATACCGGTTCGGCCCGGGTGGCCGGCTATGAGCTGCATAAGATCCGGCGGAAGGATGTTCCTTTTCTGCGTAGAAAAATTGGCATTGTGTTTCAAGATTTTCAGCTATTGACAGACCGTTCGGTGGAGGAAAATCTTTCGTTTGTGCTGCGGGCGACGGGTTGGAAAGACAAAGCTGACATAGCCCGGCGTATCTCGGAGGTACTTATGCAGGTAGGTTTAGGTACTTCCCCCAAAAAACTACCACACCAGCTGTCGGGTGGTGAGCAGCAGCGGGTTGTAATCGCAAGGGCCATGCTCAACGAACCCCAGATCCTGATTGCTGACGAACCTACCGGTAACCTGGACCCGGAAGTAGGCGAGCAGATTATGCAGGTATTCCAAACCATTAACAATGCCGGTACGGCCATTTTGATGGCTACCCATAACTATGACTTCCTCCGGAATTTTCCCGCCCGTATACTCAAATGCGAAAACGGAGAGGTAAAGGAAGCCGTTACCCAGTAAAAATGGTACCTGATAAGAACTAGGAAGGCAATTACCGGATTCAGCTCTAAACTATTTTTAGAAAAAATTTAGCATACCTGAATCCAGTTTGTAGTACTTATTCTCAGGCATGTACTGCAAAAGTACTTTCAAAAAAGGCCGCCGCCAGGATTGAAAATTTCATAGGCGGGCAAATAAATGTAGTTGAGGTACATTCTGGCACGAAAAAAGCAGAGCTGCCAGCTCTGCTTTTTTCGTAATTATAGTACTTGATCAGCTCCCTACTTCGATTTCATGTGCACAAAGGGAATGATTACCTCTTCCAGCGAAATACCGCCGTGCTGGAAGGTATCCCGATAAAGATTGACATACTGGTTGTAGTTGTTGGGGTAAGCAAAGAAGTAATCTTCCTTGGTAAACACATAGGCTGTAGACATGTGGGGCTTGGGTAGGAAGAAGCGTTCCGGCTTGCGGCAAACCAGCACGTGCCCATCGTCAAAGCCCAGGTTTTTGCCGTGCTTGTACCGCAGGTTGGTGTTGGTTTCGCGGTAACCGATAATCTTGACCGGCTTTTGCACACGGGTCATGCCGTGGTCGGTAGTCAGGATCAGCCGCCCCTTTTTCTCGGCTACCTTCCGGATAAAGTCAAGTAACGGAGAGTGCTGGAACCATGAGCGGGTAATAGACCGGTAGGCGGCCTCGTCGGGAGCCAGTTCCTTGATCATCTGCACGTCGGTACGGGCATGTGAGAGCATATCTACGAAGTTGTAGACAATGACGTTGAGCTGGTTGTTGAGCAGGTTACTAAAATTATCAACCAGCGATTTACCCTGGTTCGTATTCAGGATTTTGTGGTAGGAGGCTTTGATATTGAGCCGGTTGGTTTCCAGTTGCTTCTGCAGGAACTCGTTCTCGTAATTATTCAGACCTTCTTCGCCGTCGGGCGTATTTTCGTCACTCACCCACCACTGCGGGTACTTGCGTTCCATTTCGCTGGGCATCATCCCCGAAAAAATGGCATTGCGGGAGTAGCCGGTAGTGGTGGGCAGTATGGAGTAGTAGGCCGACTCTTCTTCAATAGTAAAGTACTCCTGCATGATAGACTGAATGACTTTCCATTGGTCATAGCGAAGGTTATCGATGAGCAGGAAGAAAAGCGGTTCGCCGCTGCCTTTCAAGTGCGGGAATACCTTTTGCTTCATGAGCTGGTGTGAAAGTACCGGCTTGTCGGCGCGGGGTTCGTTGAGCCAGTCTTCGTATTCTTCCTCAATGAATTTAGAAAAGTTAGAGTTGGCGTCGCTTTTCTGCATGGCAAATACTTCCGCCATACTTTGGTCCTGCGAGGTTTCCAGTTCCAGCTCCCAATAGATTAGTTTTTTATAAATCTCCACCCATTCCTCGTGGCCAATGCGGTCCTGGTACTGCATGGCCAGGTTCCGAAATTCCTGCTGATAACTCAGCGTGGTTTTTTCGGTAACCAGGCGCTTGTTGTCCAGTATCCGTTTTACCGAGAGCAAAATCTGGTTCGGGTTAAGGGGCTTGATGAGGTAGTCGGCTATTTTGGAACCAATGGCATCTTCCATAATATGCTCTTCTTCACTCTTGGTGATCATGACTACCGGTAAGGCCGGGCGCATCTGCTTGATCTGGGCCAGGGTTTCGAGGCCGGTCATGCCGGGCATCATTTCGTCCAGAAAAACAATGTCGAAGCGCTTTTTTTCGACCTGATCCAGGGCGTCGGCTCCGCTGTTAACGGGCGTTACCTGGTAGCCTTTGTTGGTCAGAAACATGATATGTGGTTTGAGCAAATCTATTTCGTCATCAGCCCAGAGTATGTTGTATTGCATGTTTTAAGGTATTTAGGATATGGTATTAAATTATAATTGAATATAGATGTAACGAAAGAAAACCTTAAGTTGTATAGCGCGTGCTAATAATGCAGGCGGCAGTTTTTTAAGGCTTAAGCCCCGAACCGGATAAAAATTTCCGTGCCACGCGCTGTAGGTCTTCGGGAGTATCCACCCCGTGCGAATCTTCGGGGGTAATGACAGCCCTGATGGTATAACCATTTTCGAGCCACCGTAGTTGTTCAAGCGCCTCAGCTTTTTCCAGGGCCGATACCGGCAAACGGGTAATGGCCGCCAGAATGTCGGTCCGGTAGGCATAAATACCAATGTGTTTATAAAACGTATGGCTACTGAGCCAGTCAGAGCTGGGGAGGCCGCGCAGGTAGGGTACCGTTTGCCGACTAAAATAAAGTACCTGCTGCTGGCGGGTAAGTACTACCTTAGGTACATTTGGGTTAAAGAGGATTTCTTCGTCCTCAATGACTTTTACCAGCGTAGCCAGCTCGGTTTGCTGGTCAAGTACCTCAGCCAGGCGGTCAATCTGGTTGGGGTGAATAAAAGGTTCGTCGCCCTGAATGTTTATGACGTAATCGGCTTGCATGCCAATGGCCTGTAACGCTTCAAAGCAGCGGTCGGTGCCGCTCTGGTGGTCGGGTGAGGTCATAACCGCCCGCCCGCCGAACTCCTGCACATGGGAAAAAATGCGCGCGTCGTCGGTGGCTACTACCACCTGCTCCAGCCGGGTAGCCTGGGCAGCCTGCTCGTACACGCGCTGAATCATACTTTTACCACTTATTTCAACGAGGGCCTTGGCCGGAAAACGAGACGAAGCATAGCGGGCGGGTATAATACCTAAGATTTTCACTGGAATATTTTTTAGATTTGGGTAGCTTTAAAAACGCCTAAAATTAATGTATCTTTGTTTATGACCAGCTACTGGGTCATATCAGGGCGCTGAATTCAACTACCTGCCCCGGCCCTGGTAGAAGAACAAAGTCAACGGTAGGTTGTTCAGCAGTAAAGATTCAGAGGTGGTGTCAGGTACTAAACCGGTTGCAGTTTTGACAGAGTTTTTCTCCCACGTATTTCCCTATGCTGTCTGGCGGGTACTGCCGCATCCTGCTCCCGGACGAAACGAGTGGGCCGTGGAGCTACGCGATGTTCCCAACAAAGAAACCAATTTCGCGCTGATTGATTTGGCCGAGCCAGCCCTCCGCTGGCAAACCAGGCCCGAAGCCGCCGACTGGTGGACTACCCTGACGGCACTGGCCGACGATCAGCTGTTCCTGCATAACTACCGCTTCCCGGACCTGCCCGAGCCCACGGACCTGCTGTCCCTTTCGACCAAGGACGGGCTCCTGAGCTGGGCGGCCCCCAACCATATTTTTGTAAAGGTACTTGATGAAGCGAATATTGTGGTAGCTACCCGGCAGCAGGACAAAGTACTTTACAAGCAATGCCACCTGGAAAACGGCCGGTTAGCTACCCTGGCCGAAGAAGAAATGACCTCCACTACCGACTCGCCCGCCTACCGGGTACCTATACGATATCGAAAAGGCGATGTATATTTTGAAACCCTGTCTTCGTTCTTGGATAAAACCGTGAATACTAGCGGCGTCACCGTCATCGATTATCTGGAAGCCAGTCCCTATATAGCATTTTCTTACTATATTTACGAGAAAGAAAAGATAGCACAATACATAGTAGTCATAAACCGGAAAAGGGAAATTCTGTACCATACCTGCCTGGTCGAAGGCCGGGAAGGAGTAGGAAGGGATACCATGCTTTTTAAGGACGAAACCCTTGTTTTTCTTCGAAATAGTAATGAATTTGTAGGCATAAAACTATCATCCTAAATGAAATACCTGGTTCGATTGACGTTGTTGTTTGTATGTTTGGCCGGAGGGGAAGCAGCCTGGGCGCGTGGTACTTTTCATCCGGAGGCGGTGCCGTTGGATTCGGTAGGTACCGAAACGGTGAACGGCAGAGTGTATATCCTGCACAAGGTAAATCAGGGGCAAACCATGTACGCGGTTATGCGCCGCTACAAAACCACCATTCAGGCCATCAAAGAGGCTAATCCCGGAATCAATGACCAGTTGCGGTTCGACCAGGTGATACGGGTACCTTACGATGGACCACCCGCCCGGCCGCAGGTTGCCAAAGAAGTACCCAAAGAACAAAAGCCTAAGGAAGAAAAGGTAGCTGCCGCCCCAGCTCCGGAAAAGCCTACGCCGACTCCTTCCGGTATTCATAAAGTGGAGCCGGGCCAGACCCTGTACAGCATTGCCGTAAAGAACGGGGTACTCATGGCGGATATCCGTCGCTGGAACAACCTGTCTTCCGATAACGTTATGCTGGGACAGGAGCTGATTGTATCCGAAAATGCGTACCTGGCCCGTCGGCCCAGCGAAGTAGTGGCAACCAACGATGTATCCGACTCGTCCCGTGCCAAAGCGGCTGTCCCTGAGAAGGTCGTCAAGCCGACCGAAGAGCCCGTGACGACCAAGCCCATGGCGGGTAAAAAAATGCGTGAGTCGGGCCTGGCGGAGGTAATTGATACCAACGAGAGTACCAGCAAGTTTCTGGCGTTGCACCGTTCAGCTCCCATAGGTACCCTGGTGCAGGTAAAGAATGAATTTAATCAGCAGACCCTCTGGGTGAAAGTAATAGGCCGGATACCCAATACCAGTATCAACGAAGATATCGTCATTAAGCTATCGGCCCGGGCTTTCGAGCGTCTGTCGCCCGATACCCGCCGTTTCAGGGCGGAAATCAGCTACATTGAGGCTAACAACTAAGGCCTGCTACACCATATTTTATTCGGATAGATAACCTTACCGGAGGTCTGTCCAGAACTTTGAATTAAAATAAATACCATGAAACACTCACCTCAGTATAGATCAAAGCGGGAAGAAGAGCGGGCCGAACTTAAAAAGACTACCGGCTACAAGGTATGGAGTGTGATGTTTACGCTGATGTACCCCTTCATAGCTATTTTTACGTTCCTGTTTTCGGTCATCGTCATGTTTTTTTCGGGGGTGTCGAGGGTACTTGCGTATGTATTTGGAAGCAATCATGCCAGTCCCCGAAACTGAACCAGTACCTCTGTCGGGCTATATCGTCGACCTGCTCAACCAAAAGTACGAACAGTACAACCGTCCGGACTTTATCCCCCACGACCCCATTAGTATCCCGAACCGGTTCAGCCTCCGGCAGGACATTGAAATTATGGGCTTCTGGGCTTCTATTCTGGCGTGGGGCCAGCGCAAGACCATCATTTCTAAATGTTCGGAGCTGGTTTTGCAGATGGATGGAGCGCCCTATGACTTTATTGTCAATCACCAGGAGTCGGACTTGAAACGCTTTCTGCACTTTAAGCACCGTACCTTCAACGCCACCGACACCCTCTATTTTCTCCATTTTTTTCGGGATTTTTACCGGGAGCATGACTCGCTGGAAGAGGCATTTCTGCGGGGAATGAATGTTGGAGACCAAACGGTGGAAGGAGCTTTGAGGGGCTTTCACGACCTGTTCTGTTCGCTGGAGGACTTTTCCGCCCGTACCCGCAAACACATTGCTACGCCCGCCCGTAAATCTTCCTGCAAGCGCCTGAACATGTTTTTGCGCTGGATGGTACGTCAGGATAACCGGGGAGTAGACTTTGGCCTCTGGAGGCGCATTCAGCCGGGCCAGCTGGTTTGTCCCTGCGACGTGCACGTAGACCGCGTGGCGCGACACCTGGGCCTCATTACCCGCCCCCAAACCGACTGGCAAACGGCCACTGAGCTTACGGCTTCCCTCCGCCAGCTGGACCCGCACGATCCGGTAAAGTATGATTTCGCCCTCTTCGGACTGGGCATTGAGGGGTATGTGTAGCCGCCGGAAGGGAAACAATTGAGGGGGCGCAGGGTTAAATCAAAAGCCAACTGCCTGTTCTATGAAACGCCATCTCACCCTGCTCATTTTTTGCTTTACCGCCCTGAGTTGCACCACATCTACCTCCCAAAACAAAAAAAACCAGGATAGTACGGTATATGGGTCTCAACCGGCTTCTTCCGATGGTATCGGTAAAACCTACCTCGGCCGGGAGATTGCGCATGTAATGGGGTTTGGTGGGGCGGCCTGGCTTGAACGGGATGAACGACAGGAGGAGGAAAATACGGAGCTGGCTATTCAAAAACTACCCATTACACCTACCAGTGTGGTCGCGGACATCGGGGCCGGTACCGGCTACTACACCTTTCGGATTGCCCGCCGGGTACCGCAGGGAAAAGTATACGCCGTGGATGTGCAGGATGAGTCGGTCCGGTTTCTTGAAAAGCGGGCTAAGGAGTTGGGACTAGCTAATGTGGAGGTAGTCAAAGGAGAAGCTACTACGCCGAACCTGCCGGAAAATTCGGTGGATCTGGCCATGATGGTGGATGTGTACCACGAACTGGAATTCCCTTACGAAATGCTGCAGGCCCTGCGGAAGTCCCTGAAACCAGACGGAAAGCTCCTGCTCATTGAATACCGGGCCGAAGACCCTTCCATTCCCATAAAAAAGCTACATAAGCTCAGTGTAAAGCAGGCGGATAAAGAGCTGGCCGCTAATGGCTTTAAGTTGGTTCAGCGCGGGGACTTTTTGCCCATTCAGCATTTTTTGGTTTACCAGAAGACGGGGGAAAAGTAATTTTTTGAATTACCAGCTACAACATAAAAAAACAGGCGTGAAGCTTTTGCTCCACGCCTGTTTTTATTAAAGCCGGAAGTACTTACATTCCTCCGTTTATAAATTCAATCCAGTCAACCGAGAACAAAGGCTTGTTCTTGGCGTCCGGATTCTTGAATACAAATATCAGCTTGCGGCGGCGGTTATCGGCCGGTACCGTTAGAGGTATGGTCGTTTCCCCGGCGAAGTCCGCTCCAATTGTAGCCTGACCGATTGAAGGTCCGGTTGGTGAGTCGAGGCGTACTTCAAGGGTACCTCCCACGGTTTGGGCACTGGAAGAGGCCGCAAACACTTTAAGGTTACTGATACCCGTCAGATCTATATCGTCAAAGCCAAAATAACTTCCGTCTTTCAGGCCTACTACAACTTCGCTGGTGGCATTAGGAAGTTTAATTTTAAACATATCCTTGCTGCTTTCGTAGAGATTCGCCTTCATTTTGGCCGGGCGCAGCGCCACCGAGCTCATACCGGTCATCGGGCCAATTTGTCCGTTGCCTTTGTCAGAGTAGGTAGCCGTAAAGATGTAGGAGCCATCTTTGGCTTGAGCCTTTGGCACAAAAGTCCCCTGAAGAGCCATTTGATTCTCCGGTTTGTTGTTTCTGGCCAGCGACAGGATGTACTGCACCATTTCTTCGGCTTCTTCCTGCTTCAGCTGGGGGTGAGCGCTCATGGCCTGCTCGCCCCATACACCACCACCGCCTTTGATTACTTTCTCGGAAAGTCTTTTTACGGCATTACGGTCTTTCTGGTACTTGCTGGCTACCTCCATATAGGCGGGCCCCACTGATCTTTTATCCAGGGAGTGGCAGGCCTTACAGTCACTCAGTTCAATAAGGCGACGACCGGTCGAAAAGCTGGTGTTGGTTTGGTGACCCTGTGCCAGCATAGCCTTATCAAAGCCTTCCATGTAGTTAGCATTAAACATTACCTCATCGGCTGCGATAGTACCTTTGTCCAGGCTCCCATCTTCCTTGTCAGTAACTTTTACCTGGTACTCTACGGGTTTATTATCCCAAAAGAAAGTCTGGTTTCCTTTGATGGCGATATCTACCTTAGGAACATCATTACCTACTTTAACAATCAGGTTGGTAGTACCGCTGTTACCGGCAGCATCGGTTACCTTTAGGGTAGCAGTATACTCACCGGGCTTGGTATAGGTAAACTTAGGGTTGGCCTGCGTGCTCTTGGGAAGCCCTTTGCCGAATGTCCATTCGTACTTAACGGCGTCGCCATCAAAATCTTTGGAGCCCTGGGAAGAGAAAGCCACGGCCAGAGGTGCAGCACCAACGGCCTTATCAGCTTTGGCCTCGGCTACCGGCGGACGGTTACCCGCGTTGTAGGTAATGCGCGACAGGCGGGCGTCGTCGTTCTGGGCAAACCAGTTGCTGCCGTATTCCAGCATATACAGTGATCCATCCTTGGCAAACTGCATATCCATGGGGTGGCTTAAATTGGCGTTAGGCATGAATTTCTCCATCTGCACAAAGTCACCTTCCTTAGTCATGGTTACGGGGTTAATCCAGCCGCGCATCCACTCGTAGGCAAAGAGCTTACCGTCGTAGTAGCGGGGGAATTTTACCTTGCTGTCGGCGTAGTCGTCGTAGTAGTACACCGGTCCGGCCATCGCGTTACGGCCACCCTTACCCACGATGGAGCCAAACTCGGGAGATTCGGCATAGGGATAGTAAATAAACGCCTTCTGAGCCGGAGGCAGCTCCTTTAGTCCGGTGATACGGGTAGAAGGGTTAACGGGCTTAGCCGGGTCAAAGTAAGGGCCCGAGGTACTATCGGCAAAGCTGAAGACGCGGTAGGGTTTATTGTCACCTACAAAGAGCGGCCAGCCAAAATAACCGGCTTTACGGGCCTGATTGACTTCGTCGTGCCCGCGGGGACCACGCTTTTCGTTGTTTTCTCCGGCATCAGGACCTACTTCACCCCAGTAGAGGAAGCCGGTACGTTGGTCAACGGCGATACGGTACGGGTTACGGTTACCCATTACATAAATTTCAGGACGGGCGCCCTGCGTACCCTGTGGGAACAGGTTACCGGCCGGAATGTCGTAACCACCGTTGGCGCGGGGCTTAATGCGAAGGATTTTACCGCGCAGGTCGTTGGTATTGCTGGATGATGTCAGAGCGCTATACTTCTCCCGTCCCGGACGCTGGTCAATAGGAGCGAAACCATTTGAGAAGAAAGGATTGGTGTTGTCACCCGTTGACAGGTACAGGTTGCCCTCGCGGTCCCAGGCTATGGAGCCCCCGGTATGGCAGCAGTCGTTCTGGCCACCAATACGGTTCTCAGCCACGTTTAGTATTAGTTGCTCGGTGTTTAGTTGTAGCTTGTTATTGGCATCATCCCACTTCATCCGTACCAGGCGGTTGTTGGTATCCGGCTTAACGGCCGAGTAGTACAGGTACACCCAGCTGTTGTCTTTGAAGTTGGGATCAATATTAATACCCATAAGACCATACTCACGCTCAAAGTGTACAGGCAAATTTGTCACTAATTCTGTGCTGTTGGTTTTGGGATTAAATAGCTTTATAGCACCCTTACGCTCAGTAAAGAGTACCTTGCCGTTGTCAAGTACTACCAGCTCGGTAGGCTCGTCGAGTTTGTCTACAAGTACTGTTTTGGTGAAGCGATTCTCTTCGGGGCGGGACTGGGTGTAATCAAGTTTACCCGCCATTACGTACTGAAGACCACCCAGCAGGTGCTTCTTGAATACGGGTTCGGCGAAGGTTTCGTCGGTATGTCCAAAGTTGGTGTAAAAGGCTTTTCCACCGTCGTACTCGTGGTACCACGACATAGGGTGGTCGTCGCCCATTTTGCCTTCTTTGTAGGTTTTTTCGTCAATCTTCACCAGTACCTTTACGTTCTTGTTGAAGCTCTTGAAGTCATAAAACTCATCCTTTACCTTCCAACGGTCGGGAAAATCTTTCATGGAAAGGTGGTCGCGATTGACGACAAAGGCTTCACCGTTCTGTACATTGGGATTGCCGGGGTGGCTGGCAAAGTAGGCACCCGCCAGCTTGTTGTACCAGGGCCAGTCGTACTCAGTGTCCGCTGCGGCGTGTATTCCCACGTAACCTCCTCCGGCCTGAATATAGCGCTCGAAGGAATTTTGTTGCTCATCGTTCAGTACATCACCGGTAGTACTCAGAAATATGATGGCATTGTACTTTTTGAGATTCTGGTCGGTAAACAGAGCTGAATTCTCGGTTGTATCTACGGCAAATCCATTCTCTTTTCCCATCTGCATTATTGCCGCTTTTCCCGTAGGAATGGAAGCGTGCCGGAATCCCTTGGTTTTTGAAAACACAAGTACCCGCTTTCCGGGGGAGGTAGTCTGGGCGCTGGCCTGGTACCCACCTAAGGTGAGTAAGCACATGCACACAGCCCAGAAGCTCCCCTTTACGTATTTTTTAGAAAGGTCACACATTGTTGTTTGGACTGATTGGATTGGTTTTAAATTCTTTCAAAGTTACTACTCAGAACGTTACATATCAGAGAAATCTTATAATTTTTCAGAGTACTCCATAAGAAAACCCTGCTTAGTTAAAGAAGCAGGGCCTTATTGAGTTATACTTGCTGTGATTAGTACAATTACTTTACCCGTTCCAACCGGAGCAGGTGGGGCGGCTGGTCCCGGCGGGCCACTTCCAGTACTTCATTAGTGAGCAGTAGGATTTTCCAGCCCGAAACGGGGGCACAGTCTATATTGGGACAGCTAAACCAGTCGGTAAAAGCAATATCTTCCTTGTTAAGCCTGTAGGCGCGCGGGCTACAGGGTACCTGGCAGGGGTCAGTGGCAGGTACATTGTTAATAGTATAGCTGATCTTTTGATCGCGGGTAAATTCTACTACTACTGTTTCATAGTAGGTACCTTTAACCGGCTTCCAGTCGGCATTTTGCTCCTGAATGGCCGTGTACTTCCATTTGCCCACCAACGAATACTGCTCCTCAACCTCCGCTGCCCTACAACTGAACAAGGTTAAGGCAATACTCCAAGCTACTATGATTCGATGCATACGCTTTTCCTAAGAATGAATACCCCTTATAAATTCCAATAAAGATAACGAGTCAGAGCTTCAGGTGGTACTTTTTATTGTTTTCTCACGGAAATTCAGGTGGGAGTGGTGACCTGTATTTCAAAAAGCAGAAAGACCGGCCCTTTTTAGAGCCGGTCTTTCTGGTGAAGTCCAGTAGGAAACTATGGCTATTTGCGAACCTTACGGACGACAAAGGGAACACATACATTAACGGGGCAGCATTCTTCAACTACCACTATAACCGGGCAGCAGCCTTCGGCCGGGCAGGTTCCCTGCGAGGCGGTGTAGGTGTACTCATAAGAACCTTGTTCGGTATCGGTGGCGGTATAGGTGTTGCCGGTACCAACTTGCTGGGGCGTACCACCCTGTGCCTTCCGGAACCACACTACGCCGGTATACTGCTCGGGTATGGTAAGTACCACGCTGATATTCTGTCCTGCACACACCTTGATAGGTACCGTAATACATTCGCGGTCCATATCGTCTTCGCCCTCCTTTTCGTTGCCGGGGGTACTGTCAATATCTTCCTGGTCCATTTTTGTAATCTCCGCGGTATTGAACCACACGCCCTCACCAACCACTTTGGCTACTACCATTAAGGTTGCCGTATCACCTACGGCCAGGCTCCCAAAGGTCCATTTGCCGGTAGTCTTGTCATAGTTTCCCGTAGCGGTGGCATGGGTAAGGTACTCCAGACCTCCATTGAGCAAATCAGTAACTTCTATTCCGGTAGCGGTATACTCGCCCTGGTTCCAGACCCGGATAGTAAAGGTTACGTCTTCGCCCAGCATAACCAGCTTTTTGCTGACGTCTTTGGTCAGAGCCAGGTCATACACTTTTTCACAGTCAATAGTCGTCACCGCAACGGTATCCGAGCAGCCGTTGAGGGCATACACAAACTGGTAGGTACCTTCGTTGGTAAGGCCGGTCACGTTGCCACTCGCGTCGATGGCTACTCCGGCGGGAGTACCTACTATACTCCAGGTACCACTACCGGGGCTGCCGGTCAGTTTGGCGGTACCTGCACTGGTACATACGTTGGTCAGGTCAGTACCGGCGTTGGGCTTCGGTTTAGTAGTAAATTCGGGACCATCCATGACAGTCCGGCAGCCGGTAGCCGTGTTGATAATCATAACTATACCTTCAAAGTTAGAAGGTACGTACAGTACCGTATCTTTGCCTCCCCCCGCAATGCCGCCGAAGGTCCTGACGATGTCGACTGGCTGCGCCTGCTTACAGGTAGAGTCGGTGGCGCTACCGGCAAAGTGAATCCGGAAAGACCCTGCGGTTTCGATGTTGACATGTACCGGCACCAGCGGCTCTCCTTCACAAACTGTTTCAGCTGTAATGGTAGCTTTGGGGCTGGGCAGTAACACGATAGGGGCACAGGCCTTAGGACGGCAATTTTCGTCCGGAGGATTATTTAATATGGCGTAAATGTAGCAGGTAATGTTTTCGGTGCCGTCGTTATTGGTGAGTTTTATGTTCGGCAACTGAACTACCCCGTTCTCACCGGGTTTGACTGTACCCAGGTAAGTACCTCCCTGGTAGGGATTATCGACCGGATTTTCGAAGTAGACAAACCGGATGGAGTCGGCCGTATTGGTATTAACAGTAACGGTTACACAGTCACCGTTACATAGTTCGCTGGGTGAAGTGGCAATGTCGCTGATCGTAAGCTCACAGGGGGCTTCACAGTCTTTGGTTTTGAGGGATAAGGTATCCGAGCAGCCGTTGACCGTATAGGCAAACCGGTAAGTACCTACGTTAACCAGGCCGGTAACGTTTCCTCCGGCCGTAACCGCAACACCGGGAGGCGTACCTACCACGCTCCAGGTACCACCACCGGGGCTACCGGTGAGCTGGGCAGTACCGGTGCTGGTACATACGTCAACAAGGTCGGTTCCGGCATTGGGTTTGGGGGCTTTGGTAAATTCGGGAGCATCATAAATAGTCCGGCAGCCGGTCCCCGTGTTGATAATCAAAATAATACCCGTGAAGCTTTCCGGTACGTACAAAACCGTGTCTTTCCCTCCACCCGGCAAGTCCGTAAATGTCTTGGTAATATTAACTGCCTCGGGTTGCTCGCAATCCGCCTGGGAGGTACTCTCGGCAAAGTGAATGCGAAACATACCTTCCGAAAGGATTTTGACGTGCACGGGGGCCATGGTTTCATTGCCACAGATGGGCGAAGCGGAAATTGTCGCCTTGGGACTAGCCAACACCACAACCGGCTCACCATCAGAAGGCCGACACTCCGGATCACTGGGGGTGTCTTCCAGAATGGCGTACACGTAGCAGGTCAGTGATACCGTGTCGTTGTTATCGGGAAGGCTGATGCCGGGAGCATTTAGGGGGAATTCAACCACTCCTTCGGCGTTGGGCTTGCCGGTACCTATATAAGTACCATCCACGTACGGGTTGTCTGTTTCACTGGCAAAGTACACGAAACGAATGGAGTCGGTTGTGTTGGTCTTTACTTTTAGCGTTACACACTCATCATTACAGATTTCGCTTTTCGAAATCTCCAATTCTGTGATAGTAATACCGCAGGCAACATTCGGGGGGGAGTTCAGCGAGTTGGCTGTTTTGTTTCCCGCAACAACGAGCCTTTTCGTGGCAGAAGCTTTTTTAGCGGCTGTTCCGTTTTCGACCGGAGGTCCCGCTAACGGAATAGCGTAGGACAGACTTCCAGATAACAAAGCTCCGATTATTAAGCAGACAAAAACGAATTTGCTAAACAGTGCTTTTCTTACCGCAGGGACTGGTAATTTTTTTTCCATAGTGGCGAAATGAGAATAAGGCAAGTGGATATTAATAGTATGTGTCGTATATAGCTAAATTGTTGCTAACTAGCTGATACCCTTCGCCTCAATCTTTCGTCACTATCTAGTTCAAACTGAAATTTTCGTTAATTGTTAATTGACTTAAAAATATATTTAATAAAGAGTAAAAAATACAGCGGAATAGCCCCAGTTACTTCGGCTGTTACTACTCTTTATTTCTCAAGCAAAGATAACTCCAGGACAAAATAAGGGACTATTATATTACAATATAGTTCTATAACTACCTATTTTTCAAAAGGTTATAGAAGGGGGTGCATGGGGTTACTTTTGCCCGTTTTTGAATTTTGGTGAAAATGTACACCTACTATTATTCAAAAACAACCAAGCAATTTAAGTGCCAAAATGAGCAGGTGTCTGATTGTCAATAGAAAAAGCCTTCGGAGAAATATTCCCCGAAGGCTTTGGTTGGTAGCTATTAGGAGGTTAGAGGCCCAGTACCTGGCGGTTAAAAGCCTCGTCGGCACCGGTACCGGCAAAGTCATCAAAGGCTTTGGCCGTAACCTCAATGATATGGTCGGCAATGAACGGTGCCCCCTCGGCAGCCCCCTGCTCCGATGACTTAATAGCGCACTCCCACTCAAGTACCGCCCAACCGTCGTAGTTATACTGCGACAGCTTGGAAAAGATACCGGCAAAGTCGACCTGACCGTCGCCCAGCGAACGGAACCGACCGGCGCGCTCTACCCAGCCCTGGTACCCGCTGTACACGCCCTGCTTACCCGACGGGTTAAACTCGGCATCCTTGACGTGGAACGCCTTGATGCGCTCGTGGTAAAAATCAATAAACTGCAGGTAGTCTAGCTGCTGCAGTACAAAGTGACTGGGGTCGTAGTTAATATTGGCGCGGGGATGGTTATCTACCGCTTCCAGGAACATCTCGAACGTAATACCGTCGTGGAGGTCTTCGCCGGGGTGCAGCTCGTAGCACACGTCTACTCCGGCCTCGTCGAAGGCATCCAGGATAGGCTTCCAGCGTTTGCCCAACTCGGTAAAGGCCGTCTCAACCAGACCGGCCGGACGCTGCGGCCAGGGATACAGGAAAGGCCACAACAGAGCACCCGAGAAAGTAGGGTGTGACTTAAGCCCCAGGTTCTGGCTGGCTTTGGCGGCCCACTTCAGCTGCTGGGTAGCCCATTCCTGTTGTTCTTTGGGGTTGTTGGCCAGTTCGGCCGGGCCGAATCCGGCAAACATGGGGGCGTAGGCCGGGTGTACCGCTACCAGTTGCCCCTGCAGGTGCGAAGACAGTTCGGTTACTTCCAGGCCGATTTCGCTTAGCTTGCCTTTCAGGTCGTCGCAGTACGTTTTGCTTTCCGCGGCCTGTTTCAAGTCAATACAGCGGCTGTCCCAGGCGGGAATCTGGATTCCTTTGTACCCCAGCTCCGCCATATAGCGGGCAATGGTATCCAATGAATTAAAAGGGGCTTCGTCGCCCATAAACTGAGCCAGAAATACTGCGGGGCCTTTTATTGTTTTCATAGTTAGTTCGATTGTGAATTAGTGATTGAGAGGTTGAGCGAATAATTACTTCTGTTCTCTTAAGGTATGCCGGGCTTTTGCGAGAATTTTTAGAATAGTAGTTGTCTCGGTTTTTAAAGAGGCCAACTTTTTTGCTTCAACTATATCTGCTTCTTCCAATATTTCCAGCCAAAACAATGATTCATCAGCTTCTTCTATGGTAACAGATAGTTTAGCAAAAAACTCAGCCTTACTCCTGGCCCGACATGCGGCGCGGTAGTTGGCACCCGTGGAAGATGCTGAGCGTAATAGCTGTTTGCCAATCAGCCGAGCTTCTTCGGTAGGGGGTAGTGCCTGGAAAAGTTTAATATGTCGCAGTACCAGTTCCTTGGTCCTGAGCTTCATTGCATCGGCAAATTCAGACTTAGCCTGATACTCGTATTCGTTACTTTCCTCCACCCACCAGTCATTGTCCATAAGTAATATCTGTATTGGGAGAATGAGTAGTTGAGAGAATGAGCGAATGAAAGCTGTAATTCACTCATTCTCTCCCTCAATCATTCATAATTAAATCTCCACCCACGCCTGCTTCTTGTTGCTTTCCAGGATTTTTTCGCAGATGAGCAACTCGCGGTAGCCGTCGGCAAAGGTGGGGTAGGTGGGGTTTTCGGGTTGCTTACCAGCGGCTACGGCGGCGTACACTTCCTTGAACATCTGCTTGGAGGTGTCGGGGAAGCCTTCGTTGTGACCACCGGGGAAGCTGATCACCGAGCGCGCTTCGGCATGTACCAGCGAAGGGTCACGCATGAGTGATTCATTGTAGCCGTCGCGGTTACCAATCCACATTTCATTGGGTGCTTCCGAATTCCAGGCGAACGTTTTGCGCGAACCGGCAATCTCCAGTTTCATCTGGTTTTTGCGACCGGCCGATACCTGCGATACCGTAATAACGCCCCGGTTGCCATTGTCAAAGCGAAGTAGTACGTTGGCGTGGTCTTCGGTGTTGATGGGTACATCGGCGTAGTCTTCGGGCGTGAGCATTTTGCCGGAATACGTTTCTACGGGCTTCAGCGGCTTCTTGCGGGTCTTGTGTATGGTATTGAAATCGGCCATAACGGCTACGGTTTTCAGACCGGTGATGTACTCAATAATATCCATCAGGTGAGAGCCGATATCAGCAATAGCCCGCGAGTCGCCGGACTTGTCCGGCTCGAGACGCCAGTTGTAGTCGGTTTCGTAAAAGAGCCAGTCCTGTAGGTAGGAACCCATGATGGAGTATACCTCACCCAGGTCGCCCCGCTCCCGCATCACCCGCATCTGGCGGGCCAGCGGATAGTACCGAAGGTTGAAGTGTACGGCATTAACCAGGCCGGTCTGGGCGGCCAATGCTACCAGTTCTTCGGCTTCGGCCAGGTCTTTGGCCAGCGGCTTTTCGCATACTACGTGCTTGCCTGCTTCCAGAGCAGCCTTCGACTGGGAGTAGTGCAAAAAGTTAGGGGTACATATATGGATACACTGAATATCATCCTGCTTCAGCAGCTCTTCAAAGGTATAGTAGCGGTCAATACCCAGGCCCTCCGCTTTTTCTTTGGCCAGCTCGGCGGTAACTTCACAGAGCGCGGCAACTTCTACATTGGGTAAACGACGGAGCGCTTCAATGTGAGCGGGTCCGATAAAACCTGTACCTACCACACCTACTTTAATTTTGTCCATACTTTAACAGTTTTGAATGAGTGATTAAGAGAATGAGAGAATAAGGAATTTGAACAATGATCAGAATAAGAGAACGAGAGAATAAAATAATAATTCACTCAATCACTCATTCTATCATTCAATCATTGAATAAACGACGTCCATTTGTGGGTTGATTCATTGGAAGCAATGACCGTATCAATGAATTTCATGCCGCGAACACCATCGTGTACAGTAGGAAAGTCATAGAGCGGGTCGGGCTGCTCGCCTTTGGCATAGGCCCTGACCGCCAGGGCAAAGTTACGATACAGGTTAGCGAAGGCTTCCAGGTACCCTTCGGGATGCCCCGCCGGTAGCCGGGTATGTACCATGGCGGCATCGGACAAATGCCCGATGTTGGTCCGGAGAAGACGTACCCCTTCCTGGGTTTTATGAACCAGGGTATTAGGCTCCATCTGGTGCCACTGCAGCCCCCCAAATTCACCATAAATACGAATATTCAGGTCGTTTTCCTCGCCGTTGGCAATCTGGCTGGTGTGCAGGATACCCTTGGCACCGTTATCAAAGTGCAGGAGTACATTGCCATCGTCGTCGAGTTGGCGTCCTTCCACAAAAATGGTCAGGTCGGCACAAAGCTCGGAGATTTTCAGACCCGTAATGTATTCGGCCAGGTTTTCGGCGTGGGTACCTATGTCGCCCATACCACCGGCAGCCCCGGATTTGGCCGGGTCGGTACGCCAGGCGGCCTGCTTGTTGCCGGTACTTTCCAGCAGCGTCGACAGCCAGCCCTGCGGGTACTCTACTATAACCTTACGAACTTCTCCCAGCGCCCCTGATTGTACCAGGTGGCGGGCTTCCTTTACCATCGGGTAGCCGGTGTAGTTATGGGTAAGGCAAAAGAGCAAACCGGTTTTATCAACAAGGGCTGCCAGTTCTTCGGCTTCCTGGGTATTTAGGGCCAGGGGCTTGTCACAGACTACGTGGAAACCGTTTTCCAGCGCCAGTTTGGCCGGAGGGTAGTGTACATGGTTAGGGGTTACTATACAAACAAAGTCCATCCGGTCGCCTTCGGGCAGTTCCTTCTCCTTTTGAATCATTTCTTCGTAGTCGCCGTATACCCGGTTGGGGGGTAGGTACAAGGCTTCGCCGGTAGATTTTGATTTTTCCGGGCTGGAACTGAATGCTCCGCAAACTAACTCTATTTCGCCGTCCATGATGGCAGCCCGGCGGTGGACAGCCCCAATAAAGGCATCCATACTACCACCCACCATACCCATGCGTATTTTTCTTGGCATTACTGTTTGGTTTAGGTTTTTAAAAGAAATTACCAGAAAAAAGAGTAGCATTTAGCTCTCTTACTTCTTACAAAGGTAGCAAGTTCAAAAAAATCGCATAATACCTGAGATTATTATTAGTAGAAATGACACCTATTTCTTTTTTTTACGAAATAATTGGACAATAACCTGATAAAATCAAACTTTACAACCTATCCTTTTACCTTAAACGCTACTAATCTTATGAATCAAAATGTCAATGCAGATCGCCTGTTTTATGGCAGTTGCTTTGCGCTCATTACCACAGCATTCTCGTTCGCTATTCGGGCGGGTATCCTGCCCCAGCTCGGAGAAGAGTTTGGCCTGAGTGCTGAGCAACTGGGCTTTATTAATTCAATGTGGTTTCTGGGCTTCCCTATTTCCATGATTATCGGAGGGTTGGTGTACCATTCCGTTGGACCCAGAGTCATCATGATGGTTGCTTTTGTGATGCACGCATTAGGAATTATTCTAACTATTTATTCAGGTGGGTACAATGGATTGCTGATTTCTACGCTATTCATCGGGATTGGCAACGGCTGTACTGAGGCTGCCTGTAATCCTATGATTGCGGATACCTATACCGGTCTGAAAATGAACAAGATGCTCAACCGTTTCCACATGTGGTTTCCGGGTGGAATCGTACTTGGTAGCTTGATCTCCCTGGCTATGACTTCAATGGGTATGAGCTGGCAGGCACAGATCTGGATAATCATGATCCCTACGCTGATCTATGCCTTCCTTTTCTGGGGACAGACTTTCCCGAAAGCCCAGGTAGAAGATGCCATGTCGCTTTCACAGAATTTCAGGGCGATGATTTTTAACCCGCTGTTCATTTTTATATTCTTCTGCATGGCGTTGACCGCTATTTCGGAGTTTGGTCCGCAGCAGTGGACTGCGCTGATCATGAGCAAGAGCGGTGCTGAGCCCATGCTGATTCTGGCACTTGTAACGGGACTCATGGCCGTAGGACGCTTTTTCGGCGGACCCGTTATTGGCCGTTTCGGCCAAACGGGTACACTGCTCGGATCGGCTATATTTACGACCATTGGTATCTTCCTGTTCGCTACCCAAACGGGCGCTATGGCCTACGTAGCCGCTATTTTCTTTGCCTTAGGCGTTTGCTATTTCTGGCCTACGATGATTGGTTTCGTAGCCGAAAAGATACCGCTGAGTGGTGCATTGGGAATGTCAATTGTGGGAGGAATGGGCATGTTCTCTACCTCTATTTTCCAGCCTATCATTGGTGGCTGGATCGATGACCACCGGGCCACTTTTGCCGCTCAGGGACTTTCCGGTGACGCGCTGGAATTAGCGGCGGGACAAGCCACACTGATGAATATGACGACCTTCCCGATTATTCTGGTCGTGGCCTTTACCCTTCTGCTTTTCTGGGTGCGCTCTCGTAATAAAAACAACGAAGGCTTGCCTAAATCAGAAGTGTTACAGCAGCCGCAGCTGTAAGGTTTTCTGGTATACAAATAAAATAAGGGCCCGTTTTCCGATTGGAGACGGGCCCTTGTCTTTACAAGGTACCTGAGTAAGTACCTGTTTTTATTTTGTCAGAACGAAATTCACCAACGTCTCGCAGGAGCTACTACTAAACAATTGACTCCGGTGTGTCTTCCTACCGCATCTTCACCACCGTCACACCCGCGCCGCCGCGGTCGGCGTGCTCGTCCTGCATGGAGGCCACGTGAGGGTAGGTACGCAGGTGCGTGCGGACGAGGTTGCGCAGGATACCGTCGCCTTTGCCGTGCACGACGCGAATTTCTTCGTAGCCCAGCATTACGGCATTGTTCATGAACTGGTCCAGTTCAATTATAGCTTCCTCTCCGCGTTTGCCGCGAATGTCCAGGTTAAAGCTGAAGTTCATCATGCGCTCGTTCAGGTCCACTCCGCCGGTCTGGCTGCGGGTTTTCTTTTCGCCCGTTGCCAGTTTATAGGTTTTGTTGGATACTTTTTCGAGCCGGTTCAGTTTTACGTTTGATTTCAACTCGCCGATCCGGATTTCGGCGTCTTTCCCTTTCAGGGCCAGTACTTCCCCCACGGCAGTTTGTCCATTGATACGTACGTAACTACCTACTGTGATAGCTCCGCTCTCGGGTTCGTACTCCACCTCCGTCGACGGGGCCTCGGCTACGGCTTCCAGCTGCAGGTTTTTCTTGACAAACTGGTCCAGTTCGGTACGTACTTCCCGCGTAACTTCCCGTTCGGCCTTGTTTTCTTTTATTTCCCGAATGGTATTCTCAATTCGTTGGTTGGTTTCGGCCAGTAAGGTGCGGGCTTTTTGTTTGGCTTCGTTGACAATCCGCTTCTCGTTGTTTTCCAGGCCAGTTTTTAGGGCAGTGTACTCGGCCAGTTGCTGGGCCAGTTTTCGCTCCTTGATACCCAGTTCCAGGTTCTTTTCGGCAAATACCCGCCGTTCGATGTCCAGTTCTTTCAGCAGCTTCTCAAAATTGACCTGCTGGGTACCCAGTTTTTGCTGCGCCCGCTCTACCACCGCTTTGGGTAACCCTATTTTAGAAGCAATCTCAAAAGCAAACGAACTTCCCGGCTTTCCGATTTCCAGCTTGTACAGCGGCTCGAGGTGCTCCCCGTCAAAGCGCATGGCCCCGTTTGTGAGTCCTTCGGTTTTGTCGGCCAGTACTTTCAGGTTGGTGTAGTGCGTATTAACTACCCCGTAAGCGCCCGACTTGGTGAGATCTTCCAGAATGGCCTCGGCAATGGCGCCGCCCAGTCCCGGCTCGGTACCGGTACCAAACTCATCAATGAGAAACAGGGTTCGTTTGTTAGATCGGGCCAGAAACTGACGCATGTTGGTCAGGTGGGAGCTGTAGGTACTCAAGTCATTGTCCAGCGACTGCTCATCACCAATATCAATAAAAATATCGTGAAAGATACCCATCGTGGAGCCTTCGGCCATAGGTACCAGCAAACCGCACTGGTACATGTACTGGATCAGGCCGATGGTCTTGAGTGACACCGACTTTCCACCGGCGTTAGGCCCGGAGATTATCAGGATACGTTGCTTCTGGTTGAGCTCCACGCTGAGTGGTACTACCTTTTTGCCCTGTTTCTGAAACGAAAGGTGCAGAATAGGGTGTCGTGCTTCCCGCCAGGCCACAAACTGACGATTTTCAAAATGCGGATTTATAGCATCCAGCTGAACGGCCAGTTTGGCTTTGGCCCGCAGAAAGTCCATCAGGCCCAGAAACTGGTAGGCCTTGTTGAGGTCGGGCAGGAACGGGCGCAGCTGGTCAGTCAGCCGGACCAGAATCCGGTTAATCTCGCGTCGCTCTTCGTACTCCAGCTCCCGAATGGCATTGTTTGATTCAAATACTTCGGTGGGTTCTATAAATACCGTTTGACCGGTAGCGGACTCATCATGGATAAACCCCTTCAGCTTGCGCTTGTGCTCAGCGGCAATGGGAATAACCATACGCCCGTTCCGTACCGTCAGCGATACATCATCGCCAATCCAGCCGCTGTTTTTGGCGGTGCGCAGAATGGTATCTAATTTTTTGCGCATACCGGCCTGTTCGGCAATGAGTCGGCGGCGAATCTGCGCCAGTTCGGCCGAGGCGTTGTCACGTACTTGTCCCCGATCGTCAATAACCCGGTCAATGGCTTCGGTTACGGTCCGCTCTATCCGGATGGTCTGGGCGTACTCGTTCAGCAGCGGAAATTCTTCCGGCTCGTGTTTCTCAAAGAACCGCAGGCACTGTCGGATGGTAGCCAGGGATACTTTTATATTGAAAAATTCTTCCTGGGTAAGCAGCATACCTTCAATGGCGGCCCGCTTTAGGTAAGGCGTAGCGTCGAGGTAGTTCTGGGACGGGAACTCTTCACCGTACTGTATTATTTGCTTCATTTCGGCGGTTTGCCGCACCAGCTTGTCAACCAGTCCAAAATTTTCCGAGAAGCGGATCTTCTCCACGAAGGAGCGTCCCAGCGGACTTATGCAAGCGTCAAGAAGCCATTCGCGGAGCCGATCAAATCCTAATTTTTGTTCTATGTTATGGGGATATAGCATTATCTGTTGGTCAATACTTCGATTAAAAAACCGCCTGAATCTCTTTTTTTAGCACTTTCAGGGCGTGCGTAGACGGTTGTATGTCCTGTTGAATTACCTTGTCAAAAATTTTCCGGGCCAGTTCGTTGGCCGGGGCGTCGGCTTGTACTTCACCCGCCGCCTGGTTGATCAGCGATACCACCTCGTTCATGGCTTTTTTGATCTGCTCCCAGGCGTCGTTGCTCATGTACACCTGCTGGGCCAGATTGTGGTTAAACTCCTCCCGGATTTCGCGTAGCAACAGCTGCTGGAAATCCAGGGCGCTGGTAGCGGAGCCTGTCAGGCGCAGCAGCAGGTTGTTGGGCGTGATGCGTTCCAGAAAGAGACACATGCGCTCATAAGCCTGCAAACGGAGGGGCAACACTATTTCACTATTTTTGCTCCGGATGTCCCATCTTTGTTTTTCAAAAACACTGTTGGCCACCGTGGTTATGGTCAGGTACAGGCCAAACGTGACAATACCTGCTACCAGAGCAATAGTGAGCAGAGAGTATAGTTCCATACGGGTTAATTCGTTATATAGGTATTCTTACAAAAATACAAAAGTACACTTTTACGCAGAGGTTATAGCATTTGGGGCAGTACAAACGCCCAGGGGCCGCACAGACCGGAAAACTGCCGCCGGTTGGTGCCTTAACCAAGCTACTACAAAGCAAGGATATGCCAGAGAAAAACAATGATTTGGTGGCTCCGGTTCGCCTGACCGACCGGGCCCGACACGAAATTTTCGATACACTTAGTGCCAATAAAATACCGGATACGTACGGCCTTAGGGTAGGGCTGAAAGGAGGAGGGTGCAGCGGTACGTTTCTGCTGGGCTTTGATACCCGCGCGCAGATGGACCAGGAGTACCTGGTCGACGGGATAAAAGTACTGATAGACCGGCGGCACCTGATGTACGTACTGGGCGTGGTGGTTGATTTTGAAGAAGGTGCCTACGGCCGCGGTTTTACCGTTTTTTTGCCCGATAAAGTAAGTTTTTAGCCCCTATTTTTTGGCACGGTTTTAGGTTTATATAGGGCGATGAAATCTGTTTATAACCCTTGAAATATTTCAGAAAATATCCTTTTCTTATTGCAGCTCTGATAGCCCTCGTGCTGGCAGTTGGCTTCTACTTACTGGAGAAGGGCTCTGAAACCCAAAAGGCCTACCTGGCGGCCGTTCAGGAACGCGTGGATGAACAGATAAAGCTGTCCCAGCAGGATGTACTACAGGTAGTAGAAAGAATAAAAACCCAGCATCCGGACTCGGGAGGCAATTTTTACCAAACCAGCCACCATCCTTACTACGTATACCAGAACGGCCGCCTGGCCATGTGGTCGGACCACCGCCTGGTACCTGATTACAAGCGGCTGGTTCCCTACCAGGCACCGGCACTGGTTGCCCTGCCCCAGGGGCAGTACCTGGTACTTCGGGCCTCGCTGGTGCAGCGGGGGAGCCGGTACGATGTTTTCTCGCTGATAAACGTATTCCGCCGCTATAAGACGGAAAACAACTACTTACAGTCGGGCTACAATCAGATTTTGTTTCCGGTTTCGCCCCGTTTTATCAAAGGACCACCCTTTACGGGCCGTGAAGTAGTAGTAGGGCCCGGAGGGGAAGAACTGTTCTCCCTGGGCTTGCCCGACTCGGCCATTTACTACAACCGCTCTACTTCCCTGACGACCATATTCCTGCTGCTACTGTCGGCAGTACTGTATGGGGTACACGTCATATTCTCGGTACTGCGGTTGCGGAGCCGCCGCCGGTACGGATACGGCCTGATACTGCTGGCGGTGTACCTGGTGGTACTGCGGGGGCTGATGCTCCTTTTTTCCATTCCCTTTGTTTTCTTTGGGGGAGAGGTGTTCAATCCGGAGTACTACCATGCTTCTACGCTCGTGCCTTCCCTGGGCGACATGCTGCTCAACGCCGTGGCGGTTATCCTGCTGCTTATTTATGCCACCAGTGTTTATTTTCGAACCTTAAGTTACCAGTGGCTGATCAATCTGTCGGAGTGGGCGCGGAATATATGGTCGTTCCTGATCCTGCTGGTCAGCTACGGCTTGTTTTACGGGTTTTACTGTGAGCTGATAAATATCTACGAAAAGTCGAATTTCTCGCTGGACATAACCCTGAGTATTTCTTTCAGTCCGCTCAAAATAGCCTGTCTGCTGGTATTTGTCAGTTTGTCCATTATTTACTTTCTGCTTACGCACCTGGTCATGTGCCTTTTTTTGCGCCTGAACAAGTTTGTCATGAAAGGACTCGTGTTGATCGTACTGGCTACCCTGGTGTTCTGGGTACTTGCGCTGGTACTTGACATCTGGCTCCAATGGGTGTTTTTGGCGCACACGGTTTATCTGTTTGCCCTGTACCTGATGCGTCTGCCGAAGGCTTTTTACGGTTTCCGGCACCCGACTACTATCTACTACTTTCTGGGGGCTATTATCTGCGCCCTGTCTACTACCCACGTGGTGCACCAGCAGGAAGTTAAAAAAGATACCCTGAATAAAAAGGAATTCGGGGAGCAGCTCCTGAATGAAAACGATCCCTACGCGGAATTCTTACTCAAGAAAGCCAATGACGCCATGGCCGGCGATACGGTCCTGCGGGCCGTATTTACGAGTGATTCGGTGCTGTCGTGGGCCATTATCCAGCAGAGAATCAGGAGTACCTATCTGGACCACTACCTGCACCGGTATACTATTGAAGTACTTTCGTTTAATGCTACCGGCAGGCCGCTGGACAACCGGGTTGATGCCAATGACCTGTCGTACTACCAGAGCCGGTTCCACAAGCCGGTCTACCAGTCTGAATACAAGGATGTGTACTTTATCAATCAGCCCGAAAACGGGGTACAGAAGCAGTACGTAAGTTTTATGACGGTACAGCAGGACTCTGCTACCGTTGGGCATGTGGTACTGAATCTGCGACAAACGGATACGTCACCTCAGGATGCTTATCCGGAGCTGTTACTGGACAAGCGTTTTGTACAGGCCGCCGAAACCCGCGAGTACAGTTACGCCATCTATGGTCCCAGGCGCAGGCTGTTTAGTAGTGGTACTTACAACTACGACCGCAAATTCCCGACTTACCTGCTGAGCGATTCGGTGCTGTACGACCAGGGGGTTTCCCTGAACAGCTACCGCCACGTAGGAAAAAAAGGAGGAAGTAACCGAAAAATCGTGGTGTCTTCCAAAGAATGGGCCTGGAAGGGTGTACTGGCCAATTTTTCGTTTCTGTACCTGATCCTGGTGGTATTTGTCGCTTTTGTTATTGCGGGGCATACCATCAAGCACGGGCTTTCAACCATGAAGCTCACTTACTCGACCAAGATTCAGGTACTTCTCAACGCGGCCTTTATTTTTCCGTTGCTGATCGTACTGTTTTTTATTCTCAGGGTCATTTACAGCAATTACGAGGAAAGTCAGGAGGGCATGTACCTCAACAACACCCATAACATTGCCGCTAATATCAGCGGATTCATGTCCGATTACCGCGAGGGCCGCATGAGTAAAGCCTACCTTGAACAGGAGGTGCAGCAAATCGCCCGCGACGCGGACCTGGATATTAATGTATACAATACCCAGGGAAATCTGCTGCTGGCTACCAAACCGCTTATGTACCAGTCGGGGTTGCTTTCTACTTTTATCAATCCCGAAGCTCATCAACAGATTATTGAGGAAAAAGACAATCAGGTACTCCTGAGTGAGTCGTTGGGTACGAAGGAGTACAGTACCGCCTACGTGGGGCTCAAGTCCGCCAACCAGGTACTGCTGGGCGTGGTAAGTATTCCCTACTTTGACTCCAAACCCGACCTGGACCGGCAGATTATTGACATCGTGGCCTCAGTCCTGATTGTCTTTACGGCCATGCTGCTGGTGTTTCTGGCGGTTTCCTACTTTGCCTCCAACCTCCTGATTAAACCCCTCAAGGTACTAACCCGGAAAATTGGAAGGACCAACCTGAACAAGCTCAATGAACCCATTGACTGGCGATCCAAAGACGAAATAGGCCTGCTGATAAAGCAGTACAACCGGATGCTGGTTAACCTGGAAGAGAACAAGCAGGTACTTTCGGCCAACGAAAAACAGTCGGCCTGGCGGGAGATGGCCAAACAGGTAGCGCACGAAATCAAGAATCCGCTTACCCCCATGAAACTGACACTGCAGCAACTTCAGCGGACCATCAGCCGCGACGACCCTCAGGCCCTCGAAAAGGTAAGCCGGGCCATGGAATCAATTATTGAACAGATTGATAATATCGGGCATATAGCCCAGTCGTTTTCGGATATTGCCAAGATGCCGCTGCCCCAAAAGGAAGTATTTGAAGTAACGTCCGTGCTGAGGAAAGCCTCTGAGCTGTACGCCAATGATAATAAGATAATTCTTCACCGCGATATTCAGGCAGAGCCTGTTTACATCAGCGGCGACCGTAAGCAGTTTGGCTCTACTATTGCCAACCTGATCATTAATGCCAAGCAGTCAGTACCCGAAATCCGGAAAACTATTATCAGTATACGGCTGTATACGCACGACGATGACGTCCTGATTGAAATAAAAGACAATGGATCGGGTATACCAAAGAGTATCAGAAACCGCGTGTTTCTGCCGAACTTTACTACGCGCGAAGGAGGTACAGGACTAGGTCTGGCTATGGCCAAGCGGATTATCGAGCACGCCGGAGGGAGTATCTGGTTTGAAACGGAGGAAAATATGGGTACTACGTTTCACTTGTCTATCCCCCTGGCTGACTACGACCAGTACAGCCAAAACCAATCCTGATTACTAAAAAAAGGATTAATCTTCTACGGTGACGTGTTTCCAGTTCTCTCCCGAACGTATCCGGTTAAGCTGCGTATGGGTAATTCCAAACTGCTTGGCGATCATCTTCAGGCGGTTCTTGTCATTCTTCAGCAGCTTTTTAATCATCTTTACCTTACTTTCGGTGAGCTTGTAGTTGCTGGTACGGCGGGGCATCACACGGTTTTTCAGAGCCGGATTTTCGCGGTTGTGGTCAGCCATCTCCTCCTTAGTCACCCACTTCAGGTTTTCGTGAAAATTGTTCTGCTTGTTAAAATCCAGGTGAATCACAAACTTCTGATTTTCCACCGGTTGCGGTAAGAAGTACTCCGCTACCAGCTTGTGTACATAGCGGTTAAGGGTTCGACCTCCGGCCGCCCGGATATTCAGGGAGCGGTACCCCTGGATCACCGAACCTTTAATAATACTTCCCTCTTTCGGGTCGTTCTGGAAGCTTTTCAAGCGACCATAGTTCGAAACTTCATAATGGGGGGCATCTTCAATTTCATGAAAATTGATTCTCTTCCACACCTCATTCCAGTAATTTCCGTTTTTCTTGGAATCATTCATGGGGCTGATCGTTAAGATAAGTTTGTTTAATTTAATCTATAACTGCTTAAACAAAGATAAGGTTTTTGAAAGTATAAAAAAATTAAATAAATTAGTTATAAGGCTATTAGCTGACGTATAGTGTAAGGTATTGTGCATGCTTACTTATACAAGTACAGGGGGTACATAACCTATTGGCGGAGCCTAACAGAAACCTTTCCTTTTTTGAACTGTTCTTAACATACGTTTAAATGTGTAGATAAGATGATTTTTTATGAAGAAAACACTCATTCTTGGAGCCAGTACCAATCCGGCCCGTTATGCCTACATAGCGGCGCATCGTTTAAAAGGATTCGGACATCCCATAGTACCGATTGGCCTCAAAAAAGGAGAGGTAGCCGGTGAAACAATAGAAACCGAGAAAGTTGAGATAGACGATATTGATACGGTGACGCTCTACGTAGGTCCGCGCAATCAGCCGGAGTACTACGACTATATTCTGTCGCTCAAGCCAAGAAGGGTCATATTTAATCCGGGAACGGAAAATGATGAACTGGAACGGATGTTAAGGGAGGAAGGTATTCAACCCCTGCACGCCTGTACCCTGGTGATGCTGTCGATGGGGCAGTATTGATTCAAATGCGGAAGAGAGAAAGAGCGGAAGAGTGAGAATTTCGGATTCGATTTTTGAAGTAGGGTAAGGGAGCTTTGGGCGGCGGCACCATAGGAAAACTCTTTTCGGCACCTTTAATCTTTCTTTTTTCCACCCGGGTTTAGACAACGCACAACGACCGCTCTTTCACTCATTCACAATTCACTTTTCGCACCTTTACCACCTTATGAGGGCCGAGGCCCAGGTGAAACCACTGCCGAAAGCGGCCAGGCAGAGCAGGTCGCCCTCCTGTATACGTCCCTGTTCCCAGGCTTCGGTGAGGGCTATGGGTATAGAAGCGGCCGTAGTATTGCCAAATCGCTGAATATTGTTTACTACCTGCTCTTCGGCTAGCCCCATTTGCTGCCTGACGTACTCACTGATACGTAGGTTGGCCTGGTGGGGCACCAGCAGGTTAATATCTTCGGCCTGCAGCCCATTGGCGGCCAGGGCTTCCTGAATAACTTCCGAGAAACGTACCACCGCGTGCTTGAAAACGGCGTTGCCGTTCATGACCACATCAAAACCACCTTCGTCGACCATTTCTTTGGTGGCCGCCCGCGACGGGCGACTGCTCCCGGGCTCCCGTACGTAGAGGTCTTCGGCGTAGCGGCCGTCGGCGTGCAGGTGCGTGGAAAGAATGCGATGCTCGGCATCCGGAGTGGCCTGTAGGACGGCGGCTCCCGCGCCATCGCCGAATATGACGGCCACGTTACGACCGGCGGTACTCTTGTTGATCCAGGTAGACTGTATCTCCGAACCTACCACCAAGGCTGTTCGGTACATACCCGATTTAAGAAATTGGTCGGCAATGGAGAGCGCGTAAACAAACCCTGAACACTGCTCCCGAATATCAATAACGGGTTTGCCATCCATGCCCAGTTCCCGCTGCATCAGAAAGGCCGAGCCAGGAAAAAAGTAGTCCGGCGTAATTGTTGCGTACACGATCACATCCACGTCGGCAGGCGTGAGCCGGGCCCGTTCGAGGGCCTGCCTCGAAGCTGCCGCTGCCATGCTGGCATTAGTATCTTTGCCGTAGGTGAAGTACCTGCGCTCACGGATGCCGGTCCGTTCCTGAATCCACTCATCAGAGGTTTCCATCCATTGAGTGAGGTCGTTGTTCGTTACCACATGCTCAGGTACATAGTAGCCAAGTCCTGTGATCCGGGAGTAAGTCATGTGCTGAATAAGCAAATAAAAAGAAAAGGATAGGGGGGCTACGCGGGCCGCCCTACGCGGGGCGTACCTCAAAGGTAAATTCTTCCATGATCAGGTTGGCCAGCAGCTTTTCGCAGGCAGTCCGGACTTTGCCCTCTGCCTCGGCAGCATCAGCGGCCTCGAGCCGTAGGGTAATGTGTTTTCCAATGCGCACGTCGGCTACCTGATCAATACCCAGGTTGTGCAGCCCCAGTTTAACGGCTTTTCCCTGTGGATCAAGGATTTCCTTCATCGGCATGACGTTGATATCAGCAATAAATTCCATGAGTTAACTATGAAGTAGTAAATTAAACAGCGGCACTGTTAGTACCCGTGGGTAAATGAAAGCGCAAAATTGCAACAAATTGTATCTATTACCAATTACGATTTGGAATACATAAGCTTAAGTACCAGCGACAGTACTACATAAAGCGCAACTATAAGCGGCACCGCCAGTACCCCCAGCCACAGCAACAAAACCAGCGAAACCAGCAAAAACGAATAACGTACTTCATTGCCCGGCCAGCCAAACGATTTAAACTTTAATGCAAATAAGGGCAGCTCTACCACCAGTAAAAAAGACATGACAGCCGTAAAAATCAGCAGATGGGTAGTATCTACAATAATGGACCGCCAGGGTTCGCCGTAGAAGTGAACAATAACCGGCAACGATGCTACCAGCAGGGCATTGGCGGGTGTAGGTACCCCAATGAACTGGTCGCTCTGACGGGGGTCAATATTGAACTTGGCCAGTCGCAGGGCCGAAAATACCGCCAGCGAAAACGCCAGGTAGGCTTGCCAGATGCCCGGCAGGTCGGGTATACTTTCCATCAGGAGCTGATACACAATAATGGCGGGAAGTACGCCAAAAGTAGTCATGTCGGCCATGGAATCCAGTTCTTTGCCAATAGGCGAAGCTACGTGCAGGAGCCGGGCCACAAAGCCATCCAGAAAATCAAATATTGCCGCCAGGCCAATAAGAGCGCAGGACAGGACCAGGTTGTTGTGGAAAGCTTCTACTATACCTACACAGCCGCAGAGCAGGTTGGCGCAGGTAAGGGCATTGGGTAGGTGACGCTTCATGTGAGGAGGAGAAATAGAGCGATTAGTTGGCTACTGGAAAAGTATTCACCCTTAGGAATTGGTAAGAAACGGATTGTGTTTTTTCTCAAACCCAATGGTGGTAGGTTCCATGTGGCCGGCGTATACAGTGTAGTCGTCGCCCAGGGGGAATAGCTTGGTACAAATACTCCGCAGAAGCGTATTGTGGTCGCCACCGGGCAGGTCGGTACGGCCAATACTCTGGCGGAACAGGACATCTCCCCCCATTACAAAGCGCTGCTCATCCTGCACAAAAGCCACGTGACCCGGTGCATGGCCCGGCACGTGCAGGACCCGTAGCGACGAGTTTCCAAATGTGACCACATCTCCCTCTTCTAACCACTGTTCTACCTCGGGCTCATCAAAACCCGGGAAGCCGTAGTTAGGCGCGTATACTTTCACGGCTTTGAGAAGAGGCTCGTCAATTGGATGCAGGCTAAAAGGGATACCGTATTTTCTTTTGAGGTAGGCTATACCGAGTACATGGTCAATGTGGGCGTGGGTATTAATTATTTGTACCGGCTTCAGGTTATTGCTCTGTACATAAGTATTAAGTACATCGTGCTCCTGCTGATTATGGTTGCCTGGGTCCACAAAAATGGCCTCGCCCGTTTCGTCGTGGAGTACAAACGTATTTTCGGCAAAAGGATTAAATGTAAAAGACTCTATATGGATCATACCTGGGGTTAATCGTTGGTAGGAGGGCGAAGTTAAGAAACTGTTGGGAAACAGAATAGCGCCGGGGGTATATTCATAAGGAGCGGTATTTTTACCGGGCACAAAAAAAGAGCCGCTACGGGAGCGGCTCTTTCCTGACAACAAAGTTAGGACCTTACTTTATGACGGCCTTTATCTTGTCGTAATAAAGGGTTGATTTTCCTTCAAATCCGGAGTCGGTACCTACGCACAGCCAGATTTCACCGTTGGCGTTAGGCTTCACTGAAACGGGGGTTTCGGAGTTGGTACGCTTTACGAGTTTATACACGAAGTCTTCTACCCCGTTGCTTACATCGCCAATTACAATCATTTCTTTACCACCTACTGCCTGCTGACCTTTGTCAATGGTTACGGTGTAGAAATCATCAACCAGTTTTTTAACCGGCTCGTTGGGCGAAGCACCCGCTTTCAGGTACACCGAGCTACCGGGCGAGCCACCGATACCTACGCTATTGGCGGGGTAGTCGGTACCCAGGTCAATCTCGAACGTAACCTTGTAGGTACGGCTGGGGTCTAAGCCGGTCACCTTTCTTTTCAGGTACATAAACATGTCATCACTACGGTTGTGGCCTTCAATTTTCATGGCTTTTTTGCTGGCATCCAGCGCCGCCGGAAGCGAAGCCCGTTCCAGCTTGAACTCCATGATGTCGTCCTGCTGGGTAGAGTACTCGGCAAAGTCTCCTGACCAGTCGTCGGTACCACTTTCAAAGTCTGAGACTACTGTTTTCTCGGCGTCAACTGCATCTTTCTGAGGGTCACAAGCTGACAGGTTTACCACTGCCAGGGCTGCGCAGCCCCACCACATCCATTTCTTCATGGCGATAAATTGTTTGTTGAGTTAGGTGATTAAAAAATTAAAGAACTACCTAAAAGAGCAACCCCCGGACGGAGAGGTTGGAATGGTAAAACGAAATATTTTATAAATGATTGGCTTACTGGAAAATAGAGCGCGGAAAAATTTAGCCGAGCAGAAAGATGGTCGGTTTCTTGTGCAGGTCGGGTTTCTGCTGCTTCCAGGCCCGGATGGGGAGGGTACGTACCAGCTCGTCGGGGGCGGTAAGGTTGCAGGCAATGCAGAGCCGGGTATCGGGGAGGCAAGCCTCCAGAATGGCTTCCAGGAGCTGATTGTTACGAAAAGGGGTTTCCATAAAAAGTTGGGTCTGATGCCGCTGGCTGGCTTCCCGCTCCAGCTGCTGAATGGCTTTGCGGCGTTGTACCTTATCAATGGGCAAGTACCCGTGGAAAGCAAAGGACTGTCCACTCATGCCGGAGGCCATCAGCGCCAGCAGGATAGACGAAGGCCCCACCAGCGGTACTACCTTATACCCCAGCTGGTGGGCCAGCCCCACGGCCACCGCACCGGGGTCGGCCACGCCGGGGCAGCCCGCCTCCGACAGTATCCCAACCCGGGTGCCCGCCGGAAGCTGACGAAGGTGCTCATACGTCTGGAACTCGGGGGTATCCTTGTTCAATTCAAAAAATTGCAGTTCATCAATGACTTTCCCGAGCCGGAGGCTACTGATAAAGCGGCGGGCGGTCCGTACATTCTCCACCAAAAAATGGTCCAGTTGGCCTACTACTTCCAGAATTTGTGGGCTAAGTACCTGCGGTGCGGTATCTTCCGCCAGTACGGTAGGGATGAGGTAGAGCGTGGTAGCAGCGGGTTGTTGGTTATTCATAGGTGGCGGACCAGGTACCTGGTTAGGTTGTTGCGTAGGTACAAAGGTAAAGCATTTACCGGGAGGTACTATTCTTAAGTACCTCCCGGCCGGTGGTAGAAAATCTTTATTGTAACTTCCAACCTTTTACCCTGAAATCGGCTCTTTATCTAAACAATACCAACTACTTTATGATGCTTAGGTACCTGAACTTTGTGCTGTTTCTATTGCTGATGTGGGGGTGCCAGGACAAGCACATAACGCCCGAAGTACTCAAACCCCTGGCGGGTACCTGGCGACTGGCAGCCTACGAGCAAACGCTTAACGGAAAAACTAAATGGGTAGAGGTACCCGCCGCCGTGGGAACGGCCGCGGGAGCCAGCACCCTTAGCTTCCGGTTTGATGGCGTAGTACTTGATTCCAAAGGGCTGCCTGCCTGTTGTGGTCCATCGGCGTTGCGTATCAATGGTACAACCTTTGCTATTGAGCCAAAAGCAGCGTTACCCGACAATCCTCAATGCCACCTGATTGATTGTATAGGTTGTGGCGTTCTACATATAGAAGTGGCGGGTAATGAGTTTATAAGTAGCTGCCAAAGCGGAAATATCGGGAAGAGCAGGTACGTGCGGATATAAAGACATTACTCTTGTAAAGAATAAATTAGACCAGACTGATGAAGTACCTGAACTATTGTTTGCTGTTGCTGTTTTTGTGGGGCTGCCGCGACCGTGAGGTTTCACCGGAAGTGGTAAAACCGCTGGTAGGTACCTGGCATCTGGCCGCCTACGAGGAAACGCAAAACGGAAAGACAGTCTGGGTCGAATTACCCGCAGGACAAGGCTACACGCTACAAATCCGGGAAGATGGTGTACTGCTGAATGAAGCCGGCCTGCCCATCTGCTGCGGGCCGTCGGCGCTGCGTATCAACGGAAATTTTTTTCGGATTCAACCCAAGGGTACTTTGCCCGAAAATCCTGCCTGCGCGCTTGCCCTTTGTGCGACCTGTGAAGTATGGCATATTGACGTTCGAAATGAGGGGCAGGAGTTTTTCTTCACCTGCCCGAACAGCAATTCGGGAAAGAGCAGATTCGTCCGCTTGTAATACCTCCCTAGCTCTTCATAAATTTCACCAATGACTCCATAAAAGCCTTTGGCTGTTCGGCGTGAATCCAATGTCCCGCTCCGGCTATAGTATCAAGTACCGCATTGGGAAAAATTTTCTGAATAGCCTCCCAATCCGAATCCAGTACGTAATCGGACTTCGCACCGCGCATAAATAGGGTAGGGGCCGAAATGGGCCCGCTGGCCGAAACAGCTACGCCGACGTTCTCAATATCTCGGGTAAGAACCGGCAGATTAAACCGCCAGGCAAAGGTGTCGTCGTCGGTACGGTACAGGTTTTTGAGCAGAAACTGTCGCACCCCCAGGTTAGGCTCGTGTTGAGCAAATAGCTCATCGGCCTGGTTCCGGCCTTCCAGTTCGTTGAGTGGAATAGTATTCAGCCCTTTCAGAATTTCCCCGTGGTGGACCGGGTAGGCTTTGGGGGCCATATCCACCACCACCAGCTTATCAAAGGTACCGGGGTAGGTAACCGCGTACTGCATGACCGTCTTGCCGCCCATCGAGTGCCCCAGCAGTATTGGGTTACTGAGTTGGTGCTCTTCCAGAAAGGCTTTCAGGTCAGCCGCCATGTGTTCGTAGGAAAAATCCTCGTGGTGCCCCGAGCGACCGTGATTGCGCTGGTCAATCAGGTATACCGAGTACCCCTGGTCAGCCATGGTTTTACTCAGCGACAGCCAGTTATCCAACGACCCGAACAAGCCGTGCAGAATCAGAAGCGGCTGCCCCGTTTCTCCTATTTTCTTATAATTAAGCTCCATGTGTATTTAGTGAGTGGATGAGTGAATGAGTGGATGAGTGAATGAGCCGCCGCCTTTCTTCCTTTTTATTCAACATTCGCAACGGAGAACCGTCTGCAATCGAAACTCAACAATAAACTGCCTTTCGTAACTTTCCTCCTTTCGCACCCTTCCTCCTTTCCTCCTCACTGTACATACACCACCTTTTCCCGCGGGGCTACTAACTGGCCAATGGGCCGGGCGTCAATCCCAAATTCGGCAAATACTTTTTCTACCTCCTGGGTACTATCGGGCGCCACGGCAACCAAAAGACCGCCGCTGGTTTGGGGGTCGGCCAGGATGTAGCGCTGGGTTTCGGTCAGGTCACTAACCTTGTGTCCGTAGCTGTTCCAGTTGCGGGTAGTACCTCCCGGAAACGATTTCTGAGCCAAGTACTCTTCTATATAAGGTAAGATAGGTACTTTGTCGAAGTGGATTTCCGCGCTCAGCCCACTGCCCCCGGCCATTTCGATCAGGTGGCCCAGCAGGCCAAATCCCGTTACATCGGTCAGGGCTTTTACACCGGGTAACGTACCCAGGGCGGCACCTACCTTGTTGAGCTGTCGCATCTGGTCGGGGGCCAGCCGGGCGTGTTCTTCCCGCAGAAGCCCTTTTTTCTGGGCGGTAGTCAGGATACCCACCCCGAGTTTTTTGGTCAGGTACAGCTGGCAGCCTTCGGTCGCGGTGTTGTTCTGCTTGAGGTACCGGGTCTGGACTTTGCCCGTTACGGCCAGGCCGAATATAGGCTCGGGGCTGTCGATGCTATGGCCACCGGCCAGGGGTATACCCGCTTCGGCACAAATAGCCCGGCTTCCCTCCAGTACCTGCTGAGCCACCTCGGCGGGGAGTTTGTCAACCGGCCAGCCCAGGATGGCAATGGCCATCAGGGGAGTGCCGCCCATGGCGTACACGTCACTAATGGCGTTGGCGGAGGCAATACGGCCAAAGTCAAAAGGATCATCAACAATAGGCATAAAAAAATCGGTGGTACTTATGATGGACTCCCCGTTGCCCATATCAAAAACAGCCGCGTCATCCCGGCTGTCGTTCCCTACCAGCAGGGCGGAGAAAGGTTGTGAAGGAGTAGTACTGTGCAGTATTTTTTCCAGCACCGAGGGGGCAATTTTACACCCGCACCCGGCCCCGTGGCTGTACTGGGTCAGGGCGTAGGACGATATTTCAGTGTTCATAAAAGTTATATTTTTCCAATTGAAGCAGATTGGTAAAGCGCTGTAAAAGGAGCGGGCAAAGTACTACTTTATAAATGAAAAATAGGACGAAATTATAAACCTTTTTTTAGCGTCAAGGTTCAAAATGAGCAGGCTGAGGGGTAGGCATTTTGTTAACAAAAAGTTAATATACGCATATATTGAAGTATTAAGCCACTATTCTGCACTATTCCAATAAATCAACGGGTTACGAATAAGAATTTAGTATTTTATTAGGAAGAGGGCCGTTGTTTGCTAATTAAAAAACCTCTTATTTTGCGGTCGAAAGTCAACAGCCAAAGTTGAATGAGCCTCCAACAATCTCAAACCAAATCCCAAAATCCAATGAACAGGAAAAGTTTACTTTTCAAGGTAGTGGGCACAGCGCTATTTGCGTTCGTGTTGTCGTTTTTGAGCGGGCAACTCTACGCGCAGGTAACCTCGTCGTCCATAACCGGACAGGTAACTGACGCAAAGGGTGAAGCCTTGCCGGGTGCAACGGTAGTGGCGGTGCACTTGCCATCAGGTACCCAGTATGGTACAATTACGAATGAAGCGGGACGCTATGTGTTTCCGGCGGTGCGTGTGGGTGGTCCTTACCGATTAACGGTGACCTACGTAGGGTACAATGAATTATCCAGAGAAAACATTAACGCAAGTCTGGGAACCGCGGCCAACGTTGACATTCAACTGGCGGATGAAGGTACCCAACTGGGTGAAGTAACAGTAGCGGGTTCACGGAGCGACATTTTTAGCTCAGACCGTACGGGTGCAGCTACTACCGTTACCCAGGAAGTACTGAACAGCCTGCCAACCGTAGGTCGTACTATCAGTGATTTTACCCGTCTTACTCCCCAGGGTAACGGTCGTTCATTCGGTGGTCAGGACAGCCGTCTTAATAACATTACCATTGACGGGGCCGTATTTAACAACGGTTTTGGACTGGGTGACCAGCCAGGCGCCCGTACAAGTGTAGCGCCTATTTCACTGGATGCCATTGAAGAAATTCAGGTAAACGTGGCTCCTTTCGACGTACGTCAGTCGGGCTTTACCGGTGCCGGTATCAACGCCGTAACCCGCTCAGGTACTAACGAAGTAACCGGTTCAGTATTCCACCTGTGGGCCAACAATAATCTGGCTGGTACAAAAGCGGCCGGACAGGATGTAGCCGTAGCTCAGTTCAATAAGCAAATCACCGGTTTCCGGGTAGGTGCTCCGATTATCAAGAATAAATTGTTCCTGTTCCTGAACGGCGAATGGGAAAAAAGAACCGACCCGGCTGACCTTAATAACTGGGTAGCTAACCGGGGACAAAGCGGCGATAACGTAACGCGGGTACTTGCCAGCGACCTCGATGCGCTGAGCGCCTTCATGAAAGATAAATTCGGATTCGAAACAGGAGGTTACGAAAACCTTAGCCTCAACACGACCGGTAACAAATTATTGGCTCGTCTGGACTGGAACATCAACCGTAACCACAAATTCAACGTGCGTTTCTCGTACCTGGATGGTGGAGCAGAGAACCTGATTTCCAACAGTTCATCGGCCGGTGCCGGTAACCGCCGTAACAACGCCAACTCCATGTCCTTTAAGAACTCGGGTTATATCTTGAATGAGGACATTGTTTCGGTCATTGGTGAATTGAACTCGACATTTGGTAACAAACTGTCAAACAGCCTGATCGTAGGCTTGACCAGCAACAACGAAGACCGTTCTTACCTGACGCCTGGTTTGTTCCCGACTATTGATATTCTGAAAGACAACAGTACCTATATTTCGGTAGGTATGGACCCCTTTACTCCAAACAACCTACTAAATTATAAGACGTTCCAGTTTATAGATAACCTGTCGTACTTTGCTGGTAAGCATACATTGACCGCCGGTATCAGCATCGAAAGATTTACTTCCAATAACTCTTTCTACTCGGCCTCTAACGGAGTATATGTATTTAATTCATTGGAAGACTTCTACTCGGCTGCCAATGCTATCGGACAGAGCCCATCGCCGGTAACGCTGAATCGCTTTCAGTACCGTTACTCTCTGCAAGGAGGCGATGTGCCGCCATTGCAGCAGCTGAAAGTCTTGTATCCTGGCGTTTATATTCAGGATGAATTCCAGGCTACGCCCAACCTGAAGCTAACAGCTGGTCTGCGTGTGGATGTGCCAATTTTCGGTAATACTTCATTAGAGAACACGATTGTATCTGGATTGAACTTCCGTACTCCCGATGGTTCTACTATAAAGACCAACACCGCTAACCTTCCCGATGCTCGTCCGCTATGGTCGCCTCGTTTTGGATTTAACTGGGACGTAACTGGTGAGAAGACCACTCAGGTACGTGGTGGAACCGGTATCTTTACCGGTCGTCCTCCATTTGTATGGATTTCTAACCAGGTGGGTAATACGGGAGTATTGAGTGGATTTGTAGATGTGCAGAATACTAAGGCTTATCCGTTTACACTGGATCCTTCTTCCTATGCTCCTACGAATACCGACCTTACCAAGGCCACGTTTGACCTCGCTACTACCGACCAAAGCTATAAGTTCCCGCAGATCTGGCGTACCAACATAGCCTTGGATCAGCGCCTGCCTTTGGGTTTGATAGGTACTGTTGAATTGATTGTTGACAAAAACGTTAATTCTACTATTTACTATAACATCAACCAGAAGGATATTGGTACGACTACCTTTGCCGGTCCTGATCAGCGTCCCCGTTACGCCGGTACTGCCGCGGCCAACCGCCTCAACAGCAACGTTACCCGTAACATTTACCTGACCAATACCAGTCAGGGAGGTTCAACTTTAATTACCGCTAAGCTGGAAAAGCCTTATTCCAGAGGTTTCTACGCCATGGCAGCCTATACGTATGGTAACACCCGTGATATTACCAGTGCAGGTTCTATTGCCTCTGGTTCATTTGAAACTAACCCAACCGTACGTGGTGGTAATTTTGCTCCACTTTCTTACGCGGGTAGCGATCAGCGTCACCGTGCAATCGCTTCGCTTTCTTACCGTATCAACTACGGTGGTAAGTTTGGTGGATCCACCCAGATCGGTCTGTTCATGGAAGGTCGTAACCAGGGGCGCTACAACTTTACTTACGCGGGTGACATGAACGGTGACGGTATATTCAATAATGACCTGCTGTACGTTCCTAACAACGCCAGGGATCTGCGTTTTACCAACCTTACTGCCGGTGGACAAACCTTCTCACCTGAGCAGCAGGCAACGGCCTTCGATGCATTCATCAATCAGGATCCTTACCTGAGCAGCATACGTGGACAGTACTCAGAGCGTAACGGTGGTATAGCTCCCTGGCGATTCACCACTGACCTGAGCATTGTGCAGGAGGTATACCTGAATCTAGGTGGAAAGCGTAATACCTTCCAGCTCCGGGCTGATATCCTTCGGGCGGGCAATGCCATCAACAACAACTGGGGCATAGGTAATAACCTGGTTAACAGCCGCCCTCTGGCTTTTGTACGGGTTGATCCGGATGGCGTACCTGTTTACCGGATTGCTACGCAGCAAAAAGCCGGTCAGACCGTATTGTTGCAGGATTCATTTGTAAAGAGTGCTGGTTTGGGTGACGTATGGCAAATGCAATTGGGCATACGCTATATCTTCAACTAGTAAGTACCCATACTATCATTATCTATAAAAAGGGATGGCCCGCTTTGCAGCGGGCCATCCCTTTTTATATTAAAACCTGATTCAGACCTATTCGGCGGCCTTACTTTTTACTTCTTCGACCCGCTTCATGGTTTCCAGTCCTTGTTTGTACCCTTCCACAATCAGTCGGGAAATATCCTTTTCGGTAAAGTGCTGTAAATTCAATACTAGAGGCTCACTTGGCCGGACCACCGTTAGTTTCATGTTTTTGCCACGCAGCACCGAGCGCTCGGCGTAGTTTTCGGCCCAGTTAATATCATTATTGGCAATTTGGTTTATTGTAATATCACGTACCCTTTCAAACAGGCTGACCAGGTTACGGTGTCGGAAACCTTCCGGGTGGTATATTTTCTTGGAGTGACAGGCAACAATTACTACATCGGTGGCCCCATCTTCAATGGCCTGCCGAACGGGCGCTACCTCGCGCAGGCCGCCATCCATATAAATATCCTTTACACTTCCAATGGGAACGGCGGGCATCAGCATAGGCAGGGAGGCGCTGGCCATCACATAGTCCATAAAGAATTCGTCCTGGGGTGAAGCATATATCAGCTCGCCGCTGGTAATATTCACCGCTCCTACCTTGAGCTTTATGGGACTGTTGCGTAAAATAAAACCTTCTACGTTCTGCCGGATGAGGTTGTGCAGCGGGCTGGGGTCGAGCAGGCCATCGTACCGGCTCATGAGGGTGTACACGCCCAGCGCCATGCGCGACCGCAGCAGGGCAATATCCTGCGGCTGGGCTATGCTTTTTATCCAGAATTCAAGCAGGTAACGACCTGCCGAGGGCCAGTTTATCTCTTTTTCTTCAATGGCCTGCCTTCCTGCTTCATTGACCAGGAAAGTTGAGTTTAAGGCCCCAACGGATATACCGTACACCATATCTGGCTTAAAACCGCTTTCCAGTACTGCCTGAATGGCGCCTACCTGAAAGGCGCCTTTGATTGATCCTCCACCGAGTACGAGTGCTTTCATAAAGTATTTACTTTCCTGGTCAGGGTACGAAGTACCAAAGTGTTATGTGCACCGGACCCGGGGAGTTCGATGCAGTAAATATGCGGGTAATAAAGCAAGTCTAGGGTAAAAAAACAACTGCTCTTTGTTCCAAATGTTTAAATTGCCCGGACGGCCCCGGTAAACATTTTGGAATGAGAATAGGTATAAACACAAGATTTTGTAACAAATTTGAAGAACCATTACCTTCAACACGGAATTTAGCTGATACGGACTCATTTCCTGTCGCTACGGGTACCAGCCCATGCCGCACAGCGGCCAATACTATGAATATGACCCTTTCGATACGCGAGATACAAGCGCCCATTGCCGACGAAATGAAAGTCTTCGAGCAGAAGTTTCGTCAATTTATGAAAAGTGAGGTAATGCTTCTCGACCAGATCATGAACTACATAGTTCGGCGGAAGGGAAAGCAGCTCCGGCCCATGTTCGTGTTCCTTTCGGCGGGGGTTTGCGGGCCCATTGATGAATCGACGTATAGAGGTGCCGCGCTTATTGAGTTACTCCATACAGCTACCCTGGTGCACGACGACGTTGTGGATGACTCTAACTACCGCCGGGGGTTCTTTTCGGTCAATGCGCTCTGGAAAAATAAAATAGCCGTGCTGGTAGGTGACTACCTGCTGGCGCGCGGCCTGCTGCTGTCGGTGGACAATAAAGACTTTGGACTACTTAAAATTGTATCTACGGCCGTACGTGAAATTAGTGAAGGGGAGCTTTTACAAATGGAAAAGGCCCGCCGGCTCGACATTACCGAAGAGGTATATTATAATATTATTCGTCAGAAAACCGCTTCCCTGATTGCATCCTGCTGCGCTACCGGAGCCTGTTCGGTAGGAGCCAGCGAAGAGGTAGTCCAGCGCATGCACCAGTTTGGTGAAAAGGTAGGCATTGCATTTCAGATTAAGGATGACCTGTTTGACTACGGCGAGGCGGAGGTCGGGAAGCCACTGGGGATTGATATCAAGGAAAAGAAAATGACGCTACCGCTGATCTACGCCCTGAACCAGGCGGGCTGGATGCAGAAGCGACAAATGATTAATATCATCCGGAACCAAAGCCACAAGCCTAAAAAAGTAGCCGAAGTAATAGCCTTTGTAAAGGATTCGGGCGGAATCGAGTATGCCCAGGGGGTGATGCAGCGGTACGTAGAGGAAGCCCGCCTACTTTTGCACGAGTTTGAGGATTCTTCCTACCGTACTTCCCTGGAACAACTGGTTCAGTACACCATTGAGCGCAGTAAGTAATCTTTCCCTTTTATTTCCCTTCCGGAAATTTAGAAATCAATTGAAGGTACTATTCGTTACCCGCCGAGTAGGTTAGTTCCCGTGCCCGGGGTAGTTTCCACCAGGGCAGGTAGGGATAGGCATGGTGCTCCAGGTGGTAGCCAAAGAAGTAGCAGGTCAGGAAAGCCCAGGTATGGTTCAAAGACTGACTGCGGGCATTGAGTGGCGGGTTATGGTGTTCGCCCCGGTGCGGCAGGTACGTACCAAAAAAGAATAACTGAAAGGTACTAAGTACAGCTGGTGCCATCCAGAACACCACCAGATTTTCCCACGGAAGTACCTGCTTGAACAGGTTATAGGTTACCGCCATCAACAATATCTGCTTCCAGGATATGTACTCTTTCAGAAAGCTGTAGTACCAGGCCAGAAAAGACGCGTTGCCTTCGTGGAAGTCGGGGTCGTGGTCGGTGCCCGAGTGCCGGTGGTGGAGGTGGTGCTTGCTGGAAAGCTGCTTGTAATTGTTAAAAGCAAAGAGAGTGGCCGATAGCCAGCCAATGGCCCGGTTAAGGCGCGGATGCGAAGGGGCTACTACCCCATGAATGGCGTCGTGAGCCGTAATGAATACCCCCGTGTAGAGGTGCATTTGTATCAGCACAAATAAATAAACCAGTGGGTCGGTAAAGCTGATGGGGTAGTGCAGCAGGTACCCCAAAGACACCAGCCACAACACAAGTACCGTACAGGCTATCCAAATGCCTTTGTTGCCGATGGGTACGGGAGCTATGCGGGGGATTGACTGCATGAAAGGTTTGGTGGTTGGGTTTTTAAGCAGAACGCAACGTAGAGGCGTTTGGTTTCGCGCTGGTAGGACTATGTACTGTGCCGAAGATACTACCGTAGGCAACAATAACGCGCAGGTTGGTAAAATGTCACCCCCGAACCTCCTCACCAGTACCGTCACCGACCAGCCCTCCGGCGTACCAGCATTGTCGACATTGCACTTACCATATCAGCGCTGCTGCACATTCTTCCGCCCAATGGCAACGTAGGTATTGCCGTCGGGGAGGCTTTAAAAAAATAACCAGCAGAAATTAAAGCGGCTCCGAGTCCGGCTTTTCAAACAGGTTTTTGTATTTTTCCCATCTAAATAAACTTTCTAAATCTTGTGAGAAAATTATCGTTTTGGGTATGTGGTTTACTGCTGGCAATTTCAGCCACTGCCCAATCGCCAAAAACTGCCGCTCCTGCTAATTCAAAACTGCTGGCCCGTCCCAAACTGGTAGTAGGGATAGTAGTGGACCAGATGCGCTACGACTACCTGTACCGCTTCTACGACAAGTACGGCCAGGGCGGACTAAAACGCCTGATGAACGAAGGCTTTAACTGCCGCAATAACCACTACCACTATGCTTCGACGGTGACGGCGGCGGGCCACGCGGCCATATATACCGGGTCAATTCCTGCTATCAACGGTATTATCGGGAACGAATGGCACGACCCCCTGGTGGGCAAAGACGTTTATTGCGTGGAAGACAGTACCGTAACTACCGTAGGTAGCGACAACGCCCGGGCCGGTAAAATGTCGCCCCGCAACCTGCTGACCAGCACCGTAACCGACCAGCTGCAGATTGGTACTAATTTTCGGTCCAAGACCGTGGGAATTGCTATTAAGGACCGCGGAGCTGTACTGCCGGCCGGGCACGCGGCTACGGGGGCCTACTGGTTTGACTCAAAAACCGGCAATTGGATTACCAGTACTTTTTATGGAAATGAGCTACCCCAATGGGTGAAGGATTTTAACGCTAAAAAACTACCGTCGGAGTACCTGAAGCGGGGCTGGCAAACCTTATTGCCCATTGAAGAATACCTCGAAAGTACTTCCGATGACCAACCCTACGAGCGAAAATTGACAGGGGCCGCCAAGCCTGTATTCCCCTATGACCTGGCGGGTGTTGCCGGTGATGCTTTTGGTATTATTGCCTCTACTCCCTGGGGTAATTCAATAACTAAAGATATGGCGATTGCCGCCGTAAAAGGAGAAAACATGGGTAAAGGCAAGGAGACTGACTTCCTGGCGGTAAGCTTTTCTACCCCCGACTACGTGGGCCATGCGTACGGCCCCAATTCCATTGAGGAGCAGGATATATTTCTGCGGCTGGACCGGGACTTTGCCGAAATGTTTACGTTTTTGGATGGCTGGGTAGGCAAAGGTAACTACACGGTGTTTCTTTCGGCGGACCATGGGGTCATGGATATACCGGGTTTCTGGCAGCAGCACCGCCTGCCGGCAGGTTTGCTGGGTATGGGTACTATCAACAACGCAGTTAAGAAAGCCCTGAATGACCGCTTTGGGGAAGCTAACTACATCAAAGCTTCCGACAACTACCAGCTGTACCTTGACCACAAAGTACTTAGGGATAAAAAGCTTAAAGTTGGGGACATATACGAAGTAGTACGGGAAACCATGCTACCCATGCCGGGTATTGCCGACGTTATTAATCTGAAAGAACTGGGCCAATCGCACCTGAACCCGTACCAGCTCGAATTGTACAAAAATGCCTACAACGTAAAACGGAGCGGCGACCTGCAGATCATACCGCAACCGGGTTGGTTTTCGGGAGGTACTACCGGTACTACCCACGGCTCTCCCTACAACTACGATACCCACGTTCCGTTTCTGCTGTACGGTTGGGGAATAAATAAAGGAGAAACCCTGCGCCGCACGACCATTGCCGATATAGCGCCTACTATTTCAGCACTGCTGCGCCTGCTACCTCCCGATGGCTCAGTTGGTCTGCCGGTAGAGGAAGCCCTGAAAAAGTAGTAGCCTCAACAGAAAAGCAGGAAGGGGATCAAACCTGTAGTCCCCTTCCTGCTTTTCTCCTTTTAAACCTTTCTTCCCTTCAACAGGATTCTTCTACAATCAGCTTTATGCCATCGGTCCGGCGGATGACCACCTTACTCCCGGCTATGATTGGAGCCTGGGTCGCGGAAAGGGCGATCCATTCGGCACCCCGATAAAAAATTCTTCCTTCACCCGTAGCCGGTATATCCTTAATGACCATGGCAGTTTCGCCCGCGTATTCGTTATATTCCTGAGTATGGTGGCGGTTAGCGAGTATTCCCTTGGCTTTTTTACGAAAGAATACCAGCGATAACACCGAGGTCAACGAAAATGCCAGCAACTGGGAGTCCAGGTCAGGGGCTATGCCTAAGGCTGCCAGCAAGGCGGTAAGTAAGGCTCCAATTGCAAAAAAAGCAAATACAAGCACTACACTGACCAGCTCCGCGGCTAACATCAATAGTCCGATGATGAGCCATATATGCGGAAGGGATAAATCCATAATTATTCGGTTTAAAATCAGTACCTGAGGGAGTACACCTGGAATGGCTGAGAGTAGGGCTAATTATTTAGGTCCTTCCGACTTTACCACACTCATGGCCGCCGCAATTATGGAGCCCATATCGGCAAAGTTAGCGGGAAGAATAAGGGTATTGTTGGTTTTGGCCAACTTGCCAAACTGGTCAACCAGGTTTTCGGCTACTCTTAGCTGTACGGCTTCCATACCGCCATCTCTTTGGATGGCATCGGCTACCAGCCGGATACTTTCGGCCGTTGCCTCGGCAACCGACAAAATAGCCGAGGCTTCCCCCTGTGCTTCGTTGATGGCCCGGGCCCGTAACCCCTCCGACTCAAGTACTACTTTTTGCTTTTGGCCCTCGGCCACGTTAATAGCCGCCTGCTTTTCCCCGTCCGACTGCAGAATAACCGCCCGGCGCTCGCGCTCGGCCTGCATCTGCTTTTCCATGGCCATCAGTACACTCTGCGGGGGCGTAATATTCTTAATTTCGTAGCGCAGTACTTTTACTCCCCATCCGGTAGCGGCTTCATCAATGGATTCCACCACGGCCCGGTTTATGGTCATACGCTCTTCAAATGTTTTGTCCAGTGCCAGTTTTCCAATTTCACTCCGCATGGTAGTCTGGGCTAGCTGGGTTACCGCGAAGGTATAGTCAGAAATACCGTAGGCGGCTTTTTTGGGGTCAATGACCTGGATAAAAATAACGCCATCCATCCTGACCTGAACGTTGTCATTGGTAATACAAATTTGTTCAGGAATGTCAATGGCCGCTTCCTTGAGGGTGTACTTATAGGCTACCCGGTCAAAGAAAGGAATAATAAAATTGATACCCGGCTGAAGTACTGCATAGAATTTTCCCAGACGTTCGACGACGTAGGCCGTCTGCTGGGGTACTACTTTAACCGTCATCAGGACGGCCAGAATTACCAGCCCAAGAAGTATATACAAGGCAATCATACAGGAAGAGGGTTTTAGATAAGGGACGAAAGTTGTACGAAAATAGCGAGGTGAAAGCTCGAATACAACTAATGTCGGATAAGCGTCCCTGGCATAGTGTCGTCGGTACGCTTTGGGGATAAATGGTAAGCGGTAAAAGACCGCAGCCGCTTCTGATCAGGAGCGGCTGCGGTTGGTAGTTTAATCTTTCAGTATCTCCCGGGAAATAACCAGTTTCTGAATCTCACTGGTACCTTCCCCGATGGTACATAGCTTGCTGTCGCGGTAGAATTTCTCGGCCGGATAATCTTTAATAAAGCCGTAGCCTCCAAAAATCTGAACGGCCTCATTGGCTACCCGTACGGCGGTTTCGGAAGAATGGTACTTGGCCACTGAACTGGCCAGACTTACTTTTTCACCCCGGTCTTTGCGGTCGGCGGCATCAAAGGTTAGCATGGTCGAGGCCTGTATATCGGTATACATATCGGCCAGTTTGAAGGCAATACCCTGAAAGTGTGAAATAGGATGCCCGAACTGGTTACGCTCTTTGGAATAGGCCAGCGCCGCTTCGTAAGCGCCCTGGGCAGTACCTACTCCCAGGGCCGCGATGGAAATGCGCCCCCCGTCCAGGACTTTGAGCGACTGAATAAATCCATCACCTACTTCACCCAGCCGCTGGCTGTCGGGGATGCGGCAATCCTGAAAAATAAGCTCCGCGGTTTCGCAGGCCCGCATACCCAGTTTATCTTCCTTCTTCCCGGCCGAAAAGCCCGGGGTACCTCTTTCTATGATAAAAGCGGTGGCACCGTGTTTGTCACCGGGCTCACCCGTGCGGGTTATGACTACGGCCACGTGGCCACTTTTACCGTGGGTAATGAAGTTCTTGGAGCCGTTAAGTACCCAATGGTCCCCATCACGCACCGCTACGGTACGCATATTACCGGCGTCAGACCCCGTATTGGGCTCGGTAAGGCCCCAGGCCCCAATCCATTCGCCCGATGCCAGCCTGGGCAGGTACTTACTCTTCTGGTCTTCATTGCCAAACATAAGGATATGGTTGGTGCAAAGAGAATTATGGGCCGCCATGGAAAGACCAATGGAGGGGTCTACTTTGGAAATCTCAATAATGGCTGCTACGTACTCGCGGTACCCCAGGCCGGCTCCGCCGTACTCGGTAGGTACCAGTACGCCCATCAGGCCCAGTTCGCCCAGTTTATGAAATATTTCTGCCGGAAAGTACTGGCTGTCATCCCATTCGCGGATGTGAGGGCGGATGTACCTTTCGGAAAAGTCCCGAACCGTTTGCTCAATAAGCGTTTGGTTTTCGGCAATGTCAGTTGTCATAGAATGCGCTACTTTAGAATGTTGATGAGTAGTTGGAAATTACTAATTGAATCCTGACAATATAACGATTATAAGAACCTATTGTTAGTAAGCGGTATACAATAGTACGTAAGCGGAGCCCCGGGACCAGTTACAGGGCTGCGGGGGCGGTACCGTTTCCTAAGTATTGGGTGCAGGAGGCTTGTTATTATAAGAAATAAACTATTTTTGAGCGGATTTAAAGAAACAATTGCCTGAATTTAGTTTAAGAAGAATCCATCTAAACTTATATCTCACACATAACAAACTAATCATTACGATATGAAAATAGCAGTAGTAGGTACGGGCTACGTGGGCCTGGTGACGGGTACCTGTTTCGCCGAGACGGGAAACCAGGTATGTTGCGTCGACATTGACGAAAACAAAGTCGCCCGCCTCAATGGGGGCAAAATACCCATCTACGAGCCGGGACTCGACGTACTCTTTGACCGCAACGTAGTCGAGGGCCGCCTGAAGTTCACCACCAACCTGGCCGAAGGTATCAAGGACGCCCAGGTTATCTTCCTGGCGCTGCCTACCCCTCCGGGCGAAGATGGCTCGGCCGACCTGAAGTACATCCTGCAGGTAGCCCACGACCTGGGGCCCATCCTGGACCAATACGCTGTTATTGTCGATAAAAGTACCGTACCCGTGGGTACCGCCGAAAAAGTACGTGCGGCCATTGCCCAAAACGCCAAAGTGGACTTTGACGTCGTGTCCAATCCGGAGTTCCTGCGGGAGGGCGTAGCCGTGGAAGACTTCATGAAGCCCGACCGCGTGGTGGTAGGTACCACTTCCGAAAAGGCCCAGAAGGTTATGGAGAAGCTCTACGCGCCGCTGGTACGGCAGGGCAACCCGGTTATTTTTATGGACGAGCGCTCGGCCGAAATGAGCAAGTACGCCGCCAACTCCTTCCTGGCCATGAAGATTACCTTCATGAACGAGATTGCCAACCTGTGCGAGAAAGTAGGCGCCAACGTTGACGACATCCGCCGCGGCATCGGTACCGACAGCCGCATTGGCAAGCGCTTCCTCTTTGCCGGCATCGGCTACGGCGGTAGCTGCTTTCCCAAGGATGTACAGGCCCTGGCCAAAACCTCCCGGGACTATGACTATGACTTCCGCATCCTGAAATCGGTGATGGATGTCAATGAGGACCAGAAGAAAAAGCTGCTGCCGCTGGTGAAGGAGTACTTTGGCGGGGAACTGCGGGGCAAGACTATTGCGGTGTGGGGACTGGCTTTCAAGCCTTACACGGATGATATTCGGGAAGCACCGGCGCTGGAAAACATCAAGGCGCTGCTGGCGGCCGGAGCCAACGTAACGGCCTACGATCCCGAAGCCATGGAGAACGTAAAGCGTCAGCTGCCGGAAGTTACCTACTGCCACACGCCCTACGCGGCCCTGGACGACGCCGACGCGCTGATGATTTTTACCGAGTGGCCGCAGTTTCGCACGCCGGACTTCGAGAAGATGACGCGCCTGCTGAAGAACAAGGTGGTCTTTGACGGCCGCAACCTCTACGAGCTGGACATCATGCGCGAGCAGGGCTATACCTATTATTCTATAGGGAGAGAAGCTGTGAACCATACCGTGAGCCAGGTGGAGCCTAGCTTAGAATAATTGTACCTTTTTTACTACCTATACCTTTATACATGAAACGCGTACTTATAACCGGAGCGGCAGGATTTCTGGGATCACACCTGTGTGATCGCTTCATCAGGGAAGGTCACCACGTGATCGGCATGGATAACCTCATAACCGGGGACATGCGCAACATTGAGCACCTGATGCCGAATCCGCACTTCGAGTTTTATCACCACGATGTTACCAAGTTTGTACACGTACCCGGCGACCTGCACTATATCCTGCATTTTGCCTCACCAGCCAGCCCGATCGACTACCTTAAGATTCCGATCCAGACCTTGAAAGTAGGCGCTATGGGTACCCATAACCTGCTGGGGCTGGCCCGGGCCAAGGGTGCCAGATTTATCATTGCCTCCACCTCGGAAGTATACGGCGACCCGCTGGTGCATCCGCAGACCGAAGACTACTGGGGCCACGTAAACCCCATTGGGCCGCGTGGCTGCTACGACGAAGCCAAGCGCTACCAGGAAGCCATTACCATGGCTTACCACCGCTACCACGGTCTGGAAACCCGCATAGTCCGGATATTCAATACGTACGGTCCGCGCATGCGCCTGAACGACGGCCGGGTTCTGCCGGCTTTCATTGGGCAGGCCCTGCGGGGTGAAGACCTGACGGTATTCGGTGATGGCTCCCAGACCCGTTCGTTTTGCTACGTCGACGACCTGGTGGAAGGTATTCACCGGTTGCTCCTGAGCGATTACCCGTATCCGGTCAACATTGGTAATCCGGCTGAAATTACCATTGGAGAGTTTGCCGAGGAAATTATTAAAATAACGGGTACCAGTCAGAAGGTGATTTACAAGCCCCTGCCCCAGGACGACCCCAAGCAGCGCCAGCCGGACATTACAAAAGCCAGGGAGATACTGGAATGGGAACCTAAGGTACTTCGCGAGGAAGGACTGCGTATTACCCTGGACTATTTCAAAAATCTGCCGGAAGAACGGCTCTACGAAGAATCGGGGCACCGGGTTTTTGAAGAGTTCAAAAAAGACTAATATTACCTCATGTTTTAAACCAAAAAAGTCTCCCTACAAGGAGACTTTTTTGGTTTGAAAATTTTGGAATGGCATCTTCAGGCGTAGAATACTTTTCGCACTAACAGTGTGGATAACAAGGGACACTAGTAGAGTATACAGGCTAATTAAGCGAAAATTGACGAGTAGGAACGACTTTTGTGCTTCTTTATAGCGAGCTTTGATTGGTGATAATGAACGTATTAATATAAATGTTGAATTTCAAAGCTCTTTATTAATGTCGAACTAAAACATGAAAAATTATGAAAGAGTTAAAGAAAGTGTTTATTGTAGTACTAGCCTTTATAACGACGCCGCTATTAGCGCAGAACTATACCGTTACATCTGATAAAGATTTGTCAGCCCCTTTTGACAAATATAAAACTTACGCATGGGCCAAGAGTATTAATTCAGCTAAAAGTCTGGCGTATGCAGTAAATGATGCAATACTTAAGACAGCTATCCGGGATGCCGTTGCTCATGAAATGGCTGCCCGTGAATTTAAAATGAAACAGCAAAATCCTGATATACTGGTTAATTTCCGCGTATTTGATAAGCCTGTAGAAATGACTGGTTACGAAGGATATTTCCGTGATGCTGAATACTGGGGTACTGACGAAGTCCGGAATAACAATTTAGGTCTAATACCACGAGCAAGTACTACCGGTACAAATGATCGGGGAACTGAATATTATTTTGACAAAGGTACTATTTTAGTACAGTTAGTAGACGCTAAAAAAGGAGTAGTAGTATGGCAAGGATATGCCAGCGGATTGACAGACGGTAACGTATTTGATAAAAATACGGAGCATGTTGCCAAAGCTATTAATCTGGTTTTTGAAGAACTAGATTTAGTATTGAACGAAAAGTAAAAGTCTTGACTATAAGAACAATATAGCTATGAAAATAAAGAAGGCTCTTCCCAACGGGAGAGTCTTCTTTATGTATATTGTAAAATGTGGCAGCTACCTATACCTCCATAATATCTTTTTCTTTGGCCACAAATACCTGGTCAACTTTGGTAATATAGCTGTCGGTAATTTTTTGCACCCGTTCTTCACCAACTTTTACCTCATCTTCCGATACGCCTTCTTTGGTTAGTTTACGAATAGAGTTATTGGCATCCTGCCGGATATTCCGGATATTAATCTTGGCGGTTTCTACTTCCTGCTTGGCCCGCTTTACCAGGGCCAGACGGCGCTCCTCGGTCAGGGGAGGAATATTTATACGGATTAGCTCACCATCGTTGGAGGGAGAAAAACCCAGATTGCTGTTCCGGATTGCCTTGTTAATTTCTCCAATCATGTGCTTCTCAAAAGGCTTTATGGCAATGGTACGGGCATCGGGGGTGTTGACGGTGGCAACCGTATGTAGTGGAGACATAGTACCATAGTACTCTACCTGAATACCATCCAGCATTTGGGGAGTGGCCTTTCCGGCGCGAATCTTTGAAAGTTCAATGTTCAGGTGCTTTATTGCTCCTTCCATCGTGTCCCTGGCGTCTTCCAGGTACAATTCTATTTCTTCCATGAGTTTGGTTAAATTTGTTCAATTAACTTCTGACTCCCAATAAGCACTAAATCTTTCACAGCTTTTATGTTGAGAGGATACTTTCCACGCAGAAATCGTATTAATTCCTCTTTCTCTTGCTGCTGCGTTGCTTTTATAACTTTAGACTGAACTATTCGGCAGCAAAATGAGAAAGTCAATAATTTTGAATTTAACTCTAAAATTGTTGACTTTATTTGAATTATCGCATCTTTTAGATTTTGTCCCTTTAACTCGATAAAAAACGCCTTCTTATAACTACAATCTAAAAGAAGATAATCGCATTTTTTTATTTTATCCTGTTCTTTTATTAAACAATCATCAACTTTTATTCTAATTAGATAGTGATGAGATACGTTTTCTATTCTATATTCAGATTTTGACCTTTTATCTTTAAAAACAATAAATTTAGCTTTATTGTCACAGTACTCTGTGCATTCAATATGACCAAATGGATTATAGTATTTACTCATTCGTCATATTGTATTTCGAGTAAATCATCAAAACTATTCATAATATCATTTGAAACTTGATCAAGTAAATCATGACTAATTAAATTTGTTTCCTGATCTAATATCTCTATAATTTTCCCTTCATCCAAATAGCCTACAAACAAACGTTTTGAGTTAACCCAGAGCAATGAATCAACTATATTACTTACTCTTTCCCTATAAATTTGACCCACATCGTGAGCTTTTAAAAGATTATTTAAAGCTGCAAGTACATACGGGCTGTGGGTAGTTATTATAGTTTGACTGTGCTTTGAATTTGCCAATATGGTAATTAAATAGGTAATATCACGTTGTGCTTCTGGAAAAAGGTGGGCTTCCGGTTCCTCAATAATGGTATTGTAACTACTGCCTTCGCTACTTCGTGATTCTGTTAATAAGTAATTTAGAGTATTTATAAGCCAGCTTGCTTCCTGTTGGCCGGAAGAGGTATATTTTAATGGAATTGCGTATCCAAAGCCATTACTGTAATGTACTATTTCATCCCCTCCATTTCCAACCTGAAAGTCTCCCCGCATTATTTGGCGAGAAACTTTATTAGATAACAAAAAAACGTCTGAATCATTAGTAGATGAATTTATCTTTGCAGTCATTCCAAACAACTTAGAGTAGTTTGGAGATGCTAAGAAATTTCTTCTTATTGTATTAGTTAATTTAATAAATTCTGTATTGAAATAATCTAAACTATTACTTTCAACTAATGAAACAGAATTAGAAAGTAAAGGTAAAATGGATCTTCCAGCCGGAATAAATGTATTAACTAGTTTTAAATCATTCTTTATAAAATTTCTTCTGGCCTGCTCTAATATTAAATTATCAATTAGCTTAGCTATCACCTCGATCGATAAATTTCTATCTTTACTTGAATTTTTTTTATTTTTATAAAAAGTGTTTAAAGTTTCTTCAATGTATTCTACATCCTCCTTAAAACCATTGCTAATAGTTATATCATCCTGAAATTGCTCAATAAGATTTAATACATTAATATCTATTCTATATTCTACTCCATACATAAAACTAATTTTCCCATTTCTAAATGTTGGAAAAATAGAAGTAAACAATTTTCGTATATCATTTTTTAATAAATCTACTAAATTTGAATCGCCATCAAACAAGAAATAATTCAAGGCAAAAGTAGGAATAGTAGTTTGCCTGTAAGTTTTGTTAATTTCTGAAAAAAAATATATTAATTTAGCTAACGTACTTTTACCAGAAGCCTGTGGCCCAATAAAAACCATGTAATCCTTGATTTCCAAGCTTACCTTCTGTAGTGGGCCGAAGTCTTCTATTTCAATACGCTGCATAAAAAGACTATTTTTTCAACATCCCAAATCTAAAAACTAACACTCATTGGTCACCAGGGTACCTACTGTTTTCCCCATGACCAAATCAAACAAATTACCGTTCTTATTCATATCAAACACAATGATAGGCAGGTTGTTCTCCTTGCAAAGCGTAAAAGCTGTCAAATCCATTATTTTCAGATTTTTACTCAGGGCCTCATCAAAGGACAGACAATCGTACTTGGTGGCGGTAGGATCTTTCTCAGGATCAGCGGTATATACGCCATCTACCCGGGTACCTTTCAGTACTACGTCGGCTTCTGACTCAATGGCCCGCAGGCTGGCGGTAGTATCCGTCGTAAAATAGGGATTACCGGTACCGGCCCCGAATATCACAACCCGTCCTTTCTCCAGATGCCGGTTGGCCCGGCGCCGGATCAGAGGCTCACTTACCTGCTCCATCTTGATGGCCGACATCAGGCGGGTATGCATGCCATGTTTTTCGAGCGTACTTTGAATGGCCATTCCGTTAATAACCGTGGCCAGCATACCCATGTGGTCACCCTGTACCCGGTCAATGCCTGATTTCTCTACGGAAGCTCCCCGGAAAATGTTTCCCCCGCCAATCACAATGGCAATCTGCACACCGGCATCAGCTACCCGCTTGATTTCCTGGGCGTACCGGTCAAGAATGTTAAAATCAATTACCTGGGTTTTGTCGCCGCCATTGAGGGCTTCGCCGCTGAGTTTTAGAAGAATGCGTTTGTATTTAGGTTCCGGCATGTTGTAGATGTTGGAATGGATTTGTAAAAATAAGGGTAGGGGGGGCAGAATTACAAGTTTTTACTCAAACTCTACCAATACCTGGTTCTTTTCGACGCTATCGCCCGGCTTAATCCGGACGGCTTTTACCTTGCCTTCGCCGGGTGCTTTTATGGCATTTTCCATTTTCATTGCCACCAGTACCAGTAGGATATCTCCTTTGTGTACCTCGATACCTGGCTGTACGCTCACCGATTGTATCAGGCCGGGCATTGGCGCTTTTACTTCGTTTACTTTGGTACTGGCCGCATTGCTCATGCCCATACTTTCAAGCAGGAGGTCAAAGCGGTCCTGGGCGGTAGTGGTATACAACTGACCGTTGATACGGAAGGTGAGAGTTTTGGCAGCGCGGTCCAACTCCACTACTTCCAGGTTGAAGGAGCGGCCTTTCCAGATAACATGGTACCAGCCACCTCCCCTGGTGGTACCATTCAGAGGTACTATGTCGCCATCAAATGCGGTTTCGCCCAGCCACCACTGGTTTTTCTCCTGACGTACTTCGTAGGTATCGGATTCATTCACCTTGATCTTGAGCATGAGCTGTGGGTTTGGTTGGTTTGGTGATAAATGGACTGGTAGCGGGTACCTGGGTATTTTGGCTTTTTATTATTGTAGTTTTTCGTTTCCGGTTAATAAGGTAAACGCCCACCAGAATTACCCCCGTCCCCAGCCATTGCTGCACCCCTATACTTTCATGGTCCAGTATTCCCCAGGAAAGCGCCACGATGGGCATCAGGTAGGTTACCGAAGCCGCAAACACCGCGCTGGACAGTTGAATAAGCCGGTTGAAAAGAATAGACATAAGGCCTGAAGCCAGAATACCCAGACTCATCAGAAACGACGACGGCAGCAGGTTGTCCGGGTTGGACATCTTTCCAAAAAATCCGGTAAAGAGCAGGATTCCGAAGGCCAGCGGCCCTATTCCCGCAAATATCCAGGCCGTAGATACCAGGGCGGGCAGGCGGCTCAGGTACCTGGAAATAATGTTGATATTGGTACCATAAAAAATAGTAGCGGCTACCGCACAGAGGGCGTAGGGATTAGTTACGGACAGAGAAGTGCCGGTCCGGGTCAGAATCAGCATGAGGGCACCGGCCAGGGCAATTAACAGCCCCGCTACCTGCATCCCCCGCGAGCGCTGCCCAAAAAATAACGCCCCGATGAGCATGGTAAACATGGGACTGAGGGCATTGAGGGTACCTGCCATGGCACTGCTGACGTGCCTGGCGGCTTCGGCAAAGAGAAAAGCGGGCAATAAATAGCCCAGCAACCCCGATAAGAACAAGTACCTGAGCAGGGGACGTGGTACCTCTTTATAGGTACGCAGTAGCACAGGAATAAAGAAAAAAAACGCCAGGAAAACCCGGCCCGCCGCCACCTCCGCTACACTGTATACCTGAAGACTTTTCTTAATCAGTATAAAGGAACTGCCCCATACCAGTGCCAGCAGCAGCAGCAGTCCCCAGGTTAACAGGGGTGCGTCAGTCCGGGCAGAAGGTAGGGGAGTAGTTTGACTCATGCGGTAATGGCTTCGGTCTGGCTGAATACCTCTGCAATCTCGTCCAGCACGCTATTTAACTCCTGAAAAGACATGCTTTCTACGAGCCGCATGCGATACGGCTTGAAGTGATTAAAACCCCGGAAGTAGTTGGTATAATGGCGGCGCATTTCGAATATCCCCGTAATTTCTCCTTTCCAGCGAACCGAAAACTCCAGGTGCTTGCGGCAGGCTTCCACCCGCTCGGGCAGGGTGGGCGGGGCCAGCAGTTCGCCCGTGCGGAGGTAGTGTTTGATCTCGTTGAAAATCCAGGGGTACCCAATGGAAGCGCGTCCCACCATGATACCATCCACGCCGTAGCGGTTTTTATATTCAAGCGCCTTTTGGGGGCTGTCAATATCGCCATTCCCAAAAATAGGAATCCGGATACGCGGGTTTTCTTTGACTTTGGCAATGAGGGTCCAGTCGGCAGCGCCTTTGTACATCTGTACGCGGGTGCGGCCGTGTACCGTCAGGGCCTGAATACCAATATCCTGCAGGCGCTCGGCTACATCCAGAATATTTTTAGTACTGTCATCCCAGCCCAGTCGGGTCTTGACCGTCACGGGCAGGTGGGTAGCTTTTACGACGGCCTCGGTCATCTTTACCATCTTGGGAATGTCCTGTAACAGGGCGGCACCGGCTCCCCGGCAGGCCACATTCTTGACCGGACAACCGTAGTTGATATCAATAAGATCCGGTCCGGCTTTGGTGGCTATTTGCGCGCAGGAACGCATGGTTTCTATATCACTGCCAAACAGCTGAATCCCGATAGGGCGTTCATACTCAAATATATCCAGCTTCTGTACACTTTTGGCGGCATCCCTGATCAATCCCTCCGACGAAATGAATTCGGTATACATCAGGTCGGCTCCGTTTTCCTTACACACCGCCCGAAAAGGCGGATCACTTACGTCTTCCATGGGTGCCAGCAGCAGCGGAAACTCACCCAGCTCAATAGGCCCGATCTTTACCATTATTATAGTACTTTATGAAAATTTTATTACCTTATTCGCCACAGGGGCAAGTTCCGGAAAAGTAGTAATTCTAACACCTTCTCAAAGAAACTTGTTCTCTGATATGAAATTAGCCGTAAATTTACACCAAATATGGCAGAAACTAACCACCCCCCGGTTCGCTCGCGCGTGCCCAATACCTGGCGAAGCCTCCTGGTACTGATTGGATTTATCCTGATTGGTATGTCGGTGGGAAATATCCTGGCCGCTATGCTGCTGCTGGCTTACCTGGCCACGCAGGGCGATTTTTCGATGGATGTAATCACAACCCTGCTCCAGAACCCCGAACAGGTACCAAATGGCTGGTACGCCCTGATGATCCTGCAGAGTACGGCCCATCTTTTTACGTTTCTGGTACCTTCTTTGCTGTACTGGTACTATATTGAACGGCGCAAAACCGACGATTTTAATTTTCGGGAGGAGGCTTCGGGCCGCATCTGGCTGCTGGTGTTGATCCTGGTAATCGTTTTTATGCCGTTCAATAGCCTGATTATTGAGTGGAATGCCGAAATGAAGCTGCCCCACGCCCTGCAGGGCCTTGAAAACTGGATGCGCAACAAAGAAGACCAACTGGGTGAACTGACTAAGTTCCTTACCCAGTTTGAAACCATACCTCAGTTACTCATTGCCGTACTGGTAATTGCGCTTATTCCGGCCATTGGCGAGGAGGTACTTTTCCGGGGGGTACTGCAACGAAAGCTGGCTGAACACTGGTCCAGCGTACACCTGGCCATTTGGGTATCGGCTGCTTTGTTCAGCGCTATTCACATTCAGTTTTACGGCTTTTTGCCGCGCCTGCTGCTGGGGGCGTTGTTTGGCTACCTGTACTATTGGTCGGGCAGGTTGTCGCTGGCGATATTTGCCCACTTTGTCAACAATGGCTTCACGGTACTGATGGTGTACCTGTACCACGTCCGGTCCGTCGAAATCAACATCGAAGACACCCGTTCGGTACCTTTTGGTACAGCGGTGTTTTCTTTTGCCGCAACGGCGGCCTTGCTGTACAGTATGTGGAGGTGGACCGGACACTTTAGGGATAATAGAATGGTCTGAAACCTGGCTTACGTCAGGAGGACTGCACCTGGTACTAAAAACTTTGTATGGAAGATAATTGGGAAAAGATATTTGCGACCAATCAGGTAGTGAGGGCCGAAATAGCCCGGTCAGTACTCGAACAGAATGGTATAAACGCCGTGGTACTTAATAAGCAGAGTAGTAGCTATCCTCTATTTGGACTTTGCGAAGTATATGTACCTGCCGAAGACGCCACTAGTGCCAAAAACCTTCTGAATGATGAGTCCTCACTTAAAGAATCTGAATAATTTACAACAACGGGTGGTGGCGGCAATGGTGGGGGTAGCGATTATCCTGATGTCAATCCTTTACAACGATCTGACATTCATGCTGCTGTTCTGTACGCTGAGTGCACTTACCCAGCTTGAATTTTACAAACTACTGGGACTGGATGGCAATCAGCCTCTGACCCACTATGGTACCCTTTGTGGCGTAGTGCTGATTATCCTTACCTATATTATTGAAAAAGGAATAGTCGCCTTTGAAAACTACTTCCTGATCAGCCCGCTGCTGGCCATGATTTTTTTCATTAAGCTCTACAAAAGAAATGACCTGAAGCCTTTTACCAACATTGGTTTTACTTTTCTGGGGCTTATCTACGTAGCGTTGCCCTTTTCGCTGATTATTGCAGTAGCCATGCGCGGGGGAATTTACAACCACGAGATAATACTGGGTAGCCTGCTGCTGTTATGGGCCACCGACATCGGAGCTTACTTTGCGGGTACCAAGTTTGGCCGGCGCAAGCTTTTTGAGCGGGTATCACCCAAGAAATCGTGGGAAGGGGCCGTCGGTGGGGCCATATTCGCGGCTTTTGTCGCCTTTGGGCTTGGTTTATATTTTCATACCTACGAACCCTGGAAATGGTACTGCATCGGGGCCATTATTGTGGTAACAGGTACTTACGGTGATTTGGTGGAGTCGCTTTTCAAGCGAAGTATCGCCATCAAAGACTCGGGCAGCAGTATTCCGGGGCACGGAGGCTTTCTGGATCGGTTTGATGGTTTACTGCTTTCGGCACCTTTTATTGTCACCTTTATTAAGATATTTTCCTGAGCGTGGCACCCTTTTTTATCTTGTTTTGCTAACAATGAGAAATAAAGTCGGGCGTTAGAGTTAGAGGGGTAGTACAACGTTTTACCAATGGGATGGCTCTTACTAACCAACGGCCTACCTAAGAACCCACTTAAAAGAGATTTCGGCATGAAACATACAGCAATCCTGTTCTTTGTAGTACTACTTGGCTGGCTGGGGTGCGGCGAAGCTGCTGCGCAGGGCCAGCAAAAGGCTATCATATTTACGGGGGTGGTAGTAGCGGGTTCAACTACCGAACGATTGCCGGGGGCGTATATTTTTATTCCCAAGGCGGGCAAAGGTACTCTTACCAGAAATGGAGGATACGATGCAGGTGCCTTTTCAATTCCGGTTTTTCCCGGTGATAGTATCGTCTTTAGCTACGTGGGTTTCAAGACACAGTACCATATAATTCCCCGAAACTACAACGCTGAAACCTACTCGGCCATCATTGCCATGCGCGAAGATGTCCAGATGCTGGCTGAGGTACGGGTGTATCCGTATGCGACCGAAGAAGATTTCAAGAAGGCTTTTCTGGAAATGAGGCTACCCGACCAGGCCGAGCGCGACGCGCTGGCCCGTAACACCGACCCTGACTATATAAACCGCATGGCGGCGCAGGTACCCAACAACGCCCAGACGAACTTCCGCCACACCATGGACCAGCAGATATTCGGGCGGGAGTCGGCCGCTAACAAAGGCTTTGCTACGACTTTCCCTTTCCTGAATCCCTTCGCCTGGGCTAATTTTATCAAGTCGGTACAAAATGGCGATCTGAAACAGAAAGACTGGCGCAAGGAATTAAACCAGACCCCCGCCGAAAACATGACGCGGCAGGATTTCATGCGAAAGAAGTAAAAGTAAAGCTTACTCTCTGTAGTGTAGTAGTTCCACCGTAGTGCCGTCAAATACCGCGTAGGTTTGCTGGGTTACCCATTCACCCAGGTTAATATAACGGCTCCGGGCGTTGACGCGCAGGTCCAGAGAAAGGTGCCGGTGCCCGAAAATATAGTAGTTGTGGTGCTGGATTTTCTCCATGGCCTGACAGTACTGAAACAGCCACTCCCGTTCTTCGCCCAAAAATACTTCTTCCCCTTTTTTATGGTTAGAAATCCGGCTTCTTTTCGACCAGCCCGTCGCCAGCCGGATACCAATGTCGGGGTGGAGCTGCCGGAAAGACCAGCGGGCCAGCGGATTTTCAAAAATTCTTTTCAACTGCTTATATACGTGGTCGCCGGGACCAAGGCCGTCGCCGTGCCCGACCAGCATGGACTGCTTCTCCCCCCGGGAATCCTCAATCTCGTACCGAATGGGGTGACGGTAAACTTCGGCCTGAAGTTCCACGGTGAGGTAATCCGACATCCACATATCGTGGTTGCCGGTAAAAATCACCAGCTTTATTCCCTCATCCGACAGTTCGGCCAGTTTGCCCAGGAGCCGGACGAAGCCTTTGGGTACAGCGTGTTTGTATTCAAACCAAAAGTCAAAAATATCTCCCACCAGAAATATAGTCTGCGCGTCGTGCCGGATGGACTCCAGCCAGCTTACAATCTTTTTCTCCCGCTGGCGGCTGGACTGCGCGTCGGGTACTCCCAAATGAAAATCCGACGAAAAATACAGGCGTTTCCCGGCTTGCAACCGGACCGACTGAGTGGGTAGGGAGGGTAGTTCCATGCTAATTTAAGCTCCAAAAGAGGCGCAAGTTACAACGTTCGGCTGAACTGTGGCAAGGGTAAAGCTGCAAATAGCTGAATACCGCGTGAAGTACCTGCTCAGGTAGTCAATCCTCCTGCCCTAAGCGAAGTTCTTTCCTGATTCCGGCCGCCTGGTCACAGATGGCATGTTCTTTGTTCGAGGCTAAGCGCATTGCAGACTTTCAGGGTTATTTTATCAGGATGATTACCAAAAAAGGCAGCCATATAGGGAGTGAAATAAGGGTGGCTCTCTTTGTTTTTCTGTTTTTTCAATCAACGTTCTCCTCGGGTCAGGTCCTGGTATGCGGTACGCCGGACCCTTCGGGAAAAGAAACGCTGGGCCGGGAGACCACGCTCCATTCGCTGAAAGACTCCCGGTCGGCCGAGTACCCGACGGCTGCGAATCCGGTTTTTCTTCCCATCCGGTTTCACGTTTTAAGAAGGAGTAACGGTACCGACGGCGCTACCACGAGCGACCTTAACAAGGTACTTTCCACCCTGAACTCTTCCTTTGCAACCAGCGGCATCCAGTTTTATATGGCCGGTAGTATCCCCGATTTTATTGACAATGATACCTACTTCGAGTTTGATTATTCAGAAGAAGCGGCCCTCTGTTCGCAACACGATTTACCCAATGCCATAAACCTGTATGTACCCGGTATCATCACCAACGGCGGCAGCTCCCTGACCGGCTACGGGTACTATCCCTCGACCAATGCCACCAGCAACCGTCTTTTTGTCCGTAAAGACCGACTGCTTGATAATAAAACCGTTGCCCACGAAATGGGACACTACTTCAATCTGCTGCATACTTTTTATAATAATTCAAATGCGATACTATCGGTTCGTGAGCTGGTGACGCGGGGAGAAGGGGCCAACTGCGCCGGAACGGGTGACCTGCTGTGCGACACGCCGGCCGATCCGTTTGAGCTGCCCAATACTACTACCACCGGTTGTACCTACACGGGTACCGCTACCGATGCCAACGGGCAGCTTTTTGCACCGTCGCTTTCTAATTTGATGTCGTACTACTATGCCTGCGGGAATGAATTTACGGCGGGCCAATACACCCGAATGGGTGATGGCCTGTTGCTGCGAACGAACCCCACCAATCAATACACGCTGGACTACGCAGCTTCGGCGGAGGAGGCTCCCGCCAACTTGCTGGCCAGCCTCACCGATAACGGGGTACTGCTCACGTTTTCGGATACCAGTTCAAATGAAAGTGGTTATATAATTGAACGGGCCACTGCTCCCGCTGGTCCCTACGTCTCCCTTACCGGCCTGGCCCCGGATGTTACTACGTTTTTAGATGCCGACCTCCGGTCCAATACCACCTACTACTACCGGGTAAGGGCTTCGAACAGCAGCCGGTACAGTACCCTTAGTTCGGTAGAGGTGGGTCGGCAGTACTGCCGGCCCTCGTATGCAACGGCTTGCTCGCCCGTCCTTATTGCCGACTTTATCCTGAGTGATGGCAGCGGTACACTTATCAACAATGTCAATACCGACTGTGGCAGCAGTAGCTACAGCGATCATACTGGTTTGAAGGCGGAGGTAAAGGCCGGAGAAAACTACGCTTTTACGGCCCGGGCCGTAGCGGGAGGTGCCGGAAGCTACTACCAGCAGCATCTGACTATCTGGGTTGATTTTAACCAGAACGGTACTTTTGACTCCGGCGAAATGGCTTATCAATCCACCGAAACGGCTCAGATGACGCCCACGGTTGCTGGTACGATGTCTATTCCAATGGATGCCTTCCCCGGTGAAACCCGCATGCGGGTCCGGTCGCAGTACCATACCTACGGTCCCGTAACCGACCCCTGCGCTCAACTGGCTTTCGGAGAAGCCGAAGACTACACCTTGAATATTACCAATGACAAGTTTCCCCTTCCGGCGCCGTTGCTTACGGCTACTTCCACCACTCTGTGCGAAGGAGAAAAAGCAGTCCTGACCGCCACCAGCTGCGCGGGTACCCTAACCTGGTCGCACGGGGCTACGGGTACTTCGGTAGAAGTGAGTCCGACTGTCACAACCAGCTATACCGCTACCTGTACCCAGGATGGCTGTACCGGGCCTGCCTCTGACTCCCTGATAATTACCGTTCTTCCCAAAATAAAAGCTACCCTGGGGACTGATGCTACTGTTCGCCGGGGGGATAGTACTTTGCTCACTATCAGCCGCCAGTCCGGTACTTTTCCCTGGGGCTTTACCCTCTCCGACGGCTCTGTCTATGAAAATCTACCGGATTCAATCTTTACTGTTTTTTTAAAGCCTACGGTCACTACTACCTACCACCTGACCCAGGTGCAGGACAAGACCTGTGGAGTAGGTGAGGGGAGCGGTACCGCCACAGTTACCGTAGTACAGCCCGTAAAAGTGGATGTTCAGGTAAAAGTATTTCTGGAGGGGCCCTACCGGTCTACAACCCAAACTATGACAACGGCCCTGAACCAGCGGGGGCTGCTACCGGGGCAGGTACCGCTTAACAGCTCGGCACCTCCCACGCCGGCCGGACAGCCCTACTATACCAGTCCCTGGAACTACCCAGGTACCGAGGCCGTATCAGTTTACCCCGCCGATGTGGTAGACTGGGTACTGGTATCACTGCGGTCACCGTCCCGCTCGGTTACGGAGGTGGTATACCGGGGGGCTGCCCTGCTGCACGCGAATGGTACCCTGAGCTTCCCGGGTTCGGCACCGGAGCTGTTTGAGCAAGAGGAGTATTATCTGGTAGTGGAGCACCGCAATCATCTGGGTGTGCTGTCAGAGCGGGCCATAAAAGTGGAGAAGGGGCAGCTTTCCTATGATTTTAGCCAGCAGGATTCTTTCACGGCGACCACGCCCCGCTCGGTCGGGCAGAAGAAAATTGGCACCCTATTTGCAATGCTCTCCTGCGATGGTAACCAGAAAACACCAAACCAGCACTACGATATTAACGTAAGCGATTTTAGTCTCTGGAAAGGTGCCAACGGGCTGTTTGACAGGTACCTGCCTACCGACTTTAACCTGGACGCTCAGGTGTCGGTAGCGGATAAAGTACTCTGGAACCGGAATAACGGCAAATTTTCCATGATTGGCAGACAGTAACTTTCTGAAGCAACCAGGATATACAACCACCCTACGTAGTATGACATATCCAATTTCTTATGTATTTAAAATCAATAAAGCGGGACTCCTGGTGCTGTTTATGCTGCTGACGTCAGCGGCCCTGGCTCAGAACGGGCGCTTTGATTTGCGCCTGCGGCAGACTTCTGCCGACTGTGCTGACCGTACGGTAACTTTTGCGCTGGAAATCAGGGCTTCCCACCCCGACAGTACCTTTACCATTGCTTCTGCCAATCTTCGTTTTTCGTATCCGGCGGCGGTACTTACCAATCCTGAACTTACCACCCAGGATAACTACGCAAGTGGAAACTACGGTCTTCAGCAACTGGTGAATCAGGATGGTATCGTTACCCTGAACATTAACTACATTGGCCCGATTGCGCATCCCGATACCATCAATGTTGACACTACCTGGCGTTCGGTGTCGCACGTAACTTTTGAGGTACCCGAAGCTTCCACGGGCTGTTATACCCTTACCTGGCAGTCTACGGCCTTTCCAGGCCTGGAAGTATACCAGCTGACCGGCGACCCGAATGGGGAGGAGCTGGTAACGCAGGGAACTATGACCTCCAGTACAGGCTGTGCCTTTCCAAAGCCTACGGCTACCATTAGCGGTACTCAAAACATTTTGGAAAAGGAACCGGCACTTCTGAAGCTTGAATTTACGGGAAGCGCGCCTTACAGTGTAACCCTATCGAATGGATTGACCTATACAAGTAGTAGCAATTTACAAATGATTGAAGTGTATCCTACTGGTTCTACTTCCTATACTATTTCGAGCATAAAAGACATTTGTGCGGTCGGAACGTCCAGCGGGAGTGCTACCGTTTGGGTTAAGGAGCCCGAGCCGGAATGCAAGGTTTTGTGCGTACCTATCAGTTATAAAATTGTCCGTAATTAAAGATTCTTCTCAATACTGTAAAATAAAACCTCCGGCCGTTGGGCCGGAGGTTTTATTTTAACCCTGAAGAAAGTACCTACTCCGCAACGGCCCGCTCGGCCAGTACCTCCGACAGGGGCCGCAGGTTGGCTGGTATTTCCTCCTCCGTCGAATCGCCGCCGTAGGGGAACACATCCAGGATGGTAGTCAGGTTCAGGTCGGTGGTTTCGTAGGGGATAAGCATGGTACGCAGGCTGTCGGTAATGCGTTCCAGGGCCTGAGTAATGTCCTCGGCATTGACGAGCATGTAGTTGACTACCTTCTTTTCCTTGCCGCTTTTTTCGTCTACCGAGTAGTATACGACTTTGGCCTTAAACCACTTTTCGCCTTCTTCGTAGGTAAACAAATCGGCCAGACGCATGCGGGTAATGCTGCTGACGGTAAAGTCCGAAGCCCCGGTTACGATTTGTTTGTAAAGCCGGGCTTCGGCTTCGGTGTACGAAAGGGCATCAACCAGATAAGTCTCGTTGGTTGTTTTTAATTTTCCACTCTCTTCTTCCTTTTGGTATCTGATTTTTCCTAAGTACCAGCTTGCCATGGTGTATGGTTTTAAACGTTGAACTTTTTGAACGGGCTGGCAAAGGTAACGTCCCGAACGACGGCTTGCAACGGTACTTCCCTAACTTGTGGGTATAAAAAATGCATCGTTCCCAGGAACGATGCATTACTGAATGATAGTACTCTGACACTCACCCCACTGGGCTGCGGCCGACTAAGAAGCTTTTGACTTTTTAACTTTCTTACCTCGGTTTTCGCCCCATTCTTCGGCTTTGGCCGTAGCAATGGCTATGGCCCGGCCTTCTTCGTAGCCATCATCAAGCAGCGCATTGGCAATTTCAATGGCTTTATTTCGCACGGGGGCCATCAGGTTCTTCATGGATGGCGGATAGTTATCTTTTGACCACGGCATAGGTATAGAATTTTAATGTATGTTTGTTGGTTAACCAAATAAATAACTGTGCCAGCTGTACCGGATGGTAACCTGACTTTAAACCTGAACAGCGATGCTGCATCTAACCGGCAGACTATTTAAATATTAAAACCTGACATGAAGAAAATAACCTTTGGAATTGTAGCACTTCTGGTGGCGTTGGTGTTCAGCCAGTGCAGTGTAAGCAGACAGATCAAGGAAGCCAAAGCCCTGGCCGATTGTAAATATAACATTACGTCCGCCGACAGTATTTATCTGGCCGGAATTGACGTGCGGGAGTTTAGGGCTATTCGCAACCCGAGTGATGTGGATCTGGCCCGTTTTCCCCGCCTGGGGGTAGCGCTGCTGCGGAGAGATGTACCCCTGAACCTACGGCTCAATCTCAGCATAATGAACCCTACCAACCGGGTAGCGGCCGTTAACCAGTTAGAATATAAAATACTGCTGGCCGATACGGAATTATTCAACGGTTTACTGAATCGCCGGATTGAGGTAGCCCCCGACTCCGGTAGAACAATAGTACCCGTCAGCCTGAATACCAATGCCTACGAACTAATTTCAAACCCCCAGACCCGGGCGGATTTTATGGCAATGCTGGAAGCGCTTTCGGGTAAAGCCGACGCCAAACCGACCGTACTTACCATTCAGGTAAGGCCCACGCTGTCGGTAGGAGACAAGCAGGTCGATTACCCGGGGTACATTACCATCAAACAGGAAGTAACAAGTAAGACTTTTCTGGGGTACTAACCGTACCGGAAGTTTTCAGTCGGTCAGGTGGAGTATACCTTCGTTGAGGAATTCTACCTGGCCGACTACATGTAGCCCTCTTACCTGCGGGCTTTGGTCCTGAATAGTAACGGTATGGCCGGGACTGACAAGTACTTTTTCGGTACCGGAAGGAAGGCAGTGGCAGGACCAGGTAGAGGAAGTACTCCAGTTGCCTGACTGCACACTTTCGGTTTCATTGGTTTTTATCCGGTATATTTTACCTTCAAAAAAAGTGGCTACGTAAAGTTCTCCCGCCTGATCTTCCCCAAAAGCAACCGGATTTGAAAATTGTACACCGTGGTCAATTGTAGTAATTGTCTGGTCCGGGTTTCGGTAAATACTGCTTATTTTCCCGGAAGCATGGTCTGTAAACAGGTACCAGCCGTAAAGTGAGGGGTACCTTTGCCCCCGGTAAACAGATCCACCTATTACCGAAGCTGGTTGATTTCCGTTATTGTTAAAACCCGGGTACTCAAACATCGGCTCCGTGAAGCTAATATCCGTTGGACAATTGTTGTAGGGATGAGTACCCTCGTAGCAACTCCAGCCATAGTTAATTCCCCCCGCAGCTCCGGCTGGCGTAAAGTCAATTTCCTCCCATCCATCCTGACCGTTATCTCCGAGCCACAAATCTCCCGTTTGTTTATCAAAGCTAATCCGCCAGGGGTTCCGCAGACCCAAAGCCCATATTTCGTCCGGAATGTTATTTCCATCACTGATATAGGGATTGGTGGGCGGTATGGAATAAGGAGTACCCTGGTCAATATCAAGTCGAAGTATTTTGCCTTTCAGGGATTGAAGGTTCTGGGCTACACCTTCGGGGTCTCCAACGTCGCCACGTCCACCGGCTTCTCCGTCGCCCGTAGGAATATACAAGTACCCATCAGCTCCGAACGCAATATTCCCAGCCCGATGCCCACCCTGGTAGGGTACCGTAATTATGATCTGCTCACTGGCCGGATTAGAAAAGTCCGGATTTTCGGCATCCCTTTGAAAGCGGGAAACTACAAAATTGCCGTCCTTCTGAATGTATTTGACAAAAAAGTAGCCATTGGATGCATAGTCAGGATGAAAAGCCAACCCAAATAGTCCATCCCAGGAAGTGTCCCTTACTTTGTGGCTTATGTCCAGCAGGGGCAAGGGGAGAAGAGCTCCGGCGGGAGAAATAATTCTGATTTTTCCTCCGACCTCTCCTACGTATAGTCTGCCGTCATGGGTCGAGGCAATATCGGTTGGTCGGGTCAGGCCACTGGCGTACTCTTGTACCTGCACAACCGCTGGTTGTGCCATAACCGGGCTGCCCAATAAAATAATCAGTAAAAAGGTGTGGGAAAAGTGCTTCAAGATAATAGTGTGGGTTAGGTAGAGTGTTCAGGTGGAAAGATACTAAAACGGTCGCTTTTTACTTCATGCCCAATAAAAAAAGCCAGCGAATCCTATTCGCTGGCTTTTGGGTAGTACTGGCAAAATAATTAATGGTTCCCTTTTAATTTCCCGGTGTAGGTTTCCTTGAATTTATTGAACCGGGGTACGGACACCTGCTGCACGTACGGGTTATTTGGGTTGTGCTCAATGTAGTCCTGGTGGTAGCCCTCGGCCCGATAAAAGGTATTCAGAGGTTTTAGTTCGGTTACAATTTTTCCATTAAAGCGCTCCTGGTTCATGGTGGCTGTAACGCGCTCGGCTGTTTGTTTTTCTTCGGGAGTACCGTAAAATAGAATAGAGCGGTACGATGACCCCCGGTCAGGTCCCTGACGGTTGGGTGTAGTAGGGTCGTGGGAGAGGTAGAAAATCTTTGTCAGTTCTTCGTAGCTAACCGCTTCCGGATTGTAGTACACCAGTACGGTTTCGGCGTGGCCGGTAGTTTCGGTATTGACCAGGTCGTAAGTAGGATTAGGCGCGGTACCTCCGGCGTAGCCCGAAATTACGGAATCAACGCCGACGACGACTTCAAATATCTCTTCAGTACACCAAAAACAACCCGAAGCAAAGGCCGCGACGGCTTTATTCTCGGGAGCGGTGAGTTGTACCTGACGCACCGCGCTGGTATCACTGGGCCCGTTGGTATTTCTGGACGTATTGCAGGCGGAAAAAAGTACTGCCAAAGTAAGCAGGCAAAAAGGAATAACTTTATTTTTCATGGAAATCTCTTTCTGGTTTTAGTATTCAACAGCGGGTGAGGTTTTTATGTTCGTTTCCAATTATTTACGTTGAAGAGCTGCGATTCAGACTTACTTTTAGGAATTAAAAGTAAAAGAGCAGGGTAAGTTGTGGTAAAAATCGTCTTTTTTGTTGTAATTGTCCCTACTTAAAAGAAGCACCCCTTTCTGTGACACCAGTCTACTCTGTTTCTCTGCGTATGCCCAAGTCAGCTGGAAGCGATCCCCTTCCCATGGGTACACAATCCCGAATCAATCAACTTTCCATATTTTTTACTACACAATGAATAGAAGAGAAGCTGTTCAGAGAATTGCGCTGCTGATGGGTGGAGCGCTTTCGGCTCCGGTTATGGCGGGTGTCATGGGCGAAAAGCTCAACCACGGGCCCAGCCTGGCGGTTTCGGCCGAGCAGGAAGCCCTGCTGGCCGAAGTAGCCGATATTATTATTCCCACTACCAAAACCCCCGGGGCCAAAGCAGCCGGCGCGGAGAAATTTATCGTGCGGGTTATGCGGGACTGCTATCCGCTGAAAGACCAGGAAACATTTTATAGTGGCCTGACCAGGTTAAACTCTGACAGCAAAACTAAATTCGGGAAAAGCTTTGAGGAACTGACCCTTGCCCAGAAAAATGAGATGGTGAAGCAAACCACCACCAGCGACACGGCCTTTTTCCGTCGCATGAAGGAGCTAACCGTTACGGGCTACTTTACTTCTGAAATTGGTGCTACCCAGGCCCTGGAGTACCTGCCCATTCCGGGCCGGTTTGAGCCCTGCATTCCCCTGAAACCCGGACAGAAAGCCTGGGCGCTCGGTTAAAAATATTTCTATCTAGCAGTAGCACGGTTTCAAACCGTGCTACTGCTCACCTTCTATTCGTGAAACTTTAATTTTTTTACCTGGAAAATGGCTAATCTGAATATAGATGCTGTAAAAGATATGACCTACGACGCTATCGTCGTCGGGTCGGGGGTGTCGGGGGGCTGGGCCGCCAAAGAGCTGACCGAGAAAGGTCTGAAAGTACTGATGCTCGAGAGAGGTCGGCAGCTCGAACACGTAACGGGCTATGAAAATGCCCTGAAAGCGCCCTGGGAACTGAAATACAACGGGAAAATTACTGAGGAGCAAAAGGAAACCCACCCTAAGCTCTCGCGCGATTACCCTTATAACGAAATGACCGAGAAGTACTGGATGAAAGACGCCGACTCTCTCTATAAAGAAACCAAACGCTTTGACTGGTTCCGGCCCAATATCGTGGGAGGGAAGTCAATCATGTGGGGACGCCAGTCGTACCGGTTAAGTGACATTGATTTTGAGGCCAACGCCAAGGAGGGCATCGCCGTTGACTGGCCCATTCGCTACAAGGATATTGCGCCCTGGTACTCCTACGTCGAAAAACACGTGGGTATTTCGGGGGAAAAACTGGGACTACCCCAGTTGCCCGACAGCGAGTTTCTGCCGCCCATGGAGATGTTCTGCGTGGAGAAAGAAGTACGCAAGCGGATTGAGAAGAACTTCCCCGGTCGGGTCATGACCATCGGGCGGGTAGCTAACCTGTCGGCGGCCGGTAAGGCTCAGATGGGCATCGGGCGGTCGTCTTGTCAGTACCGCAACCAGTGTGCGCTGGGCTGCCCCTACGGTGCCTATTTCAGTACGCAGTCGTGTACACTGCCACCGGCCGCCAAAACCGGCCGCCTGACGCTCCGTCCTGACTCGGTAGTGACTAATCTGATTTGCAACAAAGAAACCCAGAAAGCTACGGGTGTACGGGTGGTAGATGCCGTCACTATGGATGTGCGCGAGTATCAGGCCAAAATTATCTTTGTGTGCGCCAGTGCGCTGGGCTCTACGGCGCTGCTGCTCAACTCTACCTCAGAGCGCTTTCCCAATGGCTTCGGTAACGACTCGGGGCAGCTGGGGCATAACCTGATGGACCACCACTTCCGTATCGGGGCGAGTGGCGAATGGGAAGGTGACCTGGACAAGTACTACTACGGCCGCCGGGCCAACGGTATATACATTCCCCGCTACCGCAATATCGGCAACGATAAGCGCGACTACCTCCGGGGCTTTGGGTACCAGGGCCGTGGTGCCCGCGAAAACTGGCAACGCGGCATCGCTGAATTGAGCTTTGGTGCCGACTTCAAAGAGGAAATGACTACTCCCGGCAACTGGCAGATGGGTATCGGCGGATTTGGTGAAACCCTGCCTTATTACGAGAATAAAATGTCCCTCGACAAAAGCGAAAAAGACAAGTGGGGCGTGCCGCTGGTGGTGTTTGACGCCGAGCTACGGGAGAACGAAATAAAAATGAGGGAGGACATGAAGAACGACGCCGCCGAAATGCTGGAAAAGTCAGGACTGAAAAACGTGAAGGCCTACGACCGAGGCTCCTACCTGGGTATGGCTATTCACGAGATGGGTACCGCCCGCATGGGACGCGACCCTAAAACCTCGGTGCTGAACGGCAACAACCAGGTACACGCCGCCAAAAACGTATTCGTGACCGACGGCGCCTGTATGACCTCCGCTTCCTGCGTTAATCCTTCGTTGACCTACATGGCCCTGACTGCCCGCGCGGCCGACTTTGCCGTAAAGGAGTTGAACAAAAAGAATATTTAGATTTATCTGATTGTCAATAAAAAAGGCTGCTTCGTCGCGAAGCAGCCTTTTTTGTTATGGTCTGGTTAGTCAGAACTCCCGTTTTTATGCATTGCCTGAAAAAAAAGCTTATCGAAGTTCAATAAGCTTTTCTGACTTAACCAATCAATCTTCTTTGAAAGAAGAAGTCTTAGATGTCTTTGAATTATATATTAGTAATTGACTATACGGTTAACTACTAAGCAGTTGTGCCGGTTACGATTTTTACGTCTACGGTAAATTTGTCCTCGATCAGCTTGTCTCCCAGGTTTTCAAAAAATGAACCTGAGCGGTACTGCAGACCAAACTTAGTACGGTCCACATCAAACTTTGCCTCCGCACTTACATTACCCTTAGCGTCTATTTTAACTTTAGCCGGGAAGGTCACGCTCTGCTTCACACCTTTGATGGTCAGGTCGCCGGTCAGGTCGTAGTTTTCGCCTCCTTTGGGTACTGCTTTGGTAATTTTGAAGTTAGAAGTAGGGAATTTCTCTACGTCAAAAAAATCAGCTGATTTCAGGTGGGTTACCAGGCGCTGGTTGGGGGCGTTGGTACCATCGGTATTAGTCAGGGTATTCATTTCAATTACAAAATCACCACCGGTCAGTTTACCCTTGTCTACGGTCAGGGTACCGTCCTGGATACCAATAGTACCAAAGTGCTCACCCGTTACTTTTTTGGCAAGCCAGTTGAAGGTACTTGCTTTGGTGTTGACTTTCACCGGAGTTGGTTTGGCTATGGCGGCCGTAAGACTGGCGACGAATAGCAGGGCAAGTAAGAAGTTTGTCTTTTTCATTGGAACAATGGATTGATTTGGGTTATATAAAGGTTAAAATTTACAATACAGGTACTAAGTAGCTGGCAATTAATTCATTCCTTCGCCACCGCCCGACTTAACGTCATCGTTACGCACTCCTTTGGTTTTCTTTTTCTCAACGAAGCTCATTTTGCCAATCTTGTAGCTGAAGGTCAGCTTTACGTTCTGGTTGTAAATATAGTTGGTGCTTTGCTGGTTAAACAGGGGTGAATTCAGCGAGCTTACTATACGCATACCGCCAAAGAAGTTTTCCGCGGCAAGTCCCAGGCTTCCTTTCTTGTTGGGGAAGTCTTTGCGGAAGCCCAGCGAGTACATACCCATGCCTCTCTGGTAGCCCTGCAGCTGTACGCGGTTACCGCGGTAGCCACCAAAAGCCTGAAGTCCCCAGCCGTGTGGCAGTTGTAACTGCGACTGCACGCGTCCGCCAATCACAAAACCGGAGTTACTTACCGTTTCAGAAATACCACGCAGATTCTGCTGCATTCCTTCCAGGTAGTTGTAGTACAGGTCCACACCTCCATTAAGGGTCCACTTGGGAGTAAGGTACACGTTTCCAAATACGTTGGCACCCGTAGCCTGCTCCCGTCCTATGTTTTCCCAGGTGGTAATAATTGCACCGGGCAGGGTATCCGATGGCATAGCCAGGCGGGTGATACCATTGTTGGTAGAGCGGCTGAACAGCGATATGTTCAGGTAGGTTTTCTTGAAACTGGTACTTAGGCTTAGTTCAACATTGTCGGTGAGTTCGGGCCGCAGGTACGGATTTCCTATGTTGATATTCTGGGGGTTAGCCGCGTTAAAGTTAGGGTTCAGCTGCTGTAGGCCCGGACGCTGGATGCGGCGGTTGTAAGCCAGCTTCAGGGTAGAGCTCTTGCTTAACGCTTTCGAAATATTCACACTGGGTACCAGGTTAGAGTAGGCCGGAATGGTAATGGTACTGTTCTGGTCGTAAGCGTCAATGGAGGTATATTCGTAGCGTGAGCCCAGCTTAAACGTATATTTATTTGACGTAGTAAACATGTAAGACAGGTACCCTGCCGCAATATTCTGATTGTAATTCAGCAAGCCCGCCGGACTTCTGACATCCGAAGCAAACAAGCCGGTTGGGCCCGCTACCTGGTACCTGAAGTCGCTGTTAACTTCCCGGAGAATACCTTTCACGCCAAACTCAATCTGCTGGTTTTTACCGATGGGGTTTACGTAGTCAGTTTGTACAGTAAGCTCGCTGTTGGTATTGTTGTTGAGGTTTTTCTGACGGCTGGTCAGGCTGCCGGACTCACTCAGAATATCGGCGTCGAAGTTGTTGGTCAGGGTACTGGTGCTGTACAGCGTAGACACCGACCACTCCTGGCCCGGCTTAAAGGTTCGGATGTAATCCATGTTGATATCGACGGTATTGGACAAGTCACGGGTATCGACGTTACGGTAGAGAGTGGAGCTGAGCAGGTTATCGCGGAATAAATTGGTGGTGTAATCCTGGCTGCGGACGAAGTTGCGGGTACCAAAGTTTACACCGGCGGTCAGCGACTGGTTCTTGGCCAGGTCATAATCAAAGCCCAGGTTATAGCGTCCGAAGAGGCCGTTGTCGAAGGCATCGGCGCTCTGGCGGGTCAGGATGGTACTACCATTCTGGATGGTACTCTGGTCCAGTTCAATGCGTGCCTTGTTATAAAAAGCGCGTCCGAAGCCACCCAGCGTTACGCCCAGCTTGCCCTGACGGAAGCTACCGTTAAGGCCCAGGTTAGAACCCCGCAGACCAATTCCTGTATCAACGTTCAGCGTCAGCCCCTGCAGCGTTGATTTCTTGGTAATAATATTGATAATACCGCCCGAACCTTCGGCGTCGTACTTGGCCGAGGGGGAGGTAATTACTTCCACGGATTTAATCAGTTCAGCCGGAATCATCTTTAAGGCGTCGGCAATGCTGCTGGCTACAATGGTAGAAGGCTTGTTGTTGATCAGCACCCGGATATTGGCACTACCCCGTAGGCTCACGTTACCATCCAGGTCAACCGACAGCATAGGTACCTTCCGCAGAATGTCAGAGGCGTCACCTCCCTGCGAAGTCAGGTCCTTCTCCGCGTTATACACCAGGCGGTCTACTTTTTCTTCGATCAGCGATTTCTCCCCGGTTACGTTGACGGCATCCAGCAGTACGGTGTTTTCCGACAGCTTGATAACGCCCAGGTCCAGGTCCTTGCCTTTCTCAATTTTGATATTGTCAATAAGCTTTTCGTTGTACCCAATAAAGGTAATCAGGATGCGGTACTCTCCTTCGGCGATCCGGTTCATGGAGAATTTACCTTTCTCATCCGCTACGGTACCATCAATGGGTTTTTTGGTGGTTTTATCAATGAGCGCAATGGTAGCGTATTCGACCGCTTTGGTTACGGCTGAGTCAACTACAAAACCGGTTATTTTGGAGTTACCACGCGGGGCATTAGACTCAAGGCTGAAAGTAGGAGCGTCTCCGCCGGGGCGGCTGCGGCCATTGCCGTCTCCTGAGGGACGACCACCAGGACCGCCACCCGGGAACTGCGCCATGGCCACGGTACCGGCCAGGAGGAAAAAGAAGGTAAGGTGTAAGGAATTTTTCATGGTACTAATTGCTCTGGGAAATAAGTGACAGTAATAGATGGCTAACCGATTCTTAAAATAGTACCACAAAGCAAAAGCATTAATCTGACATAGATTTAGGAAATAGACCATTTGCCCGTTTTTCTCGACAGTCCCCCTTATTTATGTCCTTTTTTGGGTATGGGCCCGAAAAGGCCGGGTTGTAGGTTAAAAAAGGCGAAGCGTCGAAAAAAGCGGGTGAAAGGACCACAATGGCACTAAATGTTCGTAGTTTTCCTACTCTATCCGGACCCGGAGGGCGTAAGGGAACACTCCTGACTTTGATTTTCCTGCTATGCAAAATATTATCCAGCGAAAGCGAATCTTCTTCCTGCACCTTTCATTCTGGTGTTTGTATTTCTCCTTTTTCTTCTATCAAATCACCGGTGGGCGGCACGGCGGAGAAACCAATATGGGGCTGGCATTCTGGGATGCCAGCACGCATGTAGTACTCATGGCGCTCATTGCTTACCTCAATTACTTTTTCTTCCTGCCCCGGTTTCTGGTACATAAGAATTTAGGAAGGTACCTGCTGGAATTTCTGGTCCCTTTTGGGCTGATTGTCGTGGCCCACATCTGGCTCAAGCGTACCATCTATGCAGAAATGATCAGCAATTCCAGGATGGGCTTCCTGTACAGCGAACGCTTTATCATTCAGCATGTACTTACCACCTTATTTATTGTGATTTTTGTGGGAATGCTCAAGTTCGCCGAAGACTGGTTTGAGCTGGAAGCCCGGAAAAAAGAAACTGAAAATGAGCGTCTCAACGCCGAACTCCGGTTTCTGAAGGCTCAGATTAACCCCCACTTCCTGTTCAATACGCTCAATAACCTGTACTTCCTGGCCTTTACCAATTCGCCCAATACCACTACGGTCATCGAGAAGCTGTCGCAGATGATGCGGTACATGATCTATGACTCCAACCACGCCAAAGTACCTTTGAACAAAGAGATTGAGTACATGAAAAATTACATAAGTCTGGAAGAACTGCGGCTTAATAATAAGATTCCGATCAAGTTTGAGGTAGTTGGTAATACAGACCAGTTTCTGATAGTACCTTTTATATTTGTTACCTTTCTGGAAAATGCCTTTAAGCACGGGGTTAGTAACAACTTTGAAGGCGCCTGGGTAAGCGTGAGCATAGCCGTGCAGGGAAAGGAATGTACTTATACCGTCGAAAACAGCAAGTTGCCCGAGCGTGAAATGGAGCCCGGCGAGAAGTCGGGCATAGGCTTGCAGAATGTAATGCGGCGGCTGGAGCTAAGCTACCCGGGGGCTTATAAACTGGAAACCAAAGACGAGGCAGATCGTTATTTTGTTCAATTACAGCTCAGCCTGCTATGACCTATACCTGTGTAATCGTAGAAGACGAACCGCTGGCCCGCAGCCTGCTGGAACAGTACGTGGCCAAGGTACCTTATCTGCATTTGGTCAATTCTTTTTCAAATCCGATGGCTGCGCTCGAATTCCTTCGGAATCAGGCGGTGGATATTCTTTTTTCGGATATTCAAATGCCCGAAATAACGGGTATTACCCTGCTGAAAATATTACAAAAAAAACCGCTGGTTATTCTCACCACCGCCTACTCGGAGTACGCCCTGGAAGGCTACGAACTGGATGTTGCCGACTACCTGCTGAAACCTATTTCGTTTGAGCGTTTTCTGAAGTCGGTCGAGAAAGTATCCCAGCGACTTGCCAGTTCGCAACCCACTGACCCGGCGGAAAAGCCGGGTGGAGCAAAAGTACCTGAGGCCACCCAGAGTTTTATTTTTGTGAAAGACGGTACCCGGCTGGTGAAGGTACGTCTGGATGAGATTACCTACATCGAAGGTTTAAAAGACTACGTGGCCCTTCATACCCGCCATAAAAAGATAGTAACGCTGCAAACCATGAAATCGCTGGAAACGCAGCTGCCCGTCAACCGGTTTATCCGGATCCATAATTCCTATATAGTAGCCTTTGAAGCCATAGAAACCATTGACCGGGAAAAGGTACAGATTGGCCTGGTGTACCTGCCCATCAGCGATACCTACCGTAAGTCATTCCGGGAATTTATTGAACGAAATCAGATAGGGGAGTAGACACAAAAAAAGCGCGGGATAATTTTCCCGCGCCCGTCGTATACTTAGTACCATAAGTACCTTAGCGAAGCTGATAAGCCGTCACGTTATTCTTCATGAAAGTAGGTACATAAATAATCTTTTTGGCGGGATCATACCCAATGTCCGCCGAGTTGATTTTGTCGCCACGGGTATCCAGCAGCGTTTCTTTGGAACCGTCGGCTTTTACGTGGTACACGATTCCCGACCAGCAGGATACAATATACTCACCCGGCTTTATCTCCTCTATTCCATCGGTACTGGCATCCATGCCTTCGGCCAGGGTGGTAACATTCTTCTTCGCGTCCAGCTTGACCAGCTTTCCACCAATCGCCATGAGCAGACCATCATTTACGGCCAGTACGCCATTTGGATTGGCTGAGGTTTCGTAGTAGGTACTAGCTTCGCCTCCTTTGATAAGGTGAATTTTGCCGGTTTCCATGTCCGTCACGTATACCTCACCTTTTTTATTGGCCGAGACATCGTTCAGGTGCTTGGCCCCTTCAATGGCAATTTTTTGTTCTATTTTGCCCGACTTCCGGTCTATAACTACCACCTCGTCTACGTCGGCGGCATAAAGCCGGTTGCCTACTATACCCATACCCTTGGGAGCATGCAGGCCGGTCACCCAGGTATTGCTGATTATTTTTCCATCCAGACCTACTTTGGCTATTCCCCCCTGACCGTCCTTATCCCAGGGTTTGCCGTCAATCAGCGATACGTACAGTACTTTATCATCGGGGCTGTATAGTACCGATTCGGGTATGGGCAGGTTGGCTTCGCTGGTCCAGAGTTTAGTAACTGATGGTTGTTGAGCCTGAGCCAGGGTGGCACACAACATAGCGGCCAGCATGGTACCTATTAGTTTTTTTGTTTTCATAGTGAATGCTATTAGTGGCTGTTAATTAGTAATTCTGTAGTACAAAAGTACAGAGACCTTGCCGTTTTACTGAAAAAGGTAGTTGTAAAGAATTATCTTAACCCTCTCGCCCCTGATAGTCAGACTTTACAGACTTGGGGACAGAGGATTAGACAGAAAGGCCACAAACATATACGGAGCCCCCTGTGGAGGCTCCGTATATGTTTGTGGTGGTTATATGTACAGGTACCAGTTTTCAAATTCAGGCAATCTTCATGCGGTTGTTCAGTAGCTCTACCTTAAAGTTTACCTTTGCATCAAGCGCATGGAAGACTTTCAGAATAGTATCAATCGTTACGTTGGTAGTGTTATTCTCGAGACGGGAAATTTGGGCCTTTTTTACCCCTACCAGTTCCCCCAACTGCTCCTGGGTGAGATTTCTTTCTTTACGCGCTGCCTTAATCATGTCTCCAATCAACTCCAACTTGAGCTCAAACTCGTACTTGTCACGCTGCGGTGTTCCTTTGGTACCAATAAGTTTATCCTCAGCTTCACTTAGGGAATATCGTTTCATACCTATTTCTCTTTAAAATAAATCTCCCGAATACGTTCGGCTTTTTCAATTTCCTTTTTGTCAACCTTGCTGGTTTTCTTGACAAAACCATGCGTGGCGAGTACAAGCGTTTTTTTGTGATCGGTTTTGTCCCAGAAAGCAAGAAATCTATACTGCAGCCCTGCATAAAGCGTCCTGAACTCCCAGATTTCGCTCGTCAGCTTTTTGAACAATTTCGGGTCGTTTTGGAACTGTGCTCTCCTAATGTTCAATAGTATTTTCTCACGGTGTTTCAATTCAAGTAATTCAAGATACTTGAAAGCCTCCTCCAACAACTCAACCTCAAATTTTTGTTGCATCAGATCCTTGCCATCTATACTTCCAAAGATAAGAAAAGTTTCTTTATATGTAAACTTATTTCGCTTATAGCTATGAGAGCATCTGTCTGAAGGTGAAGCCGTGTTTTATAGATAGAGGGTATTTACAATTGAATACTTTCTGGCCTCCTAGGGTAGCAGCCTGAAACAAATACGGAGCCCCCTTAGGAAGCTCCGTACGCTGAGTAGGTAGGTATCTGCCCTTATTTCTTAGAGATCTTGTACAGTCTTCCCTGGTCGGTTACGGCGTATAGGGCACCGTCTTTTCCCTGGGTTACGTCGCGGAAGCGTTGCATCTGATCAGCCAGCAGCCGCTCTTCGCCTATCACGCGGTTGTTGTCAAGTACCAGTCGTGCAATATGCATACCGCTCAGGGAACCAATGAAAAGGTTGTTTTTCCACTCGGGTATCTGGTTGCCGGTGTAGAAGGTCATACCGCTGGGCGACACCGATGGGTCCCAATAGTACACGGGCTGCTCGAGGCCTGGCTTCTGCTGGGTGTTTTCACCTACTTTTTTACCGCTATATTCGATACCATAGGTAATGGTGGGCCAGCCGTAGTTTTTGCCGGCCTCGATCCGGTTTAGCTCATCTCCGCCGCGCGGACCAAATTCATTCTCCCACAGGTCGCCGGTAACGGGGTGGAAAGCCAGTCCCTGCACGTTACGGTGGCCATACGAGTACAACTCAGGACGGGCGTCATCCTTTTTCATAAAGGGGTTACCGGCTACGGGCTTGCCGTCGGTAGTAATCCGAATTACCTTACCCAGGCCCGACTCCAGCGACTGCGCCTGAGGGCGGGTAGCCAGGTCAGAGCGCTCACCGGTACTTACAATCAGGTTGCCCTGTTTGTCAAAAAGGATACGTCCGCCGTAGTGGAGGTTACCCTTGTAGTAGGGTGTAGCGCGGTAGATTACCGTAGCGTTTTCAATCTTTTGATCATCAGCCGAAAGTTTTCCTTTGGCTACGGCCGTAAGGTTGCCCTCTTCCGTAGGCTCGGAGAAAGTCCAGTATACCATGCGGTTGCTGCTGAAGTTAGGATCGACCGTAATACCGAGTAGTCCGCCCTGGCCTTTGTGGTGTACTTCGGGCAGGCCCGTGATGGGTTCGCTCAGCTTGCCATCCTGTGTTACAATGCGCAGGTTACCTGCCTTTTCGGTCAGGATGAGGCGACCGTCCGGCATACTCGTAATAGCCCAGGGAAATTTGAGTTCCTCGGTCAGTACCTTCCCTTCGTAGGGAGTAGTGGTTTTTATACCGGCTACCCGAGTCTGGCCTTTAAAGGCGGGCGTGTTATTAGGCGAGTTGGCCTCCTTGGTTTCAACGGGGGGCTGGTTGCCAGCCTTAGCGGAGGCGGAGCCATTCTGAGCGAAAGTAAAAGTACAGGCACTCAAAGCCAGCGCGGCGGCTGTAGTGTACAGTGAAATAGATTTTGTCATGGTTTCTGGGGTTATCAGGCTTCCTAATAAAGTTGTAAATATAAGTACTTAGGCGGCGATTGTCTACTATACCCCCTCAACCGACCTCTTCCCAGACAGGATGGCCCTAATTTCGGTCAGTTCCTGCTCCGTAAACTGCAGGTTCTGCAGGCACTGCAGCGAATCGGTGATCTGCTGCGGCTTGCTTACGCCGAGTATGACAGAGGTAATCCGCGGGTCTTTCAGCACCCACGACAGGGCCATCTGCGCCAGGTTTTGTCCGCGCCGGGCGGCTACTTCGTTAAGTCTGATGGCCTTGTCTACTTTTTCTTCTGTAATCTGCCCTTCTTCAATGGCTCCATTGCCCCGGTGGGTAGCCGCGCGGGAGTCGGTCGGTATGCCCTTCAGGTACTTGTTGGTCAGCAGGCCCTGCTCGAGGGAAGAAAACGGAATGCAGCCTACACCTTTCTGTTCCAGTACATCCAGTAGTCCATCTTCTACCCAGCGGTCAAACATCGAGTACCGGGGCTGGTGAATGAGGCAGGGGGTACCTAACTGCTTCAGCAGGTCCACGGCCTTAGCCGTTTCAGCGGGCTGGTAGCTGCTGATACCTACATACAAGGCCTTGCCCTGGCGTACGATATGGTCCAGAGCGGTCATGGTTTCTTCCAGCGGCGTGTGCGGGTCGGGGCGGTGGTGGTAGTAGATATCCACGTAATCCAGTCCCATCCGCTTCAGGCTCTGATCCAGACTAGCCACCAGGTACTTGCGCGACCCCCAATTGCCATAGGGGCCTTCCCACATGGGCCAGCCCGCCTTGGTAGAAATCACCAGCTCATCGCGGTACCTCTGGAAATCGTCTTTGTAAATCCGGCCGAAGACTTCCTCGGCGGAGCCCGGCGGTGGACCGTAGTTGTTGGCCAGGTCAAAGTGGGTGATACCCTTGTCAAAGGCCAGCCGCAGCATGGCGCGGGCGTTCTCAAGGCTGTCTATATGGCCAAAGTTATGCCAGAGACCCAGCGACAGGGCCGGTAGCATCAAGCCACTGTTTCCGCAGCGCCGGTAGGTCATATCCTGGTAGCGTTGCGGAGAAGGTAAGTACGTCATGAGTAACTATGGGTTTGGTAGGGTGTAAAAAAGCAGCGTCGTCCGGTACTCCATAGGGCACTGCTGCACAAAGGTCCGAAAAGGGGAGATCACCACGCATTGAACCAGGACAAGAAATGGCTGTTCCCTATATTCGGAAGTTGTTTCTACACGTAAGTAGCTGAACCCCCATTGGCAGCAGGATGTTTCAGAATATTCATTTCTACTTTGCCTCCTGTCTGGGCATCACCCCCGAGAGTAAGCTCCGTAAGTAGCCGGTGAGTAAGGAAGGGGAGTAGGGGAGACTAGGTACTATTTTACAGCTTACTTGCAGCTAACGTGTCAGGTTCATCGGGAGAAGTTAAGTCTACAATTTATCAGGCCTGCCAAACCAGTAATTAGTCTATTTTCAGGTACTTCCGCCAGTTATGTTGTTCTTGGAATCCCAGAACTTCACGGATTTTACGATTTGAAAATAAGGCTTCGTGTTCTTCCAGGTCACGGGTAATAGGTACACCCGGGAAAAACTGTTCAGCCAATTCCTTGCTGGGGATAATGGCACCGTTGTGATCGTTTCCGGCATTGAAGATCTGAAAGCCAAGGCCATCTTTTTTCAGACACAGATCCACAATCTGTCCCAGGTCACGCGCATCAATATAGCAGAACGCATTTCGGCGGCGCACTTCGGGGTTTTTGAAATAATGCGGAAACAGCTCGGCGTATTCGTGCGGCTCAATCACATTTCCGATACGAAGGGCATACATATCAAAGCCTGACCGTCGCTGGAAGCTGCGCGCCGTTTGCTCATTCACCACCTTCGATAATCCATAGCTATCCATGGGATCAACATCATAATCCTCCTCCAAAGGCAGCGCCTTAGGGTCGGTTTTGCCGTCTGAAAAACAGATACCGTAGGTAGTCTCCGACGACGCAATAATAATCTTTTTAATGCCAAGCTTAACCGCCGCTTCAATCACATTGTAGGTACCTATAGTGTTGACCCGAAACGTTTCATTATCCGGTTTGATCAGGATCCGGGGCTCAGCCGCAAAATGTACTACAGCATCAAATCGGGGTACGCCATTACCCGGTTCCAACTCATCTAATCCGGCATACGAACTCATGGCGTTAAACATTTGTCCGGAATCCGTAATATCAGCGATCAGATTATCCACCCCCGGGTAGTCCAAAGGTACCTGATCTACATTCATCACTCTATGTCCCTGGTCGAGCAGGTAAGGTATCACGTGCTTTCCTGCTTTTCCCGATCCCCCCGTAAATAGTATTCGCATTTTAGTCATGTATTGTCCTTTTTGATAAAGATTTTATTTTTATCAGCAAAGAAACTGTTTGCTGTCAATTCCATGTCAGTCCTTTACACAATTAATGGTCACAAAGGCAGGAATAATGGCATCCTATATTCCTTAACAAAAAAACCGTTTAGGAAGCTTTGTCCTAAACGGTTCTCAAGATTATAATGAATGCTTCGGGGCAAGTTCAACGGCCTGGCGCAATGCTTCAACCAAACTCATTTCGTCTGCCTTGCCTGTGCCGGCAATATCAAATGCTGTACCATGGTCCACGCTCGTACGGATGATTGGCAAGCCAACGGTAATATTAACGCCTGACTCCAACCCCAGAACCTTAATTGGGGCATGTCCCTGGTCATGGTACATCGCCACAACAATATCAAAATCACCTCGTCTGGCCCGGAAGAACAATGTATCAGCTGGAAGCGGCCCCTGAACATCGATGCCTTGAGCCACCGCTTTTTTTACGGCAGGGATGACCTTTTCTTCTTCCTCCCCGTAGCCGAACAGGCCGTTTTCGCCAGCATGCGGATTAATACCGCAGACCGCTATCTTTGGATTTGTAATGCCGGCTTTCGATAACGTATCATGCGCCAATTGGATAACGTGGAAAACACGTTCCGGATTAATCATATTAACTGCATCGATTATGCCGACATGAGTGGTAACATGAATAACTTTCAAGTCTGGCGCAGATAGCATCATCGAGTAATCTTTCGTGCCGGTTAATTCTGCCAGAATTTCAGTATGCCCCGGATACATATGCCCGCCCTTTTGCAACGCTTCTTTGTTTAAGGGGGCTGTGCAAATAGCGTCTATTTCTTTTGCGTTCGCCAGGCTGATAGCTTTCGCCAGGTATTGGAATGCGGCATTGCCGGCTTCGGCTGATACCTGGCCGATTGGAAGATCAGCCGACAGTAAATCTAAATTTAGGCAATCAATTGCTTCTTTTTCAAAATTTGCTTCAGCAGGATTTGTGATGCGGCGAATCTCTTTCGTACTGCCGGTAAATCCCTTCGCGCGTTCCAAAATCAGCGCGTCGCCAATGACGAATGACCGGCTCGTTTCATGAACAAGGTCGTGTTCAAAGCTTTTTAAAATAATTTCAGGGCCGACACCGGCAGCGTCTCCCATTGTAATTCCAATAACTGGTTTATATGCTCCCATGCAATCCTGCTCCTATTAAATAATCGACGGCATTGGCCAGAGAATTTTTGTTTCCAAATCCCCCTGCTTTTGTAATCGCTACTAAATCTCTATTATTATAATGTACTATTCCCAAAGGTACCCCGGATTCCACTTCAAAGCAGAGCTCCATGTCCCAAATGCCCAGCACGTTGCAAATAGCCTTGGCAGTGTCGCCGCCCGTCATGAGGAGGGCGTCGAATGCTGCTAACTTTAAAGCAGATGCCACCAGCTGTCCCAGGCCTTGTGAAATTCTTTTGCCAGTTTGAAGGACCGGCGAGTTGTTTTCCCTGGCCCAATTACTCACTTTATCCCGGTTTATTTGTGAACCACTAACATAAATAACTGCGCTGTCCCATTGGCCGGAATCGGCCAAAGTTGCTACTTCCCGCCCGGCCTGTACCGGATCTTTTAACAACTCTACCGGATCTATTTGGAACATTCTTGTTGCCGGTCTGGCTTGCAATACTTCTAATTGTTCTTGCGTTTTACCCGATAAACTGCCGGAAACCACTAATATTTTGCCAATGGGTTGCAAGCAGAAATCTGCTTGCTCGGCACGGACCAAACCAGAATACAAATAGTTGATCATTCCCGCCGAACCTGCCCATCCGACGGAAAGAGTTAAGTTTGTCCCAATTTGTGCGAGCATTGCGAAATCTTCGACTTTCACTACGTCGCAAATAATCCAATTTACGCCCGACTTTACTTGTTCAAGTACCCAACATTCCGGATTGGCTGCATGCAAAATGTTACGACTTAAAACAGCCGTTTGGGTGCTTTCAGAAGCGAGTAAATCTGGGATATAGCTGTGGAGGACGGGTGTTTTTGGGTCTTCTGCAAATTCGGTTTCCGTCACCGGAATGCCGTTGACGTATAACTTTCCTCCCTCTACAGTCCGCCCCATATCTGGAAATGCAGGCGTGATAAATAGTACTTCAACCGCTGCCGCATCCTGCATGGCTTTCAATTCAGTAGCTACATTTCCGCGAAGCGTGGAATCGATTTTTTTATAGAAGGACGTGACACCCAATTTTTTCAACCTTTCAATGGCCTGATGCACTACCTGATAAGCATCTCTTGCCTCCATAGCCCGACTATCGGTATCTACAATCCACACGTCAATATCCGGATCCACGGCAATAGCATGATCAGCGGGATCCGCTAGAAGCACTCGTGATTTAAGGCCTTTTTGCGCCAGCCGAACCCCGCTATCGTTTGCACCGGTAAAATCATCAGCAATAATGCCGACCCTGATTGCCATGCTCTTACCTCCTCTAAACCTCTTTTTTCAAGAGGCTGCCGTTAACAAACATAAAACCTCGTCGTTCCAGGCGTTTGACTAAAAACGCAATATATAACGGCAGTAAAATAGCCGTCGTTACGGTTGAAGCCGCCACCTGCACCGTTGCAATATCCACCATGGGGGCGAAGGTTACATTGGCTGCAGCAATTGCCGCTGGCGTCGCTACTGCATTGCCGGCCGTTGAGCCTTCTGCAACTCCAACAATCGGATTCCATTTCAAGGCTTTAAAGATAAAGTACCCTGCCGTTCCCGTAATGAATACGGTCATTAAGCCTAAAAGAATTCCGCCCAGCCCACCTTGAATGATCGCGTTAAAGTCAATACTCATCCCAAGAGCAAAGGCAAAAAACGGAATTAGTAGCATACTTCCCTTATCCAGGAATAAGCGCATGTCTTCGTCCAGGTTTCCAAGTATCATTCCGACTAGAATTGGCAACAGAACGGCAATAAAAGCAATCGGAGAGAACAAACCTTCAACAAATCCCATAGATCCGAAAAAGACCAAAGCAACCATTGTCAAAAACGGTCCATCGTTCAAAGCTAATAGAGAATAAGCCGCGCGGTCTTCCTCACTACCATATTGGCCCACCAGCGCCATATATAACCCACCGTTGCTGTTGGTCATAGCAGCAATAACCGCAATGGGCGCAATGCCAAGCCATAGGCCACTATCACTGACAAACATGTAAGCAATAAGTCCAACCGCTGCACCGACCACCCATTTTGTCGTAAGTAAGGTTGCTCCCTTGGCAAGGGATACACCAAACATTTTTACATTAATTTGCGCACCGGTACACAATAAGAATAATGCGATAAGAGCGCTTGCGCTATTGACGAAAAGTGCTTCTGTAAATCCGCCAATGCGAAGCAGATTTGGAGCAAGAGTATTTATTGTAGCTGCTAAAAGCAATGGAACGACCATCAGTCCGCCCGGAATGCGATCGAGGGTTGCTTTAATCTTCATTATTCGTTCCGTCTTTTCTTTATTTTTAGAAAACGCATTTAAATATCACTTATGAAACATCTACTTCTCCTGCTTCTTCAACTCACCCTGAATGAAGCTCTTTGGCAGCCAGCGGTTGTTTAGTAGTACCCCCTCTATGCGACGGGTCTGGCCGATATCCAGTAAGGGGTTTCCTTCCAATAGGACCAGGTCAGCTTCCTTACCCACCGTGATGGTACCCATGTCGTTGGAGCGGCCCAGGTACTCGGCTACATTGACGGTACCCGTCCGGAGGGCCTGGTAAGGAGTGAGGCCGGAGTCGACCAGGTACTGTAGTTCGTGGTGTACCGAGAAGCCGGGTACGTTAAACACCTGCGGACCGTCGGAGCCGAGCAGCAGGCCCACACCGTTCTGCTGGCAGGCCTTGATCAGGTCGCGGCGGAGCTTGAGGTAGTTGTTTATTTTATCCTTGTTATAAGCCGGATTGGCCTGTAGGTCCTGCTTGGTTTTGACCCAGCTACTACGGGTCTTGGGGTTCATGTATACCATTTCGGGAGCGTTGTTAAGTACCTCTGGTGCAATGGGCGACAGCCAGCGTTCGGCCAGGGCTTGCGTAGGTACTACCCATACCTTCTTCTCTTTAAGCGCCTGCATCAGCTTTGGGATCTGGCTACGATCGGCTTTATCGGCTACGTACATCCCAAAAAGGCCTATCTGCTTCTCATCCATGGATTCGATACCGGGTACCATACCTTCTATGAAACCGTCGAGGTGGTCAATGGAGGAGTAGCCGGCATCAATGGCCCGCCATACTCCCACGTCAAACGACACGTGCCCCACAAAAGGAATCCCTACCTCCTTGGCGGTTTTGGCGACAGAGGCGAAGTTTTCGCGGGTCAGGCCGGGGTGTAGCTTCAGGTAGTCGTAGCCCGCCTGCTTCTGGGTCCGCACCATGTCGGCTCCCTGCGAAGGAATCTTTACGGAGTAGCCGTTGAAGGAAGGCCCCGTACTATAAAGGCGGGGACCGAGGAGTTCGCCTTTCCTGAGTTTTTCACGGACATCAAGGTGGAGGGGGTGCCCCAGCATACCGCGGATGGTGGTCACGCCATTGGAAATAAAAAGTGTAAGTACCTCTCTGATGGGGTCCATGTCATCGACCGGGGGTACGTGGGCGTGCATTTCGGCCAGGCCGGGCATGAGGTACTTGCCTTTGGCTTCTACTACCAGGGCATCTTTGCTGTAGGTAGTTTGAGCAGCGGGTGTAATGGCGGTTATTTTTCCATTTTTAACTACCACATTCTGATTAACAAGTACCCGTTCCTGGTCCATGGGTACTACGTTAACCTCCCGGAATACCAGCTCCCGGTCTTTCAGATCAGTTTGTGCCCGTAAAGGGAGCGTAACGATGAGTAGTAAGAGGCAGAGTAGTTTTTTCATAGCGGCGTACAGAAATTTTAGTTTTACCAAAGAGTCAGGAGGAGTTTTGGCACATAGGAAATAAGAGTTTTTATAATGCTCCGTGGTACTCTGTGCAGTACTCATTGGCTCTGTGGTTAAAATAGAGTGGTAATAATCGTAACTAAGGTACTCAAATTCAGGAAAGCAAAAAAGCCCCGCCCAAAGGCGAGGCCATTCATTGTCAAAAGGTGAACAGTTGATTCGGGGCTTTACTTTTCGGTTTTCAATTTCAGAATGTCGAAATACCCCTTTCCTCCATTCCTGCTTTATATATCTATCCTCCCTACCATTTCTTCCGGCTTTACCCACTCATCAAACTCTTCGGGTGTCAGGTACCCCAGCGCCACGGCGGTTTCTTTCAGGGTGGAGCCGTTTTTGTGGGCGGTCTGGGCTATTTCGGCCGCTTTGTAGTACCCTATTTTGGTGTTCAGGGCGGTAACCAGCATCAGCGAGTTATTTACGTGCTTGCGGATATTGTCCTGCAGAGGCTCAATACCTACAGCGCAGCGGTCATTGAACGACACGCACACATCCCCAATCAGGCGGGCCGAGTGCAGGAAGTTGTAGGCCATCAGGGGCTTGAATACATTCAGTTCAAAGTGGCCGTTGGCACCCCCGATATTAATGGCAACATCGTTACCCAGTACCTGAGCCGCTACCATGGTCATGGCTTCACTCTGGGTGGGGTTTACTTTTCCGGGCATAATAGAACTTCCGGGCTCATTGTCGGGAATGTAGATTTCTCCGATTCCCGAGCGTGGTCCCGACGACAGCATCCGGATATCATTACCAATCTTCATCAGGCTTACGGCTACGGTTTTCAAGGCCCCGTGGGCTTCCACAATAGCGTCGTGAGCGGCCAGGGCCTCAAACTTATTCTCCGCCGTTACAAAAGGCAGCCCCGTCAGGTCTGCAATGTGGCGGGCTACGTTTTCTGAGTACCCTTCGGGCGTATTGATACCTGTACCTACCGCGGTACCACCCAGCGCCAGTTCCGACAGGTGCGCCAGCGTGTTATTAATAGCACGTAGGCCGTGGTCGAGTTGCGACACGTAGCCCGAAAACTCCTGTCCCAGGGTAAGTGGCGTGGCGTCCATAAAGTGGGTACGGCCAATCTTTACCACATTTTTAAATTCCTGAGCTTTGGCTTTCAGGGTATCGCGCAGTTTGGTAATACCCGGAATAGTTACTTCCATCAGTATTTTATAAGCCGCAATGTGCATGGCCGTCGGGTAGGTGTCATTGGACGACTGCGACTTGTTTACGTCGTCGTTGGGGTGCAGAAACTTCTGCTTGTCACCCAGTTCGCCGCCCTGAAGTACGTGGCCCCGGTAGGCAATTACCTCATTGGTATTCATATTTGACTGGGTACCCGAGCCCGTTTGCCATACTACCAGCGGAAACTGGTCGTCGAGTTTACCTTCCAGTATTTCGTCACACACCCGCCCAATCAGATCCGACTTTTCCTTGGGTAGCGTACCTGCTTCATAATTGGTAATAGCGGCGGCCTTTTTCAGGTAAGCAAATGCCTTGATAATCTCCTTCGGCATTTTATTAATATCCTGCGCAATCGGGAAGTTCTGAATTGATCGCTGCGTCTGGGCCCCCCAGTACACATGAGCCGGTACCTGTACCTCACCCATGGTATCTTTTTCTATACGGTATTCCATTGGTAGTAAAGTAAAATGTGAAGAATTCAAATTGAGTGGGTAAAATTAGGGCAGGCGGGGGAGTTTTGGTATTTTTTCCGGATAAATGTTTATTGTAGCCAAGCAGATTTGGTTCTACCCGTTACTTCATCCTTTTTTGCATCCTTAAATATGGTTTTAAATCTGAACACGGCGGTCCAACAGATGGTAGTTGTCGTAGGTATCCAAAAATGGATTGTATAAATGATTAAATTCTACCGGCTCCTGGTAATGCTGGCTCTTCCACTTTCTGTTTTGGGAGCCCAACTGGACAGCTTAAAACAGGAAAGGTCAAAATTCCTGCGCGATAAGACTATAGTACCCGTACCGGTTGTATTCCGGCTTCCCGAAACCGGCTTCGGGGCCGGTGCCGTAGTAGCTTCTACTTTTTCCTTCGCCCGGGATTCAGTCGGTGCCAAGCCTTCTCAACTGTCTTTCGGGGTTACGTATACGCAAAAGAAGCAGGTACTTATTTTTCTGCCCTTTACTATCTTTTATGATAACAACCGGTACTATTTCAGTGGGGACAATGGCTGGTATAAATACAACTACTTTTACTTTGGAATAGGTGAAAACCGGGTGCCGGAAGAAATATTCGATGTTCAGTACCCGCGCATCCGACTGCTGGCTTCCCGGCTTGTCGCCCGCAATACCTACCTGGGGCTGCGGTACCAGTACGAGGGTTATAACGTAACGGGCACCCGACCGGGTGGCGAACTGGCTTCCGGTCAAATTGAGGGAAGTGATTTTAGTCGTACCTCGGGACTGGGGGTATCCCTGCTACGGGATACGCGTGACATGGTGTTCTATCCGCGCCGGGGTATATTCGGAGAAGTATATGTACTGCCTACTTCCAGGATTTTTGGGGCCGACCGGAATTTTACCCGCCTGTACCTGGACCTTTCCCATTATCAGTCGCTCGGTAAAAAGGTAGTTCTGGCTACTAATTACGTAGCGAGCGCAACCGTTGGTGACCGGATCCCTTTCAGCCAGTTATCGTTTTTAGGAGGACAAAAGAAAATGCGGGGAATCTACGAAGGCTACTTCCGCGACAAAAACGCCCTGATTGGACAAGCCGAAGCCCGCTGGGAAGTGTGGCGGTTTATAGGACTGGTAGGTTTTGGGGCGGTTGGCTTTCTGGGAGATGAAAAAGACTTCGTACGGCTCGGCAAGCCTAAGTACACCTATGGAGTGGGCCTGCGCCTGACGGCACAGAAGAAAAACCACCTTAATATAAGGATAGACTACGGTATGTCGCCGTATGGTTCCGGCAACTTTTACGCCACTATTGGTGAAGCTTTCTAAAACAATGTAAAGCGTCATCTTGTGAATGCAATACATCACTTCCTGTACCTATAATATATAGGATAAATATTACATGAAGTTTCAGTAGGTCATCGAACTAAATCCTGAGCTGGTAACGTTACTCTTCTGTATACAACAAAGGCCCTTTCTTCTTAGTAGCGGGGGCCTTTGCCATGACAGAAAAGCCCCCGCTAAAAAATTTTTAGGGGCCGGCACTCCGGGGCGGATGACCTGCTGTTGTTTTTCAGGCTCGGTCTTGGCAAATTAAGTAGAAGCTTCTCAGCCGCTTAGCCAGAAGCTAAAAAAATAGTTGTCAAAACCCTTGCAGAAAGGGTAGTTGATCTACTACCTTTGCCCTTCCCAACCACGGGAAAAGCAGCCCCGGCAGACGGCCGGGCAAGGGCCCCGGCGCCAGCAGGTAGTGAAGCAGAAAAGTTCTTCCTTGGGAGGAACTAATAAGAGCAGCCCCGGCGTTAAGACTAAGCGCCCGATCAGGTAAAGCGACCTTTCTTAGGTCCCACTTCCCCCAAAGAGAGAGCAGGAGGCGTCTGAAAAAATCCAAACAGCAGAAAGGATACCGCCCCGGCAGCGGAGAGAAAAAGCTCCGAAAATATTTTGGGCTGCTTGTTTGGAAATAAAGAAAGCAGCGGCTACTTTTGCACTCCCATTCGGAAACAAGAGCTGGAAAGCCTGCAAGAGAAGGGCAGACAGAATACAAAAAATAGGCGGGTAAGACAGACGGTCTGACCACAAGTTCAAGAAAGGGGAGACCCTTTGGCGAGCAACGTTCTTTGGCTTAGTGAGAAAAGAGCTTATTAAAAAAAGCAAGCAGCGTTTGACAGTACAAAAAGTTGACTGTTGTGGAGCTGATTTATCAGCTTGCAGCAGTTGTTTATAATTATTTACAATGGAGAGTTTGATCCTGGCTCAGGATGAACGCTAGCGGCAGGCTTAATACATGCAAGGCGAGGGGGCTGGCAACAGTCACCGTCGTA